>JBCCRH010000028.1:0-24562 GCA_039208045.1 Bacteroidota bacterium
AAACCCCAAAAACAAGGTTAAGGATATATATATGCGATGTGGCTTTAATAGCTTATCCTACTTTATCCGGGTCTTTAAAAAGAAAGAAAAGGTGACCCCCAAAGAGTATCAAAATAGATTCAAAGCGATTCTGTAAGTCAAATTGTAGAATATTGATTACTTTAGTTGCTTGAATCTCTATATTTTACAACCTTAACCCTAAACGATGAATCAACTGAACCGTAAAATGAGCGATCGTGTTAATAGCATTAATACGGCCATCACCACCAAATTCCTTTTCCTCCCCGACATCAGAACGATTGCCCCTATTCTCGGCGTTACCGCTGAAGCAATGCAAACGGCCCTCACCACAATGGCCGACAACAACAATACGTATCAAGAGTTACTTACCCATGATAAAGTACTAGTTACAGAACCTACGATTATCAAGTGTGAAACCAAGCTCCGCGCTTTCGAGAATGCTTCCATTCCAGAATTAGTGGCCACATTTACTGACTTAAGTGCTTTTATTCAAGCCCAACTAGATGCGGCAGATGGAGTAGCAACAGAGGGAGTAGTGACAGATGCTAAGGACAATCCAAGTTAAGCGTACTTCAATAATCATTACTGCCTCTTCTGTGTACTATTTCTAATCTTATCCAATTTGTTATGGCTCAATCAATCTCACGTATATGGTGGAGTGTGCTACTCCTAAGTTTTTTTCATTTGACTAGCCTGCAAGGTCAATCGCTCTACCTAGAAGCCTTAGACCTAGTCAACCTACTCGAAAATAATGGAGTGGAGGTGAAAATTGTAGGCGACAGCGCTGCCACTTATGAGTTGCTAAAGAAACAGCCCGGACAGCCTCCTGAATCTCTTTATAATTTTGGCAGTCAGCAGGATTCCTTTCTACTCCAAGAAGAAACCACCTATGCCATTACCAATAAAGGCCTAAAAGGTATTGACCTGACTTTCCGCTATGACACGATGTATATCCAACGGTCATTCACTGCGGCGGATCAAGTGTTTTCTATTGATCTCCAAAATGAAGCTACCTTCTTTACCGTTAAGGTAGTAGGAGGCTTTGGTGTTTGGGAACAAACCATCAATAAATACCTGTACTCCAATGCCCAGGGTATCATACAAGCCAATATTTTTAATCGTAACCGAAATGGCCAGCCCATCCGGTACAACTTTACGCGCTCTAGGGCGCTATCAGAAGAGAATCCTTTCCTAAGCAAGTTATTCCCTACCACTTATTTTGATATTCCTAGTTGGAAAGACTCTATCAAATTGGTACAACAGATTGATAATACCGTAAAGACGATTGAACGCCAGCCCACTGCTCAAGCCCTAGACCTCCTCTACGAAGCAGATGGTTTTTCGGCTACCCTTCTACCTAGCATCGAACAGATTACCAAAGAGTATGCCGAGCCTGCTATTACCAATTTAGCTGCCGCGCAAGAAACGGTTTCGAGCATCAGTGCCAGCCAATCTGCTGCTGGAGAGCTCGACTTTTCCACCACCCTCATCACGGGCCTTGCCGACTTTGTGTTGGATCGGGCACAGGAAGAGTTCAACTATGCTTTTATGGAAAACTTGCGTAAACGCCTAGATGATATTCCCGAATTGGGCATCCTCTTTCCCGATAGTAAAAACTTCTTGGAAAACATCAATCTGCCCAACTACAAATCCCTCCTCATCAGTGCGCGCGAAGCCTTTGTAGACGATCTTAACTTGGTAGGTATTCGCCTGCCGGAGCTATTAGACTTACCCAAATATCAGCATCTCGACACTGTACCTTCGGTCATAAATATGCTCACGGTTTATAATATGGTAGACTTCGCCTACCGTGGTGTAGCCATTGATACCATCATCCCGCTAGCCTACACGCAGCTCCTCAAGAGACGAAAAGAAGTAAAAAAGCGCTCCAATCTAGCCTTGGCTGAAAAGCTGAGCGGCACCTCTACATTGGCTTCTTTTTCGGAGTCGATTGATCAGCACCATAAGCTACTCAATGTAGTATACGACTCGATCAATTTGAAGCAAAATAAAATGCAAGCCGCCTATATTAAAGCCTTTGTCGATATATCGCTCGACTCCAACCAAATCAATCAAGTCAAGCAGATATATAGCCAGTATTCCTCTAATTTTAATAGCCTGTACCGACAAATACGAACAGGCTGGGACACTACCGCAGTCATTACCAGCTATCTACAAGGTGAATTAGCCTATCAATATATATTAGCTGCCCCAAGGGTAGAAAACTACGAAAAATATTTTGGCACGCTGCCCAATCCCCTTCAGCTCACCGCTGCTGGTTTGGAGCTTTCTGACATTATGCTCAATGGCTTTGAAGGCCAGCCCAACAAAGCCCGACTCCTTAGAGAGTGGGATCAATCGGTAGATCGCGCCACCAAAGCGCTAGAATATCTGCTGGATTCTTTCACACCCACAGATACCTTAGCGGAATTGAACAAAGCCCTCCAAAATATCACAGAAACACAACGCAGCTTACGAACCGATATTCAGACTGATATTCAGACCTTTTGGGAAGCCAAAGGCGCCACCACCTTCGACATAAAAGCACTGGAATACCTAGCCGGAACCTTACAGGATCCCGAATTTTTCTTCGCAGAGCGACAGCTACCTGAAGACGCCACCTTATTCGATAAATTAAATGCTAGGCGAAACTACGTAGGCAATGTGGAGCAATTAGTCCTTACTCGTATGGACAGCATGGCTGCCGAGCTCAAGCTCTCAGAACAGAGCCCACTTATGCAGAAGATGAGGGCGCAACCTATCATTGTCACCCCGCTATTCAACTCTGCTACCGACTCTCTTACTACAGTGCTTATCAATGAAGCAGCCAATTTGAGTGGCACGCTGAGTACCTTAAGACAAGACAGTGTTTCGTCTTATCTGGGGGCCATCAAAAATACCACCAACTTTGCACGTACGCTAGAGTTTACAGCCCACTTGATGTATTGCTTTAAAGGTGATCCGAGTACCGGCAAGAAGTGGTTGACAGCCGAGCAATTTAACAATGTGATGAGCAGCCAGCTTACGCGCGAAGCGTACCTAGGGCTTATGTATCAACGCCTCAGCAGCTTGAACTTAGGCGAGCGCCTATCGAGCGATGGCGTAGCCAATCTAGCAACCTCGCTCATCAATACGATTGGAGATATTAACATTCAAAAAGATAGTATTCGCGTGCGCCGTAAGCGCGACGAGTCGCTAGGCTTCCGCGACTATTACCCCTTCCTACGAGCTACCATTGGCTTCTTAAATGATGTGATTACCACCCCTATTTTTGCCCCTCGGCCAAACCGCCTTCAATTTACAGGTAATGCACTGCCTCTAACCCAACAGTTTGGAGTGCTCCGCAATATACCCGTCATCTCTACCCAAACACTGGATTTATTTGACAACTTAAGCCAACGAGAATATGGCCCCGCGATGGCCAATCTGGTGCAGCTCTACGAGACGATTGCTTTTCGAACCGATAATCCTTGCGACCTCATCTCTGAGGATAGCTGTAGTGCGGTGCGGCGCATCAAGACTAATATCTTACGCTATGGTACCTTCTTTGCGGGGGTGGCTTCCGCCAAAGAACCGGGAGATATTAGTGCTGCTTTTGCAGCGGCGGCTGTACCCAAAGGAAGCTCCCGCACCAAGCGCGTGAATATGCTCGACTTTGGCCTCAACTCTTACTTCGGTGGCAGCTTTGGTCGAGAAAATGCAGTAGAACTTAATGAAACAGGAGTTTTCCCGCTCAACAATATCAGCCTGAGTGTGCCCATTGGTTTATCCCTGAGTTTTAAAACCAGTAAAGATGCCTGGGGCTCTTGGACCCTCTTTGCGCCCATACTCGACTTGGGTGCAGTTACTAGCTTCCGCATCGGTGATGACAATGTGGAGGACTTGCCAAAGCTCTCTTTTGAAAATATCCTATCGCCGGGTCTAATGGGACTGTACAACTTTGGTAATTCACCCTTCAGCGTAGGGGCGGGTTGGCAATACGGGCCCAATACCAGAACCGTGACCGTTAATGGAGTAGATACAGAATCGAGTGCCTATCGGTGGACGGTGTTCTTGGGAATTGATGTCCCTATTTTTGATTTTTATACGGTAGAAGATTAACGACTGTCCGCATGATTGTACTGCATAAAACTGACGCTTCGGATGCGCGCTTTCAAGGCTTGGTAGGGCAGCTAGATGCTGAATTGGCCGTTATTGATGGCGAGGAGCATGCCTTTTATCATCAGTACAATCACATCGATGATATAAAGTATGCTATTGTAGCGATGGAAGCGGGCCATGCTATTGCTTGCGGTGCGATCAAACATTTTGATACCAATACAGTAGAAGTAAAGCGTATGTATACGTTAGCAGATAGCCGTGGGAAAGGCCTAGCTACTAACGTATTGAAAGCGCTCGAAGACTGGGCAGCAGCGCTGGGCTACCAACGATGTGTGCTTGAAACAGGTAGGCGCCAGCAAGATGCTATAGCGCTCTACCAAAAGAATGGCTATACCAGCATTCCCAATTATGGGCAGTATATTGGAGTAGAAAATAGTGTCTGTTTTGAAAAATTAGTATGATTTCACAGAAAATGAAAAGGTTACTCCTTCTAGTCTTACTCTTTACCTTTACCATATCTTCTGTAGCCCAGCAAAAAGATAAACGAACAGCTTTCCCCAAAATGCTATTCAAAGAAAATCAGCCTTATGTAGAATATGAAGGCGAGTGGGTCAAGCTAGTGCGCATAGCAGGTAAGCCCATAGCGGATTATATGAGTTGGGCGATCAACGATGAGCCGACGAATTGGCAGAAAGCAATGGTGCGGTATACCCATTATATGATGGATGACTTTAATATCCAACGGGAAGATAGCATTTCTGTGAGCTTTGAGCACCAAGGAGTAGAGCAAACAGCGCTATTTGCTTTGAAGATCGAAAACCGAGAGCTAGCTACCACCTTTTGGGAGCATCAGTATGGCCAAAATCGTATCCAACGGGAACATCCCGATCCAAATGATCCGTCACTCCATTATCTAACTATCCGACTAGATGGCTACGCACCAACTGCCGAAAACTGGCTTAGTCCGGCAGCTGTTATAGCAGATTTAGAACACCTCGATTGGCGTTTGACCCACCATTACTCCTACCTACACCTCACTGGCTTCGACTATAAACGAGCTATCGATGCAATTATTGCTGACCTTCAGCAAGGCATTACCAAAGCAGACTTAGCGCTACAGCTCAAAATGTTTATGGCCAACTTTGGGGATGGTCATAGCAGGATAGGCACCAGTCAAGTAGCAAATACCAAACTGAAGAGCACGAACTCGCCTTTCCTTATTCTAAAAGAAGAGGAACAATTCTATGCCATTAACGCTGCCGAACATCGCTTTTTTAATGAAGCATACCCCCAATTACTCGCCATCAATAATATTCCTATTCAAAGATTATATGCCTGTGCAGAACGCTTGGTACCCAAAACAACTGAGCGCTACGTAGAACGCAACACCCTAGAGTTCTTAGACTATCCTTGGATCATTTTAAAAATGGCTGGTAGTACTCAGTTAGACACCGCCAAGCTTACGCTGAGCAATGGGATCAACCAGCATATCCAAAACATCAAAATTGATCGTTACCCATTTCATAAACCCATGAAGCGCTATGCCTTTAGGCAAACTACCCTGGAGCAAAATATTGGCTATCTGGCTATTCAACGCAAGATGAAAGATGAAGACTCGTTTATCGATACGCTCCACCAGGCCATGCACTACTTCAGAACGACGGATGCACTCATCATTGACATTCGAGGTAACAGTGGAGGAAAACGAGATGCCCTAAAAGCACTACTCCCCTATCTTATCCAACAACCCGTAATCTGCAATATAGCTCGCTTTAGAGTCGATCAAGCCAATGCCCCGCAGCCCACAAATGGCTACCTAGAGGCTAGGTTCTCCTATCCTGAATCTTCTGCCAACTTCAATGCGGAGGAGCGCGCTTGTATCAAGACGTTTAAAACCAATTTTCAGCCCCAATATGCTATTAATGATGCTCACTTTTCAGACTATCACTATATGGTAGTCAGCCCAACTCAAGCACATGGCACGTATTACTATGATAAGCCCGTTATCGTCTTGATAGACAGTGGTTGTTTCAGCGCTTCCGATATTTTTGCAGCAGGCATCCGCCAAGGCGATCGGGTGCAGCTCTTAGGGGAACCCACAGGTGGAGGAAGCGGATATTCTAAGACAATGGACTTGCCGCAATCAGGCATAGGCGTCAAGCTCTCCCGCATCGTCTCCTACCAACCTGACGGACACCTCTATGATGGCTATGGCGTACAGCCGGATATTTTAGTGCCTTACACCTTGACCGATCGCATGGGCCAGACCGACAGCCAATTAGCAAAAGCTTTGGAATTGCTTTCGCAAAGAAAGTAAGTGGTGGGCTACCCGGCAACCCAGCACGCACTGTACGGATTTGCAATCCGTACTGATAACTCCGCACACATTCCCACTCCATTCATTTGGTATTCCCCTGCCGAATTAGTATACTCCGATGCCTCAGCTTAAAATATTATGACCAACCAAATTATTTCACTACAGCAGATAGAGCTTTTTTGGCTCGATTTGCCCCAGAAAAGGGTCTTCCAATCAGGGATAGGCATCCGCAAATCAAAGGAAACCCTTATTGTAAAATGGATCGACCGAGAGGGGCGGATAGGCTATGGAGAATGTGCTTGCCGTCCTGATCCTTACTTTTCCTCCGAATTTTTGAAGGGGGCGTGGCATATCCTGCAAGACTTTATAGTACCACAGCTGAGCCAACAGCTTACGTATCAAGACCTCCTCCAAGTGTTGCAGAAACACCGAGGCTGGAATTTCACTCGTGCGGCCGTAGAGGTCGCTGCCTTTGGCATTTTGCGACAGCAGACCGAACAAAACCTGCTCGATCAAGCGCTGAAAGCGGATGCTATTGAAAAAGTGCCCGTAGGTATCTCCCTCGGTTTTTATCCAACTAAAGAAGCGCTCTACGAAGCCGTAGTCAATGCTATTGCAGAAGGCTACCAGCGCATCAAATTTAAAATAGCGCCACAGGTAGATATAAGCCACTTTGAGCATATCAATCCGCTGCTCGTTGAGCAAGGGGTGTACGTCAGCTTTGATGCAAATGGGAGTTATTATGAGCAGCACTTGGATCAATTACAATACTTTGTAGATACCTACGGAGCAGTGATTGAACAGCCCACGCCGCCTAGTCGCTTCGATATTTTGCTACAAGCAAAAGCGCGCTTTCCGAAGCTGAAGGTGTGCTTTGATGAAGAAATTACCAGTATCGGGGATTTGGTCAAGTTGCACCAACTACATATCGTAGACGAAGTGAACCTAAAAATAGGTCGTGTAGGAGGTATTGCTAGTAGTATTGCGATACTCAACTACTGCCACGAGCATCAGCTCCCCTGCTGGCTAGGCGGCATGTTCGAAACGGGGATTGGACGCTTGCTCAACCTGGAAATGGCTTCCTACTTGCCCGATGCCAAGGCCCACGACTTGAGTCCATCTAGCCGCTATTTTAAAGAAGACATTATTGCGCCAGCTGTGCAGATGGAGCAGGGTTTTATTACCGTTGCCCCCAGTTTGGAAAGCCAAGTAGTGGAGGCGCAGCTCGATAAATTTTCTACCCAAAAAGTGATTTTAAAGCCATAATTTATGCTCGACTATTTAATTACGAATGCGACTGTTTGTACTGGATTAAAAGAAAAGGCACGCATCCAGCCGATTGGGATAAAGGGAGATCGCATTGTGGTGTTGGATGAACATGCCCCACTCCCTGCTGCCAAAAACACCATCGATGCTACGGGCCTGCTACTCACCCCCGGATTTATCGACCCCCACGCATCAACGGGCTTCGGCTACTTTTTTCCAGAGGCAGCCAACCACAAGCTCTATCAAGGTATTACCACCGAAATTTTTGGCAATTGCGGTACTTCCCCAGCACCCATTGGGCCGCATCTAGTGGCTACGATGGAGCGCCTTTCAAACGAAATAGGCTTTCCTTTTGAGTGGCGCACTACGGCTGAATATTTTGAGAAAATTAGCGAGCAGCTGCAATTCAATATCGCAACCCTAGTGGGGCACAGCACTTTGCGAGGGGGCCATATGGATGATTGGAAGAACCTAAAGCCCGCGCAGCTAGAGGCAATGAAGAGCGATTTAGCGAAAGCGATCGATGAAGGCGCGATTGGGTTTTCTACTGGCCTGATTTATGCTCCGGGCTGTTTTGCGGAAATGGAGGAAGTTATTGCGTTAGCGGAAATTGTAGCCGAAAAAGGCGGCGTCTACGCCTCGCACATTCGCGATGAGCGCAACCATATTGAGGAGGCTATTACCGAGGCCCTGACCATTAGTGAGCAGGCAGGAGTGCGTACACTTATCAGCCACCTGAAAGCAGCAGAGCAGCAAAACTGGGGCAAAATTCCCAAGGTACTGGCTCAGATCGAAGCCTTCAATGCCAAGCACCCCGATATGCCAGTGGCTGTAGATGTGTATCCCTACACGGCGATTTCTACCAAGCTCCGAGCGTTTATCCCCAACTATATTTTGAAAGAAGGCATCGAGCAAGTGCCCAAGAAATTGGAAGACCCCAAAGTGGTACAAGACATCGCTGACTGGATCATCAAACGCGATTATGATTTAACGCAAATGATGATTATCTCAGATGAATTTGAAGCCTATTTTGGTAAAACTGTAGCTGAGATAGCGCAAGAGCAAGCATTAAGCGACAGCGAAACCATCGCTCAGATACTCACCAAAAGCACAGAGACCTGGATCGTCTACCACTGTATCAACCAGCAAGATATTGATACGGCCATCCTATGGCCACAGGCTATGATCTGCACCGATTCGTGGAGCTACCCCATTAATGCCCCCAAGACCATTGGCCAGCCCCACCCCCGCTCGTACGGTGCCTTTACGGAATATCTTCAGCGCTATGTTTTGGAATTAAAAGCGTTAAGTTGGGAAGAAGCCATCCATAAAATCACGTATTTACCCGCACAATTTTTTAACTTAGAGGGACGAGGGCAAATCGCCCCGAATTATTTTGCCGATCTAGTCTTACTCGATCCCAATCGAGTGAAAGCCAATGCTACCTATACAGCACCACGCAGCTTGTCCGATGGAGTGGAATACCTTTGGGTAAATGGACAGCCCGTTATTGAGGATAGAAAAATTTGCCCTAAGAGGCCAGGAAAGATACTAACACTACAGAATACTTTTCGCCATGAATTTAACGCCAGTTAACGATACTGCTGTCATTGAATTATGTGTGGAGGCTGATTTTGAACGGATTGCAGCAATCTATAACGAATATATCCTCTTGGGCAATAGCACCATGCAGGAAACCTTGTACACCACTGAAAAAATTAAGCAGTGGCATCAAGGATTCAACGAGCGAGAGCGCTTGTATGTGTTGCGAAACCAACAGGAAGTCATCGGTTGGGGGATTATTAAGCGCTACAGTGATCGGGAAGGCTATCGTTTTGCTTGTGAAACGTCGGTCTACCTCACCCAATCAGAGTTGCGGAAAGGCTATGGTAGCTATATGAAACGCTTCCTAATTGGGGCGGCTAAAGAACTCGGCTATCGCCATTTGGTGGCCAAAATATTTGCTACTAACGAGGCGAGTATTGCTTATAACCAGAAGCTAGGCTACAGCATTGTGGGCCGGCAGCATAAGATTGGCTTCAAAAATGGCAAGTGGCTCGACATCGTCATTATGCAATATTTAATAGAAGACTAGAATTTGACCAACTTATTTGAACAAGACCGGTCACTTGCTTTTATATATGAACATATTATCATTTTATCATGCCTAAAAATATACGTATGCAACAGTCCGCCCTACCTCGTTCCTTAGAGCGCTTGGTTACACTCCTAAAAACTAGCTTGCAGGAGGGGAAGCTCAACCCCAAACGAGCGAAGGAATTAGTACTAGAAGCCGATGTGCAAGTTGAAGATATGATGCACTATGCTGATTTTGAGCACCCTACTCCCGATTGCTATGGTCGTAAAATGGTGTACGATGGTGGGCAGTTTGAAGTGATGGTCATGTCGTGGAACCCTGGCGACTATTCTTCTATCCACAATCATGGCTACACGGAATGGGGTGTGGTGCAAGTATTTGGCAATACGCATCACTTCATTTATAACATTAAGGACAATCAGATGGCTTTCGCCAAACGGGAACTGCTCATGGCAGGGGAAGCCATCAAGGTAAACAATGCGCTGATTCACCAAATGGGCAATGCTACTACAGCACCCTATCTGACGCTACATGTGTATGGTGCGAGCTGTCGTGATGAAGCTGTTACCGCTGATGCTAAAAACTATGATTTGGAGCTAGATCGCATTGCGCATACTTGTGGGGGTGCCTTCTTTGACTTACCTAAAGAACAAGTGCATAGCATCGAAGCAGGAGTAGAACCAACACAAGAGGTTTTCCTACACTACGCTCACTTACTCATGGATTACTACAACCGCCAAGTGCAGACCGATGATATTATTGCTAAAAAGCGCCAGTTATTCGAAAAAATGGAGGCGTATACGTTTGAGGATATGGCAGTAGAGACGGTATAGATAAAAGATGTATTTTGAATATAAAATGACTACCACATGAAGACACTCTTATTTTCTATTTGCTCACTTCTATTCTCCGCTACACTTATGGCGCAAACCTTTAACCAAGCAAAAATGGATAGTCTGTTCCAACTGCTAGCGGCTAACCAAAAAGGGATGGGAACTATTTCTATCTACCAAGATGGGAAAGAAGTGTATACCAATGCCATTGGCTTCATGGATTTAGCAAATAAGAAGGCAGCCACCCCTGCTACCAAGTACCGAATTGGTTCCATCACCAAGACGTTTACGGCAACGCTTATCCTTCAGCTGGTAGAAGCAGGTAAATTGAGCTTAGATACCAAACTTTCCACTTTTTTCCCCGAAGTCGTCAATGCAAAGCGTATTACGATAGAGCAGATGCTGCGGCACCGCTCGGGCATCTTCAATGTGACTAGCGCACCAGACTATCTGAGCTGGATGGAGCAGCCAATTAGCCGCAAGGCGATGGTAGATAAAATTGTAGCGAGTGGTAGTACTTTTGATCCCGGTATCCGCATGGAGTATTCCAACTCCAATTATATTTTACTCACCTATATTTTAGAAGATTTGATGGGCATGTCGCTAGCCGAAGCCTTGCAGCGGCATATCTGCGTGCCTTGTGGCTTAACCAATACCTTTTATGGTGGGAAAATCAATCCCGCTAATAACGAAGCCCTTTCTTACAACTACCTATCCGGTTGGCAGCTCGCCACCGAAACGGATATGAGCGTCCCTGAAGGTGCAGGTGCCTTTGTCTCCACTGCCAGTGATGTCAATCGTTTTTTCAATTGCATCTTCGACCAGAAAGTACTCTCCGAAGCTTCCCTCAAAGCCATGACCCAGCTTACGGATGGATTTGGCCTGGGCATTTTCACCGTTCCTTTTTACGATAAGCAGGGCTTAGGACACAATGGCGGTATTGATGGCTTTATATCCAATTCCTTCCATTTTCCTGATGATGGCGTAGGTATTACCTACCTTTCTAATGGAGCGGTTATGCCCCTCAATGACATTATGATCGGAGTACTCAGCATCTACTTTGATAAGCCGTACGACTTGCCCGATTTTAGCCCAGCATTGGTACTTTCTTCTGAAGACTTGGATCAATATTTAGGTGTGTATGCTAGCCCTACTTTTCCACTTAAGCTGACCTTCACCAAAGATGGCGATGTACTGATGGCGCAAGCTACGGGGCAGTCGAGCTTTCCATTAGAAGCCTACGGTGTGCATCAGTTTCGGTTTGATCCCGCAGGGATCAAGCTAGAGTTTGTGCCAGCGGAGCAGAAAGTGACGCTTATGCAGGGAGGGGGGACGTTTGAGTTTACTCGGGAGTGAGTATTAAGTATCTACTGTATCCCTCTTTAAAGTTTGCCAGAAAACGCTTAATTTTAGATATACAATTATGACTACTGCTTATGAAAATTGCAAATAGCACTAATGAATTAGTGATAACTATTCCGAAGGGTATCTTGGAGCTAAAAGAGATACAGGACTTTCTTGACCTTATTAAATACAAAATGATTGTAGCTAGAAGTCAAGCATCAGATGCTCAAATAGAAGAAATGACCAATGAGATTAACGAGGAATTAGGAAAGTGGAATCAAGATAATCATTAATGAAAATAGTACTTGACACAAATATACTGATCAGTACAATAATGAGTTCCAACGGTATTGTTGGGACTTTTTTATTAAATGACCTAAAGGCGTTTGAAAAATACTCCTGTTACTACTTGTACGTCGAAATATTCGACAAAAAAGAAAAGATCACGAAGTACTCAGGACTACCAGAAAAGGATATCCTTGAATTGCTTTATTTAGTTCTGAAAAAAATTCAATTTATCAATGAGCATCAAATCTCCAAAACAAGTTGGACTAAAGCAAAAGCGCTCACAGAAGATATCGATGTAAAAGATATAAGCTTCGTCGCTCTCACTATTGAGTTAGGTGGGATATTGTGGACCGGAGATAAGAAACTGTATACAGGATTAAGAAAAAAGGGGTTCATGGATATTGTCATTTTAGAAGATTTAAAAAAGTTGATAAGTAAGTAAGCTGTTATTGTCTACCGTCTCCAACTAATTTGGTTGCCCAAATACCCGACTCTTCGTACATTTGGTGTAACCAAATTATAAAATTATGCCCGCCATTAAAATTATTAAAAACCGCTCCGACATCGGAGCAGGAACCCGTGGTTCCGACCTAGGCGTTGATGCCATTGAAGTAGCCGCCATCAATGCTGAAAGTACGTTCTTTAAAGACCTTCCTTATGTGGATGTAAAGACCCACAACGAAACGATTTACGACAAGGTAAAAGGCACTTTTGCTAAGCGTATCACACACGTACGGGAGCAGTGCCAACGAGTAGCTAGCGTGACGCGAGAAGTACTTCGTGCACAGCAATTCCCCATTGTATTGTCCGGGGATCATTCGTCTGCTTTGGGGACGATCAGTGGGATCAAGGCGCAATATCCAGATAAGCGCTTGGGGATCATCTGGATTGATGCGCATGCCGATTTGCACTCGCCCTTTACTTCTCCTTCTGGAAATGTGCATGGCATGCCGCTAGCGGCTGCCTTGGATGAGAACAATTTGGAGCATCAAATCAATCAGGTAACGCCCTACACGCAAGGCGAATGGGAACGCCTCAAAAATGTAGGAATAGACGGCCCCAAAGTACTCCCCGAACACCTCCTCTTTTTTGGCGTACGCGATACAGAAGCGCCAGAAGATTACCTCATGGAACGCCTAAATATTAAGAACTACACGGTACATGAAGTGCGCTACCGGGGCTTACAACGCTGTTTAGCGGAAGCGAAAGAACAGCTCCACGACTGCGACTTGCTCTACATCTCGTTCGATGTAGATAGCCTCGATTGCGACCTGATTTCTAAAGGTACTGGCACGCCAGTATCGAAGGGATTCGACCCGCATGAGCTTATTTTGCTCATCAATGGATTAATGGCAAGTGGCAAGGTGGCTTGCCTGGAAATTTGTGAAGTCAATCCCCTTTTGGACAATAAAGGGAATAAGATGGCAGAAACGGCCTTCAAAGTGCTGGAAGCGGTGGTGGAACAACTGCACCGCTCCGAGCACATAGCAGAGATAGAAGGAGTACTAGCCTAAGTGTTTCTTGAAAAAATCGATAGTACGTGTCCAGGCCAAGCTTGCTGCTGCTGCATCAAAGCGAGGAGTGGTATCGTTGTGGAAGCCGTGGTTGGCATTGGCGTACATGTGGGCTTCGTAGACTTTATTGTTGGCTTTTAGGGCCGCTTCGTAGGCGGGCCAGCCTGCATTGACCCGTTTATCTAGTTCGCCATAGTGGAGCAGTAGGGGTGCCTGAATTTGGGGTACCTCGGCTGCTGCCGCTTGCCGACCGTAGAAAGGCACTGCCGCAGATAAACCAGGGAGCCGGACAGCCATCATATTGGAAATCCAACCGCCAAAGCAAAAGCCCACCACGCCTACCTTACCGGTACACATCGGGTGTGTTTTAAGGTGATCATAAGCGGCTATAAAATCATCCAGCATCTCATTACGATCTCGCTGGCGTTGCATGGCGCGACCATCGTCGTCATTGCCCGGATAGCCGCCGAGTGGCGTCAGCGCATCTGGTGAGAGCGAAACAAATCCAGCTAGAGCTGCCCTACGACCTACATCGGCGATATGAGGATTAAGTCCCCTATTTTCGTGTACGACAATGATGCCTGGCAGTTTTTCTTGTTGTGCTGCGGGCATAGCCAGCTGGCCTTTGATAGTGATACCACTAGTAGGTGAGGTGTACCTAATCGTTTGCACTTCCAAGCGAGGATCGTCTGCTCGCACTTGCTGTAGATCTTTATAGTTGGGCAGCAGGTAAGACAGTAAGGTAGGCACGGTGAGACCTCCTACGGCATAGACCGACAATTGCTCGACAAAGGCGCGGCGGTCAATTTGATTGTGGGCGTATTGATCGTATAGGTCATACACTTCTTGCTGGAGATTCAATTTATTGTTCTTTTTCATATGTTTCATATTGCTGTTTTGATTTGCTACAATATAATGGCTAAGCACTAGAATAAGAATCCCCTAGATTTCTGTATTTTGATTCCATATCATTATTTATTCCAAAAATTGGACAAAATGGCAAAAAAAGAACTACATGAGTACACGCTCGAAGAGCTACAGAGTAAAGCGAAAGGCCAGAAAACGGTAACTAGCATCCTAATTGGTCTCATCATTGCTTTATTTGGTGTATCTCTTTACGGCCTATTCGCACGAGGTGATTCCGGTGGCACTATGGTGATCGGCTTTGCGCTTTTGAGTATTGTGCTGCTCAACTTCCAACAGCTGAAAAAAATAAATGAAGAAATTGCCAAAAGAGTAGACGGATAAATGAGCTCAAGAATCATTGGAATTGGAGGGGGAGTGGGCCCGATGGCAGGGGTAAAGCTCCATGAAAAGATTGTTGCGCTCACCCCTGCTACTTCCGATAAGGAGCATTTGGATGTATTTCACTTTTCTTGCTCTAGCGACATTGCAGACCGAACGCGCTACAGTCTCACTGGCGAGGGGGAAAATCCAGCGATGGGTATGTTTCGTAAAGTAAAGGCTATCCATCAAGCAGCAGCGGTTTATCAGAAAGAGGTGGTGCTGGGCATTCCTTGTAATTCTTTTCATGTGCCCGTTATTTTTACGGTATTCCGAGAATTGGTTCACCAACACTATCCTACTACCCGATTGATCCACATGCTGGAAGAAACAGCTCAGTACCTCAACGCCCATTTGCCCAAGCTCCAAAAAGTAGGGTTACTCTCTACTACAGGCACGCGCCAATCCAAGGTATACCAGCACACGTTGGCTATTAGCCTTTCGGCAAAAACTGAACTGATCGAAGTGCCCGAACAGTTGCAAGCACAAGTGCATGAAAGCATCTACCACCCAGAATGGGGCATCAAAGCACATAGCGGTTCCACGCCAAAGGCGCGCGCTAATTTTCTACACTTTGCCAATGTGTTGATAGAGGCAGGAGCAGAGGCAATTATTCTCGGTTGTACCGAAATACCCTTAGTTTTGTCAGAACCGGAGCTACAGGGTACTCCCTTGGTAGATCCCGTACACATTTTAGCGAAAGCGTTAATTGCAGAAGCCCCTGCATAACTTTTACCCGATACTGGGGGTTAGTATGTACAAAAAGAAAGCTATCATGGAACTCGAAACGAATGGAGGATGCCAAATTAGCCGATGGGAACTCCACAAGCGGATGCTAGATAACCTTAGTCCGGAGCGCTTCGGCGAAGCAATGGCAGAAGAAGGGAACATCATTTTAGATGTGCGCACAGCGAGTGAATTTCAATACTATCACTTGCCTAATGCCATCAATTTAGACTATTTAGCGGAAGATTTTCTGGATCGCTTAGAAGCCTTGGATGCCTCCCGTACCTATTGCGTTTATTGCAGATCGGGTCGCCGTAGTACTCGTGTTTGCACGCTGATGGCCAATAGTGGGTTCACAAAAGTATTGCACTTGGATGGGGGGCTAAACCAATGGGAAGCCCATTTTAAGCAGGCTGATAAGCACGGCTGATGCACGAGCAACTAATCGAGAAGATCAACGCTTGCACCCTTTGTGCGGAGCACTTGCCACTTGGCCCACGCCCTATTTTCAGGCTGCATCCAGCTGCCAAGATTGTCCTCATTAGCCAGGCTCCTGGCCGCTTAGCTCACCAAAGTGGTATTGCTTGGGACGATCAAAGTGGTCGCCGCCTGCGCACTTGGCTCGATGTGGATGAAACTACCTTCTATGACACGCCCCACTTCGCCATTTTACCCATGGGCTTTTGCTACCCTGGAAAAGGCAAAACAGGCGACTTGCCGCCGCGTAAAGAATGTGCCCCACAATGGCATGCCGCTGTGTTACGGCTAATGCCAAATGTCGAATTGAGCTTGGTGATCGGGCAATATGCGCAAAAAGAATATTTGGGTAAAACCCGAAAAAAGAACTTGACGGAAACGGTACGTGCCTTTGAAGAATACCTACCGCACTATTTGCCCCTACCGCATCCTTCGCCCTTAAATGTGCGCTGGCGCCGCAAGAACGAGTGGTTTGAAGAAGAAGTACTGCCTACACTGCGAGAGCGAGTGCATCGCATTATTAGCTAGCAAAGAGCGATGACCCCCTATCAATAATCCGCTAACTTTTTTCGAATCTCGATCCTAGTCGGATCAAAATCAATGATACCGCTTTTCTTCAAGTTATTCATAACGGTATTCACCGTCTGTCGAGAAGTGAAGGTCAGTTGCGCAATTTCTCTATTTTTCAAAAAATTATCCACCACCCATACCTCTCCTTCCTGACGACCAAAAGCAGTAGCTAATTCCCACAAAAAATCAATGACACGTGTTCTGGAATCTTTGAACGATAGCTGATGTACTTTACGCTGTAGCTGTTGCATTCGAAGGGCCACCCGTTGTAGCAGCTGCACATTTAACTCTTCGTGCTGCTGCATTAATGTACGAACTTGATGCCGATCATAAGCCGTGATACGAACAGGGCTTATAGCTGTTGCAAAGAAGTGTTTGGTAGGAATATCAGTCAGCACAAATTCGCCAAATAATTCCCCTGGCGCCACCAAATACTTAATAAATGCCCCGTGGGACTGATGGTGACGACTCACTTCTAGTCGTCCTTCGTCTAGCTGATAAACCATGGGGCGCTCCTCCAAGGACTGCACATAAGTATAGTCGATAGCTCCTTCGGGCATTATTTTCCCACTTCCTAAGTGCAGGACCCTTGCCTTGGGTAGCAGCAATGCTTTACCGTATGGCTCCAAATGGTGTAAAGGTGAATAAATAGTCATATCGTCGGGTGCTCTCTTTGAGGGTCAAATTATGGGAATTTCCAGCGAGAGCTTGTCCCTGCCCCGACAGCTGGTAAAAAAAGAACAGCTTTTCCTTCGAAAAGGAAAAGCTGCTACTTTACACTCACTAGTTTATGAAACTTAAGCCAACATTTGATGTGACATTAAGAGGAGTATTTCTAAAAACACTCCTTTTAAGCCAGTCGACACATTAAAAACAACATAAATCGAAATATTATTGCAAAAATCGGCTGCTGTTGATGTTAATAATTTGCTAAAAATTACGCAACAATGCAAATAGATTAATTATACGTGACGCAAAGTGGTTTGCCACATGCAATACCACTTTGGTACAGTATATACTGACATTGACGTAGTCGCGCTATAGCGTGACTACTCAATCGTCAGTATAAAAGGGTCACCCCACCGCATAAAGGTTGTACCTCATCGAATTTTTTTTGAGAAAATTCCAACTCTTCCGTTTTTCGATCATCCTTAGTAAAGAACGCTGACGAAAAACAATAAAAATTGAACGCCCATCCTCGTCCTGACGAACAACAATTGATACAAGAATGCTTGGCTGGCAAACAGGCTGCTCAATGGCAACTCTATAAGAAGTATGCCAAAGCTATGTATCATACCGTAGTTCGAATGGTCGTGCAGCCCTCCGATGCGGAAGATATCCTACAGGATACTTTTGTGAAGGTGTTTCAAAAATTAGAGGCTTTCAAAGGAGAGTCGACCCTCGGAGCGTGGATCAAGCGCATTGCCATCAACACCGCGCTGAGTCATATTCAGAAGAACGGGCGCATTCGCTTTTTGCAAGTTCAGGAACAGTATGATTTAGCCGTTCCGCCTCCAAGTTTTGAGGCTTCAAGCATGGATATGCGCAGTATACACCAGGCTATCAAGCAGCTGCCAGAAGGCTGTCGAGTCGTGTTCAACCTTTACCTTTTGGAGGGGTATCAGCACCAGGAGATCGCACAGATTTTGCATATTTCGGAATCGACCTCTAAAAGTCAGTACCAGCGTGCACGGCGCTTATTACAACAATCATTAAAAAAAAATCTAGCCCTTAGTGGATAATTTAGAACAACATATACGCAACAACAGGGCGCAGCTCGATCAGATAGAAGCCTTCGATGAAGGCGCAATTTGGGCAGGGCTGCAGCAAGAGCTGACGCAACAAAAGCAGGCACGCTCAGGCTGGCAGCTCCAAATCGGGCGCAACTGGCAGTGGAGCATTGCTGCAAGTATCGCATTGCTGGCTGCCGCCTGGCTATTTTGGCCCCAGCCAACCCACCAAGCAGCACAAGGAAATATTGCACAGTATTTTCCGGAGCTGGCTGCGCAGGAGCAAGCCTACCAACAGCTGATCGCACAAAAAGAAGTAGAATTGAAAATTGAACAACTCTCGCCCATTCAATTTGGCGATTTACTGGATGAGTTGCAATTACTCGATGACTTACATGAAGACCACTTGGCAGACATCTCTAAGTTTGGAGAAAACCAACGCCTCATGCAAGCCCTCATCAAGTATTATGAACATAAGATTCGCATTCTCGAACACATCTCTAAGGAAATTGAAAAACAAAAAAATCATGACAAACTCAACCATGAAGTATCTATTTAATACCATTATTATTTTCGCACTGCTGCTATTACTCCCCAGTCTTGCAGCTGCTCAGGTAGAGCGCTCCAAGACGATTGCTAAGAACCTAGATGGCGCAAAGCGCGTACAAGTGAAGCATCGATATGGCCCCCTGATGATTACTAAATCCCCTGATAATCAGGTGAAGTTCAAAGCAGTCATCAGCTTTAAAGCAAAGGATGAGGAGGATGCCAATATCGTACTACAGCACTTCGATATGGATATTGAACAGGAAGGGGATAAACTGGGTATTTCCACCGCTTTTGATGTGGAGAACTGGAACAGTCAGAATGGTAAAATTGCACTGCGCTTTGACGATGGGGACAAGGTGAGGAATTTGCGTAATCTAAAAATCAAATTTGAGCTACAGCTTCCTACAGGAGTAAAAGATTTGAGGGTGCGGAATAAATATGAGGATATTAATATCAGCTATGACCTGGCAGCAGATGTCTACATCGATCAGTATAGTGGACGAATTGAAACTCAAAATATTTTGGGGGCACTAAATATTAAAGCGAAGTATAGCAAAGGTAGACTTGGCAACTTCCAGGAAGGCAAGCTGGACCTCTATGATAGCGACTTGAACTTTGGTGATGGGCAGGATGTGAGTCTAAAATCGAAATACTCTGGCTTACAATTTGGTGCTTTGGCGAGCCTGCGAGTAGATAGTTATGATGATGACATAAAGGCAAAGAATATCAAAGGCGAGCTGGTGATAGCAGATAAGTACTCCGATTATAAGATCGGTTCTTTTGAAAAAGCTACCCTCGATATTTACGATGGTGATTTGGTGCTGGAGGGGGGTAAGCTCTTGCAGATCAAAAGCAAGTACTCTTCTTTTCGCTTGACCAATGTAGAGACGCTTTCCTTTGAAATGTCTTACGATGATGAGGTACAAATCAATGATGTGGGCAAATTCACAGTTGCTCAATCCAAGTATACCAATTATGATTTTGGGAAAGTACAAGAAGGCATTACCCTCACCAAATCTTATGACGACAATGTAGCCATTAACCAGTTGACTGGCCCTATGGAAGATATTATCATCAACGGCAAGTATACAGATGTGAGCTTAAATATCAAGAAGGGAGTTGCTTATGCAGTCGATGCCACTATGAAATACGGCAAGCTAAACCTGGATGAGGATAATTTTGATTCTCAGTATTATAAAGAAAAAAACGGCAATATTGAATTTCGGGGAAGTACCAAAGGGGCTAGCGCTGATGCGCCAGTAGTGAAGATTGACTGTTATGATTGTACTATTACTTGGTAAGTCTAAGTCCCTTTCTTAAATAAGAGCTTGACCCAAAACAACGGCTTCACCAATTGCTCGCGCAGGTTGAAGTCGTTGTACATTCCAGAAATAACGTTGATGATTTTTTGATTACTAGCGATGATATTGGCAATCAAGTTGACCAAGGGAGCGTACATGAGCATTCGCTGTAGGCGATAGCTTAGGCGCATTTCTGAGCCCAGCACTCGCGCAACCCGCACATCGTAGGCCTGCATAAAGGCGGCTGAAAAATTTTGCTCTTGCAGGCATTTTTGTGCTTGCTCTGCTGCGATGAAGCCACTGTAAAAGGCATTGCCAATGCCCTCCCCCGTCAGCGGATCTACCAAATGCCCTGCATCCCCAATCAGCATAAAGTGATCACCAGAGATAACCCGCCGCTTCGATCCCAATGGCAGCCCAAAGCCTTTTAGCTTACTGATGGGTTCGGCATCTTTGAAGCGCTCTTTGAAGGTAGGATGATGCTGAATAATATCGTCAAATGCTTTGCGGAGGTTGACTTCACGCTTGGTCAAAATATCGCTCCGCATGCCAAGTCCTACATTAGCCTCGCCATTGGGCAGCGGAAAAATCCAGAAATAGCCCGGCGTAATCGACTTGATAAAGTGCAGTTCAATAAAGTTATCCTTTGCTAAGCCCTTCACATTTTTGTAGTAGGCACGCACCGCTCCGGCATGGTGCTTCATATCTTTCTCCAAGCCCGCTTCCTTACGGCTAAAACTTGAGTGTGCCCCATCTGCCACCATTAGGATAGGTGCCTCAACTGCAAGCTCTTCTTTTTTGGTAGTAATCTTATAGCCCTTTTCTGTTCGGGTATAGCTCGTCACTTCTGTCTGATCAAAAAACTGGATATTGTCCCGCCGCTTTACCTCCTCGATCAAAAAATGATCAAAATCCATGCGCTTGGCTACATAGCCAGGTGCAGAGGCCGTGTCTCTAACATAATTAGGCTTGAATGGAATATCTAGCTCTTTCAGATTGGGCGCTACAAAGCGAATGCCCCACACATCCGTTTGCATCGGCTCGCCGTTAAAGCGCTGCATAATAGCAGGGTCGAGGCGATTGAGCAAAGTAGTTACCTTCCCGCTAATAGCGTCCCCACAAATTTTATCTCGCGGAAAGCGCGCCTTATCGATCAATACAGAAGGAATCCCCAAGTAGCTCAACTTCAAGGCAGTAGCCACCCCGCCAGGGCCAGCACCAACTATACAAACATCCGTTTTGATCATATCGCTTTGGTTTTAGACAGTTTTAAACAAATATACAAGACCCCCGCTATCTTCTGCATGCTAACTGCTCTAGCAACCATGTTTTTTCTGTCAAAATTGGCTCTGCCTCGATGCGTTCTTGTAGCTGTGCTCGCGCCTTAGCGGCACTGGGTGCTAGTTGTAAAATCTTCTTGGTATAGTAAATCAGCTTTCGGTAGTTCGTGCGGTGATAGCCTAGTGCCGCCTTGCGCGTGAGGTAAGATTGGAAGGCTTCTAAATGACTATCCAAAGCCTCGTATTCGTCGAGCTCCACATATATTTTTAGCAATAATGCCCGTGCGCCTAAGTTGAGGAGCAGGTCGTGGTAATTGGAGCGCTGAAGTAGGCCAATAGCAGTAGTGTACTCCTTTTTAGCGTAAGCGATCTTTGCGCGGTTAAAGCTTTCCATGCGTTCCTTAAAGCGCGGATCGAGCTGCCTAGTCCATTCCTGAATAAAGTGTTCTGCCCAATCTGTACGCTCTAACTGCAAGGCAACCGCCACAATGTTGTGGTAGGTAAAACGAGAAAGTCTACCATTTTCAATGAGGTAACGATTTTCCAGTCCATCTTCATAAAAGTCCATAATATCTACAAAATAAGCTCGATGCCCATCGTTGACTTGCTTAATTGCAAAATTGATGGCCAGTTTGTGCAGGTCGCGCAATTCTGCCTGCTCAAAGTGTTGGCCATGCGCCAACAAAACCGATTTAAATTGCTGAAAATTGTGGCTGGCGTCCTCTTCTTGCTGCATCTTGATGCAATAATAGTAGATGCTGACAGCTGGATATTTTAATAACCCTTGCTGCTCGATAAAGGTAAAAAGCGCAGATACTAGACTGGGCTGAAAGTCCAATTTGTACACTTTAGCGTGCGCCAGCAACAAGCACGTTTTTCGTAGCTTCAGAGCAATGAAGGCCAGATTAAGTGCCTGGTCTAAGGGCTCTAGATGATGGCCTGCTTCGGGTTTGGTCTGGTAAGCGAGTCGATATTTTTCATCCCATAAAAGGTAGGCCTCGTGATGAAAGCTCGCGTCGCGTAGAGGAGCCCGCTCTAGCTGTCGTTCAGCCTCGCCAATGGCTTTGGCACGCAGGGCCTCTGCGGTTTGGTCACGCCAAATAGTAGTTAGCTTTCGCTTAAAATAGGGGCCTTCTAGTGGCACTGTCTGTACCACCAAAAATTGCTGTAGCAATTTGAAAAGGTAGCTACCAATTAAGCGAAAGGTGGCTGCTTTATACGCTTTTTCTGGAAAAATAAACGCCCATGCTGCGGCTCCCTCAATGGGTTGCTGCTGCGCCAATTGTTTTTTTATAAAATCATAGAGCTTTAGCACATCCTCCCGCTGATTAAAAAAAGGAGATTGTAAAAACTTTCTAAATGCCAAGTGCTCTTTGGCATCTAAGCTCAACAATGCTATCTCTAATTTACTGTTTTTTAATCTTTTAAGCATTAAACCTATCTTTAGACATGCAGCAAATCAATAGAAATGTTTTTGAAAACACAAGCTTTCTCCCCCATTTTTGTATCGTTAATCAAATTATAATTCCAAAAAAGAGAAAAAATGAGATTATTTAGACCTTTTGCTTTGTTAACGACCTTGTGCCTTTTTTTCAGCACTAATGCCCTTGTTGCTCAAGAGCTATGCGATCCGGATTTCGTACCTCCCACACCTATTTGTAATGCGGTAACCGAGATTGCCATACACCCTACCCTAGGGCGTACCATCTACCCCTCCCTTATTGACGAGGGCTCTTTCGATGCATGCAGCGCCATAGCCCCAGAAAACTATCGCTTAGAGTTGTTGGATGATTATGAGGAAAATGACGTGCCCGCCAGCACTAGTCTTTTTCTTCCACCCACTACTACTACAACCGCTGTGGCGCTGTGGGTAGGAGATGCGGCAGGAAACTGGAATGCCTGCTTTGCCGCCATCGAAGTTACTGGCTTTGCTACCATGGTAAGTGGGCAGATTTATGATGATGCCGATAGCGATTGTACGCTGGATGATGGAGAAGAAATTTTGGCCTATGGCAGTTGGCCAGTGACCGTGCGCCACCTCAGTACGGGCGAGGTTTACAGTACCATTACGCAAGTAGATGGCAGCTACAGCCTAATTGTGGACGATCTTCCGGTAGGTGCTGCGGGCGACTTGGAGGTACAAATTGAATACCCCACTGGGCTGTATAGTAATTGCCCTAATTCCGTACAGCTTGCCAATAATGCAGAAGGGGCGCTCAGTGCCGACTTCGCCTTTAGCTTGGCGGACGATTGCAATTACCTTACGGTAGATATAGGCACGCCATTTTTGCGCCGATGCTTTACTAATCGCTATGTGGCCAGGTATTGCAACTATTCCAGCTTCCCTATTTTTGGTGCGGAGATTGTTGTTCGCTTGGATGAGTTTTTGGTACTTGAAAATGCAAGCTTACCATTCACCGATCTGGGTAACAATGATATCAGCTTTACCATTCCATTCATTCAGCCTGGCGAATGTGGGACTATCGGGCTAGATATTTTAGCCACTTGCGATGTGGAGTTGGGGCAGCACCAGTGTGTGCAAGCTAAAATTCAGCCGCATGACTGTATCGTTCCTTCTCCCCTTTGGTCAGGGGCAAGCATTGAAGTAGATGGTGGTTGCGAGGGCGATAAAGTACAGTTTCAGGTACGAAATAAGGGAGCAGAGTCAATTAGCACTCCCCTAAATTTCAATGTAGTGGAAGATGTGGTCATGTATATGGAAGGTACCATCGACAATTTGCCAGCAGGCGAGGCCACGTCTTTCGAATATGATGCCAACGGCGCGACTTGGCACTTTAGAGTGGATCAAGCAGAAGGCCACCCTGGCGAACTCGCACCCATCGCCTTCGTAGAAGGCTGCGGC
>JBCCRH010000029.1:0-24512 GCA_039208045.1 Bacteroidota bacterium
ATCCAATTCTGCAAAAGAGGAAGGAAGGAGTGTAGCAGAGCCGGTATCGAAGAAAATATTTTTAAGGATAATTGGCTTACTAAGAGGTGTGGTTTCAGAGGTGTCGGCAGCTATTGTTTTGGGTACGCGCTGCAATTCAATAGTTAGTAAAAATGGTTCGTGCCCAGCCCTGGTACTATCTAAGCTAAAGTTTTCGGAATGGAAGAGATACCCTTCTCTTTCCACATGCAGCGCATACGAGGCACCTAAGGGCAGACAAGTCAAGAAGGTACCGTCCTTGTAGGTAGAAGTAGCAACTAGTTCTTCATTATTAGGTAAGGCATCAAATACCACCTTTGCTACTATTGGGCGTCGCGTAAGGGCATCTACTACTTTGGCTTTTACATAGGTAGCAGGGTGTGGTCGAATAGCTTCGTACAAATCAAATTGAAATAAATCCTCAGACACTTGCTGCCGATCTTCAGTTACTGAATTACCCAGTGCATTGGCAGCATCGCGCGCGAAGTAAGCTTTTTGGCCGTCAAGGCCTACCACCATTGTCCCTTCATTAGCCTCGGTATTGATCGGATAGCCTAGGTTTTGGGGAGTCCCCCAGCTACCATCTTCTTGAAGCCTACTTATAAATAAATCAGCACCTCCCATTCCGGGATGTCCTTTAGAAGTAAAATACAGTGTCTGGCCGTCGGGGTGAATGAAAGGTGTTTCTTCATGCCCACCGGTATTTATGGTAGCACCCAAATTTTGCGGCCTCGTCCACTTCCCTGCTGCGTTTTTTTGCATCTTCCACAAATCACGCCCGCCGATGCTTCCCGGCCGGTCACTAGAGAAAAACAGCTGACTCCCATCTGCTGAAAAAGCAGGCTGCCCATCCCAGCTATCGGTATTGATACCGGGGCCTAGATTCATGGGTGCCCCCCAGCCGTCTTCTTCTTTTACCGAAAGGTATAAATCACAGCTCCCTTGTCCTTTGGGATAGTTGCAACCTGTAAAAAATAGCATTCTGCCATCTGCTGAGAGCGTGTGCGCTCCTTCTGATAATGGACTATTGAGGGTACTGATCGGTACGGCCTCCTGCCAGGCACCATCTTGAAATTGAGATACAAAGAAATCTTCCTGCCTATTGATGCGGCGGGTGAAGATCAACTCATTGCCTTCTGCATTGATAGCAGGGAGATACTCTTGTGCGGGGGTATTAATACCTGCACCCAGAGACTGGGGCGTGAAAGGAACCGGATTTTTAGTGGCTTCCGCTGCAAATTTGGCGGTGATGAGGTGTCGTTTGGCATTTGCTTTAGTCTTCGTATTGCGCTGCTGAACTATCATGAACTGTTCGAGATGTGTGATCGCCTCGGTATATTTTTTTTGCTTCAGTTCGGTAAGGCCTAGCTTGTAATAGGTTGTTTTGCTGTAGTCAGCTGCAAAGCTGATGATTTCTTCAAAGGTTTTTTCCGCTTCCGCTAAATTCCCAATATCATACAAAATCCCACCCTTAAGCATATACGCATCTACAAAGAGTGGTTCTTTTTCTATGGCCTTTTCAGCCTGCTCCAACGCTTCTGAGAAGGCACCTTCGCGGTTTTTTTTTCGTGCTTTCTCAAAATAACTTTTTGCTTTTTTAGAGGCGGTTTTACGGGTAGTGTAGTCTTGGGCTTTCGCCAAAATAGGGAAGAAAAAGGGGATAAGAAGAGCTATTACCAAACTAGAAATCTTCATAAACATACCGTATGTGTTGTTAAGCTATAAACGATAGACGAGCACTAGAGTTGTATAGAGGAAGGCTCCAAAAAACAAAAAAGCGATCATCAGTGGGTACCAATGATCGCTCTAAAGGCGTAAAAAAACAGCAGAAAATAGTGCTAGCTCACCTCTGCGAGCAGTTCCACTGCCTTCTTTGATCCTTTATCAGCAGCTGTTTTCCAATCTTTCACAAATCCATCTTTTCCCCCTTCTTTTAAGGCAATACCTCGCTGAAGATAGATATCTGACGCTTGGACGGTGCCACTACCTTCCGGTGCTTCTAATGCTTCATTAAAAGCTTCTATAGCTTCCTTATAAGCCTTTGTACCTATCAAGGCGATACCATAGTCATAGTAGGCTTTCTTATGCCATTTCCAATTTGGATTTTCTTCTTGAAACTGCTTTCTGGTATAAAATTTTAATTCTTTCACTGCATCAGCCCACTGCTCTAACTTAATGTGGCACTCTGCTTTCACACGGCGAGCCTTCCAATAGATAGGCTGTAGCGGAATGGATTGCTTGATAGTATGTCCCAAATCTGGAATAGCCTGTTCGAAATTCTTATTGAAAATGTGTACAAAGGCCCTTCCCAGGTAAGCATCCTCGTTACGTGGATTAATGTCAATGCACTTGCTGAAATCATACATGGCGTCCTCATAATTCTTTAGTAAGAAATTGACATGGCCGCGGCGTTCATAGGCCAATGCGTGACGCTCAAATTTTTCGATTGCTCTGCTAAGCGCTGCTTTTGCTTCTGTTTCTTTTCCTGACTCTTTAATAAGCTGTCTTCCTTTTAGATAAGACTGCACGGCCACCTTGTCACTATCCGGCTCGATATGGCTATGCTTAAGCACTTTGCCACTTTCTGCTACCCAAGCGCTCAAATCGCCAGCTACTGCAAATTGGGAAATATACTCTAACAGATTGATGGTATTTCGCCAACTCTTTTCGGTAGATTGAGTGATTAATCTCGGAATGGAAATAGCCAGTGTAGATTCGTCAAAAATCTCATCGATCTTGAAAGCAATGTCGGAGCGATAGTACGCTTCGCTGCGGTGTTCAAACATTTGAACGACCTGCTCATAGGTTCTGGAATTGCCAAATTCCAGGTGACCTGAAAAAATAGTTTTAAAAGTAGTGGTAGTCATCTGCTGCTTTTTTACCTATGTTAAAATGTCCCCTTAATAAAGGGTAGTCCTCTATTATCAATAATAAAAAGTTGATTCACTTTGGTCTCATCAGGCAGGAATTAGAATCTTCTCCATTCTCATACCTTTAGGTGTTTAGGCCTGATGGTGGTCTTCTCTAGGTATTCTTTAATTTCTCTTGGCAATTACTCAGGATATGAAAAGCTACCTTGAGTACAGTTTTAGATCAGTAAGCGTTAACAATTGCATACTGAGTATGCAGTAGATTTTCGCTAATGTTTGTAGCAAAATGGAAAGTATTTTGCTAACCCCACTTTTATTCAGAGTTGGAGAACAAAGTTCCTAAAAAATTTTTGAACTTCAAAATATTTTTTCATCTTCGCGCTCTTTGCCCAAAAAGTAGGTCTTCCTTTTATTTGGCACTGCACTTTTTCCAACAAATAAAAGAATGTTCTTCGCTGCTAAGCCCACACTTTGCAGCCTTCAGTACAGTTTTGGCAAATATCGATGGTTTCTCTGCCCTTGAATAACTGTTGCCGGAACGAAGTATAGATAGGCCCAAACCATATATCGGCAAGGTCTTGTTGTTGTAGGGCACCCATCCGGTGCGTGGCATCTTTATCAAAGCAGCAGGGCACTACCATCCCATCCCAAGTAATAACACAAGCATGCCAAAGTTTCCAACAGTGGTTGAGCAGCTCATGCTTTACCTCATAGGTGCCATCGGCCTGCTGTTGGTACCGAGCATATTTATCAATGGTCGGAATGAGCGGATTCCCATTTTTGTAGTCATAGATCTGAGCGGTCTTCAGCTTGACTTCATCGATACCAATTTCTTCAGCGAGCTTATAAATTTCTGGTATCTGATGCTCATTGGGGCGCACCACCAAAAATTGAAAGATCAGGTGAGGTGTTTTGGATTGCAACTGCTTTTTCCACTTCACTACATTGCGCGCTCCCTGAAGTACACTCTCTAGTTTCCCTGCCTTGCGATAGTTTTCGTACACCTCCTGCGTAGTTCCATCTACCGAAATAATGAGGCGATCTAAGCCGGACTCAATGGTGCGCTTGGCATTGGCATCGTTTAAGAAATGTCCATTGGTAGAGGTGATGGTATATATCTTCTTTTGGTGGGCATACGCTACCATCGACAAGAAGTTGGGATTGATGTATGGTTCCCCTTGGAAATAGAAAATAAGGTAAAGCAGCTCTGGCGCGAGCTGATCCATCGTTTGCTTAAAAAAATCTGCTTTTAAGTTGCCAGTCGGGCGGGTGAAAGCACGCAGCCCGCTCGGGCATTCGGGGCACCGCAAATTACAGGCGGTAGTAGGCTCGATAGAGATGGTAAAGGGCAGGCCCCATTGAATGGGCCGATTGAGCAACCGACTTATTTTGTAGGAGCCATATACCTTCAAAATATTCCATAAGCGCCTCGCGCTTAGCTTGGAGACAAAATTTAAAGCATCAGCTAAGTAAAGCTTCATGGCTACAGCAAGTTGTTAAAAGCGATTTATTTCTTATCTGGCTGAATACTTTGAAAATCAATAGGTTCATCAATACGCGTCACTTTTACCTCCGTTCGGCGATTGTACTGATGCTCTTTTTCTGAACAGTCGGCACCTTCTACACAGCGATTTCTAGGGTAGGCCTCTCCATAGCCAAAAGCTTTGATTCGGTTAGGAGTAATGCCTCTTTTTACTAAAAATTGCTTGGCGGACTCTGCTCGTTTTAGCGACAGCTTAAGGTTGTAGCCTTCTGTACCGCGCACATCTGTATGCGCACCTAGCTCGATCTGCATACTAGGATAGGTCTGCATCAATTTAGCCATCGCCTCTAAATCACGAGCTTCTCCAGCACGGATGGCCGATTTATTAAAATCGTAGTAAATATTTTCCAGTACAATAACCGTACCTTCCTTGATGGGTTCTTTGACTGATGCAGAAGAGTTAGGTCGTAGCGATAGCTGGGCAGTTAAGGAGCGACTTCCTCGAATTTTCACAGTAGATACCTTAGCTTGGCTGCGGTCAAAACCTTCTTTTTCAGCAATGAGCGTATAATCACAACCCATCGATAGGCAAGTCTGAAAGGTACCATTAATATTGGTGCGCTCTATGGTTTCTGATCCATCGCAGGCATTAATGATACGCACGAAAGCATTAGGAATGGGTTTTCCGTAAGGGTCTATATAGACTAGGCCATCTAGGTCAAGGCAATTACTAGGCTCTATCAGCACTTCAATAGGACGGAAGGGATCGCGGTTTTTGGTAGAAAAAACCAGTTCTTTTGTTCGATAGCCATTCTTAGAAATCAGGATGATGTAGTCTGTATTTTCTTTAAACTGCGCAATGGCTTCACCATTCCGATTGGTCACTAGTTTAGGATCACCCAATTCTGCCTCTTTTTTGCGTACCAAGCGCAGCGTAACCTCTTTATCTTTTTCCCCGGTGGAGGGCATAAACTCTAAATTGTACAAATCTTCATTGTTAATCAATCCATCTGAAGAAGCCTCAAAAATGCGAATGGCAGCACCTCCCACTCGCTGACTTTTATTGGCATCCGAAACAGCTAATACCGTATTGGTAGTCTCATATAAATCTACCCCCTGAATGCCTGCTGGAGCATGAAAAGAATAGATGTCGTCTTGTCCCTTTCCCTCTGGTCTACTGGAAGTAAAGAAGCCACGCTTTCCATCAGGTGTAAGTACAATGGAAAGGTCGTCAGCTTGCGAATTAAACGGCTCGCCCAGATTGATGACTCGGCCCCACTTCCGACCACTGATATCAATCATAAACAGATCGAGATTGCCCAGCCCATTGTGTCCGTTAGAGGTGAAAAACAGCTTTCCGCTTTCGTGCATAAAGGGAAATACTTCATTGTTATTGGTATTTACCTCCGGCCCCAAATTGATAGGAGGAGACCACCCCTTCCCCACACGCTCCACAAAGTAGAGGTCAAAACCGCCATAGCCATTGGGCATATTGGAAGTGAAAAACAGCTTTTGCCCATCGGGCGAAAGGGATGGGTGCATACAAGTGAAGTTATCATCATTAAAGCTCAATTCTTTAATGTTTTCCCAATCGAAGTAGCCCCGTTCGGCTTGGTATATCTTTAGCTGTATTTTATTTTCCTTATCGGCTTTAGTAAGTCCCTTTTGAGTATTACTGCGCGAAAAAAAGATGCGATCACCTCGCCGATTGAAAGACACAGGCCCTTCGTGTACTTGTGAATTAAGTTCGGTAGAAAAACTTTGGGGGCGCATGGGAACTCCATTGGGATCAAGCTCCGCATAGAAGAGTTCAAAAAAGGTCTCCTCTGTTTTACGATCCACAGGGCCAATCTTATAGCGAGAAACATATACAATACCATTCTGATACAGAACAGGCGAAAATTCAACATCATCCGAATTGATTGTAGTTGCATTTCGGATGGTAACAGATAGATTATCACCAGCATAATTCCAGCGGTCGCTCTGGCCGATTGCAACAGAAGTAGAAAGGAACAAGAATCCTAGAATAATAAAGAGGGGTAGTATCTTTTTCATGCTATAAACTTACGCCAGAAAAATAAAAGAGCCTAGCACGTGCCTACTTAAACACACGAGCTTTCCTAAAAAAACCGAGGCGAAATAAACTCATCTCCCTCTGACTTGCCACCAATACAATAATTAAATACCGCTTCGAACGAGCCGCTATTGTATTGGCGTAAATCCGAAAGTGTAGCATCATAGGAAGCTCCGAATAGGATATCGTCCGTCAGTTGCACCGCTAGTATTAGCGAAAGCGACTCTCCAATTCCAGAGTTTCGAGCGCCACCCAAGCGGTAGGAAATACCAGTGGTAAATTTATCATTAAAAATAAAGCTCGCATTAATATCCCCATCAAACGGGGCGCCATCTACATATTTTAAGAGCAGCTGTGGCTGAAAATCTATCGATTCCCCTAAGGCAAAGGTGATCCCCCCCATCAAATACATGTGCAATGCCTCTCGACTAATTACTAGCTCAGAATCTGCCAAGTCGATATTGCTCTGCAAAATACGCGGGACGCTAAAGCCGATAAAAAAGGAATTACTCTTATAATAAAGCCCTGCCCCAAAGTTGGGCACAAACTTACTTTGCACCCCTACTGGAATGGCCTGATCTAGGTCTTGTGGTTGAATAGATTCCGCTTCGCTGTAATCGGTACGCAGCAAACGCACCGACCCTTGTACGCCCATAGCGAGCGTTCCCCTTCCCCAACGGATACGGTAGGAATACACGGCTTCTGCGGTATACTTTTCAGAAATGCCAATTGTTTGGCGCAAAATGCTACCTCCTACCCCAATGCGTTGATTGAGGAGCGGCATGTTGAACGTCAGCAACTGCGTCTCTGGCGCTCCCTCCAAGCCTACCCACTGACTGCGCGCAATAGCCGTGATACACGCAGCATCGCTACTGCCAGCATAAGCCGGATTAAGGCCCATTTTGTAGTACATCCATTGGGTATACTGCTCTTCTTGCTGCGCAAGACCAGTCGTTGCTAGTGCAACAAAAAAGAGGCCTATAAGTAGAAGTTGTTTAATCATAGTTGTAGAATTTGGGATTTAACGTTGAAGGACGATATAGCCATTAATCGGTTCTCCGCCATTGCCTGCATCAACGATATAGAAATAAGTACCTGTCGGTAAATCTTCTCCATCAAACGTACCATTCCAGTCATTTTGGTAAGGAATCGCCGATCGGAATACTTCATCGCCCCAGCGGTTGAAGATAATCACCTGACTATTGGGGAAGAGGTCGGTATTTGCCAGACAAGGCACAATAAAAAAGTCATTTACACCATCATTATTTGGGGTGAAAATATTAGGAATTTTACATTCCGTACCTGCATCTACCCCCAAGAATACGCGCGCCTGTGCACATTCACAGCCGGGCGTACAGGCTTCGTAGATAAATTCATCGCTACCCGCAAAATTACCCGAAGCGGTATACTCATACTCACCATCGCCTAGATAGCGCAGCACCCCTCTATTGGGTTCACTTACTTCAGTGATAATTGCCCCAGGAGGAACATTGTCATTGTCTAATACATTAAACTTAACGGTCTCCCCAAAGTCCACTGCCACTTGGTCATCAACGGCGTCGGGCGTATCATAGAAGAAAACGCTCATCGTATCTCTTGAGAATTCCCCACAAATACCGTCATCGATAGTCCAAACGAATAAGTTTTCACCAATAGCCAAATCGAAAACCGTAGTTGCCGTATCCAAGGTATTGCTAATAGAAACGCCAGGTGTAGGTGAAGACCAGCTCCCTGTACTACTGCCCAGCGGCATTCGAGCACCCAGGCTCGCCAAATCGCTACCATCACAAATCAATTGGTCATCACCAGCTTCTGGAAATGGATCAGAAATCGTAATAGTTAATTCATCCGTTTGCTCACCACATTCGCTCACAACAGTCCAGGTAAAAAAGTACGTTCCGCCAGGAACTAAGCCACTAACCATCGTACTAGCTGTGTCGCTGTTGGTTAGGCTTACGCCAAAATCTTCTTGGATAGGGTCTTGCGACCAGAAGCCTACACTGCCTTGCTCCATAGGGGGAAGCGCATTGATGGCTACTTCATCAAAAAAGCAAGCAACAAAATCTTCATCTACCACCGCAGGCTCTCCCTCGCTCACATTAATTTGAAGCGTATCCACCGCATAGTCGATACAAACCCCATTAGAAAGGCTCCATTGCAAATTGTAGATTCCAGAGATGAGCCCTTCTGCGTTGGTACTCGCCTGATTAGGAGTGGCTAAAAGGAGCCCCTCCGTCGGGCCATCCAAAACAGTCCAACTACCCACACCCACATTTGGCGTATTGGCCTCTAGCTCTAGAAAATCGTTGAGGCATAGCGTTGTATCACTGCCAGCAACAGCCTCCTGGTCAGGAGCGGTATTAATGAGTATGGCAATTGGGTCAGAATCGTTGGAACTACATTCTCCGCGAGTACTGTTGGCAAAGAACAGATAAGTATCATTTTCGCCATAACTGCTAAAGTCGGTAATACTAAAGCTCAGCTCATCGAGCGCCCCACTGATTGGGCCATTTTCATCCGACCAAGTGTAGGTGCCGCCCGGCGTTGCCGAGGCAGGATCGATGGACAAGACCAGCGTTGCACCAGCATCGCTACTACAAATTGGGCCATTGCTTATCAAGCTTGGCGGTTCTGGTGCGGTATTGACTACTACATCTACCAAAACTGGTTCGGATTGACATCCAAAAAAGTCGGCAATGACCATATAACTACCATCATGCGCAATAGAGTCTGCTTGTATAATTTGTGGATTCTGATTGGAAGAGGTGATGGGCCCTGTCCAAGAGAAGGTAGAGCCTGGGGTGGTAGAGCTAGAAAGCTGAATCGTCTCTCCCTCACAAACTGGACTGTTGCTCGATGCCGTAACCACAGGGACTTCATTGACATCTATGATGGTAATGCCTGATAAGTCGGAGGAACAACCGTCCACCAGTACTTGTACTCGATAGGCACCACTATCCAAGGGGTTAGAGTTGGAAATAACTAAAGAAGGATCGCTCGTCGTAATCAGGCCATTTGGTGTAAACCAGTTGTAGGCCACGTCAATGCCGGAGTAAGGAGGAATTTCTAGCTGCACATCATCACCTAAGCAAAAATTGAGCTGGCCGCCAGGGCTCGTTTCTGGGTTATCTGGTGTAGCAGGAGCATCCGTTAGCGTAAGCGGAATAGTTACCTCTGCGGAAGAGCAGCCATCTGCTGTAGTAACGACTAAGGTGTAATTATCAGAGTCTTCAGCGGTAGCTCCTGGAATCACAGCAACTGGATCGAAAGACTGAAATCCAGTTCCAGTAGACCAAAAATAGAGGTAAGAACCATCATCTGGCGGAAAAACCGAGGCAGAAAGCTCTACATCGGTAGGGCCTTGCAAACAGCTTGGTGCGTTGCTACTAATAGCAGTAACTGATACAGTTGGTAAAATTTCTAACTGTACAAAGTCCGTTTTGGCACAGCCTTGTGGCGAAGTAATCGTTAATTCAAATTCCCCATTAAAGCCCAAGTCAGCGTTCATGATCTGATGAGAAGGCCCGGCTAAGGTATCGCCATTTGGGGCCACCCAAATATAAGAAGCGCCATCGATGAGTGGTGTAGAGGAGAGCTGGATCATCTCGCCTTCGCACGCAGCAGGGGGAGAGATCGACCCTTCTGTAGGCGGAATGGGAAATACCTCCACCTCTAAAGGAACCGAGCTTTCGGATGGACATCCAAAACGATTGACCAGCACTTGCCAGGTGCCGCCGTTACCAAGGGTAGCAGCGTCAATGGTTAGACTATTCTCATCAGTAGTGAAATCTCCATTTTCAGACTGCCACACATAGGTCTCTCCATTCTCAATACTCGTACTAAAGGTAATGCCCTCGCCTTCGCACACATCTCCACTATAAAAAAGCGTAGGCCGAGGTGGGCGAGGAAGCACCGTAACAATGACTTCGGCAGGCTGCGAAGCACAGCCATTTCTGGAAACTACGAGTTCATATACCCCAGAGTTGAGTACTGTCGCCGAATCAGTGGCCACCGCTACTCTTGTGAAGGCATTAAAATTGAAAGGGCCTTGCCAAGCATAGCTCAAATCAGCACCGGTAACTGGGCTAGAGACTACAATCTGCTCCCCTTCGCAAACGATAATTTCAGTAGGACTCACACTGGCCTCTGGCCGCTCCGTCACCGTTACTTGAATCGGCTCTGAGCGTTCGGATAGGCAACCTGCTGAAGTCTCTATCACCACTGAATAGAACGCACTTTCTGGATCTAATGGAGGCGAAATGTTAAAAAAGGGCTCTGAGGTAGTAGCAAGGAGCTCCGCATTCATTCCCAAGCCTTTTGTCCACTGATAGGAGCTACCAACAGCTGTAGTGAAGAGCTCAATCGTCTCATCATCACAGTATTGGGTGGAAGTCAATAAGGTAGGGCGGGTGGGCAAATCAGCAATATCAATGAAAACACTGCTCGATGAGCTACATCCTGTAATCCCCGTAATGGTAACGGTGTAGGTACCTGCATTATCTGGGCTGGCATTTGGAATAAACGGATTTTCTTCATCCGATGAAAATCCATCTGGCCCCGACCATTCATACAAGAAAAACTCACCGGTGCCCGTAGCTGGAGGATTGGTAAATAGGAAGAGAGAATCACCTGCACACAGCCCTCCATTGTAGTCTGGCGCGGGTTTTGTATTTTCAAAGCGCACGAGCGATTGGCAGGCGCTTTCGTTGCCCGAGCTATCGCGCACCACCAAAGTGACGGTCATGGTATCGCTTGCAAAATTGCAGGTAAAACCATTATTCAAGATGAATAGCGAATCAATACCGCAATTATCAGAACTGTTATTATTGATTTCTTCAGGGTCAATAAAACTCACATCAGGGTTGGCAGGATTTAGCTCTACAATAGTAGAAACCACACACTCCGCTACCGGCAGCTGCTCATCCACAATTGTAATCGGCACTTCACAGGTATCTAGATTTTCTTGCTCATCTGCAATGATGTAGAACAAGCTCGTTTCACCCACACCAAAATAAAATGTAGGCGGGGTAGCACCAGTTGCTGGGAACTGGCTCAGGCTAATGGGCGACGCACCTTCTGCGTAGTAGAAGGGCCGGAAAAAGGAAATCGATATGGAAAGTTGTAAGAAACTGATTCCATCCGTATCACCATCTGCGTTGACAACGCTTGGGTCGCAAGGGTTGATGCCCGAATCGGGGAAAGGCGGCGGGATGGGAGTGGGGTTGGGCGTAGCAGTGATCGTGATGGTGCCGTCTGCATTCCAATCGTTAAATTGGGCAGCTGGAATCACAAAGCTCATCTGACTTTGAGTCGAACAATCAGCCGCTCCAACCATGGTGGTGCCCAGTACAAAGCCATTTTCACCCGTAAGGGTAAAGAATGCTCCATCTGTATTGAAATCGCCTTGGAAGGTGGCATCTAGTGTTACATCAGCTGTTACATCGGTACCAAAGCCATTAAAGTCGTAGGTTTTGGCTTCCGCCAAATAGCCAGGTAAATTGGGGTTGAAGGCAAAGGTAAGCATAGAGCTTGCCATATCTGAGGTCGCTGTTTCGGCCCCCAAATAGTTGGCATTAATTGCGCAATTGTCGGAAACACTCATCGGTGCAGGAAGCTCAATAGCTGCCACACAACTATTCGTATCTGCAGGAAGGTTGATGGGAAGCGCACAGCTAATTACTGGTGCCTCTTCATCTCGGATTTCGATATTGTAGCTACAGCTATCCACATTTCCTGCACAATCAGTCACAAAATATTTTAGGATATTCTGACCTGCATCAACCCCCACTTGAATAGGGCCATTCGCATTGATCGTCACTCTTGGTGCATCATTAAACTGATACTCAAACGTCAGATCCGACAAATCGCGATTATCGAATGCTAAACTGACAGTTGCTTCGCCCTGTGGGGTACAAAGGGCATTGATCGCAAAGGCACCCGACTGATTGCTTGGGATAAAAGGCTCCAGAGTAATGATAATTTGGCCATCGGCACTCCAAGCATTAGCTTGTTCAGCCGTGATAGAAAGTACTGTATTAGAAGCACCACATTGTGCATTGGTTGGCGTGGTTTGCCCAATCATGGTGCCATCCTCTCCTCTGACAATAAAATATTCTTCTGGGCTCTCTGCATCGGCATTTTCTAGCTGTACCGAAAGGGTTACCGGACTTGCAATACTTACAGGAGCGATGGAAGCTAGATCAAAGGTATAAGTAATAGGATCAGCGGGCTCATTGAAAGGATCGCCAGTGCCGGTATAGACGATTGGTTGCGTATCAGTAAAAGATACGGGGGCCAAAGATGCCCCACAATTTTCTTCCACCACGGGTGGGAAGAAAGTGTAAGTTCCATTGCAACTCCCTGGGTCAGTAATGGCAAAAGTATCGGAAGGGCAGTCTATAATCGCCGGAGGAGTAGTATCAATTACGCGAAAGCGCGCACTAGAAGTTGATTGGTTGCCACACTCATCCACTACTACAAAATCAATAGTAACATCTCTCGTAACCCCTCCAGGAGAAGGGCAGTTGTGTGGCGGTAAGGTAGCGGGGTCAGAAGTATTTTCAAAGAAAGCAAACCAGGTCAAAAAGGCAGGGGCACTGCAATTATCAGTAGCTATAGCTCCGCCATTACTATCGATCCAATCGTCAAAAGCGGCCTGTACTTCGCTATCCAAGTCACACTCTAAAATGACATTTTGTGGTGCAGTGGTAAAGTTTGGGATTTGGTTATCTACTACCGTAATGCTCTGAAGTAATTCAGTGAAATTTCCACAATCATCCTCTAAATTCCACAAACGGCGAACAACAAAGTTATTCACACAGCTACCAGGAATAATAGTATCATCAAAAGTAGCACTGAGGCCCTGATCACAATTGTCGTTAATATTAGTCGGAATGCCCGTAATGCCCAAATTCTCTTCTTCACCACAGCTCACCGTAATATCCGCAGGTACCGTGAACGTAGGCGCTTGATCGTCGACTATTGTAATAGTTTGGTTTTTACCCGTCACATTATTGCACTCATCAATGACTCGCCAAGTCCGTCGAATCGTGAATGCCTGTGGGCATCCTCCATCCATCGTAATTTGATCCTGATAAACTACAGTCGGATTAGGATCACAATTATCCATCACATTAATGACGTTACCCGTGATATTTAGATCCTCTGGATCGTCATCACAACTAATTGTAATATTGGGGGGCACCGTAAAGGAGGGCGCCTGCGTATCTGAAACTTGGATAACTTGCCGAGCTGTATCGCCTTTGGCGCAAATATCCGCTACTAGCCAAGTCCGAATGATGGTAAAGCGATAAGAGGGACAATTGCCATCTGGAATAGTATCTGCGGTGAATGTTGGTATAAGTGCAAGAGAACAATTAGAGTTCTCTACACTCACAAAAGGAGGATCAGGAATAGGGTCATTACAATCCAGCACCAGCGTATCATTGGGGGCACCTATCAGGGATGGGCCAATCGTATCCTGTACAATAATCACCTGGCGTGCGGTATCAGTCAAGCCACACTCATCTGCTACCGTCCAAAGGCGATTGATGGTAAAGTTGCCTTGTGGGCAAAAACCACCAAAAGTAGTATCTACTACAAAACTAGGACTAACAATACTACAGTTATCACTAGCTGTGACTAGGGGTTCCGCAGGAACATCTTCAGGGCATTCTAGGTAAAGGGTATCAATGGTTGGAGCATTGGCCAGCACAGGCGCAATGGTATCTGCTACTACTATGACTTGCTGTACGGTATCAGCATTGCCACATCCATCAGTTGCAATCCAAGTACGCTGTAGCGTAAATGCATTGATGCAGTTGCCTGCAATACTATCTTGGGTATACTGAGGTACGATGGTGGCGCAATTATCGCTTGCCGTTACGGCAGGTACAGCAGGTACTTCATCGGCACAAGCAAAATATAAGGTATCCTCACTTGGTGCGTTGATCAAAACGGGTGCGATGGTGTCAATGACAAACAATGTCTGTCTAGTGGTATCAGCATTTCCACAGCCGTCTGCCGCAATCCAGGTGCGCTGTAAAGTGTACGCATTCGCGCAGGCGCCTGGGATCGTGTCCTGTACCAATAGTGGCGTGATATTGGCACAATTATCGGTAGCGGTAATCATAGCAGGCATGGGAACCGCTTCGCAATTTACCGTAGTATCCATCGGGGCCGTATCGATTATCGGAGCAATAGTATCAAAAGTAGTATAAGAGGATTGCCAAAGGGTAGAAAGCCCGCACTCATCCGTAATGGTAAAGCTGACAACCAGCGTGCTACACGAAGCCTCAAAAGTACTTGGAGCATCATCACTAAATGTCATAATACCGCTGCAATCGTCCACAATAGCATTACCGATATTGGTACCTATAGACAGGCGACGGGCATTGATCCAGGTGGCATACGAGTCTTCTGGCACAGTAGTATCGCAGGCTACGGTATCTTGCACCTCTGGCACCGAAACGACAGGAGGAGTATTGTCGGGCAAAATGGTAATGGTTTGGCTCACTGTTCGAGAAAAGCCGTCCATATCAGTAGCCGTCCAAGTACGCGTAATAGTACCTCCCGCACAGATGTCAATGGCTGTAGAATCTGGGGTATCCACTGGGCTGATCATCTTGGGAAATGATGTGTCGGTATCATCATTCGCTAAGAGGTCTATTTGAGGAGGAATATCTGTTAGGCAAGCTACTGTAGTATCGTTGGGGGGAGGGGTAATAGTTGGTGGATCAGTATTGGTAGTAGCAAGCGCAGAGGCTATTGAAAGCGCATAGAAAAGTGCCAATAGCCAATATTTTTTGGGAGTAGTTTTCATAAGCAAATAGATAGCCGCACAAATTTGTTTCAATGGATGTGTTAATCGGTTTTCCATAGTAGGTAGCATGTTAATTACGGAAGTGGGTGACCTCAATAGCACAAGGGAATGCAAACTGGTCCGATGATAAGCAGGATAAAAATACAGGTAGTAATGAAATAGTAGAGACTATTTCAAGGAAATGTCGTGTAGCGTTCATGGGATTAATCGGTTTTTGTTCCAATTCAGCTTGCAAATTAATTAAAACTTGCAAATAACGCTCAACTTTGGGCGTGCAAATGCACATATAGGTTGAAAATCAGCACCTTTGGGAAGGGTAACTGAACCTTACTCTTCTTCTTCAGCTTGAGCTTCTTCTATTTCCTGCTGTGCATTTAACTTCTTATCCTCTACGTTTTTATTCAAGAATTCATTCAAGCGGTCTACTTGTAAATTAGAAGTGATCTCTCCGAATTCATTGATTTTGATGTCAAATCCTTCCAGGTCTTTGTGGACTTCTGGCTGGCCTTTCTTGTTTTTCTTCTTTGGCATAAATTCTATCTATTATTTGGCTTGAGCAATTGCTTCCAGGGCATCAAAAGCTAGGTGTAATCGCTGCACTACTTCTTGCTTACCGAGCAGCTGCATGGTCTCAAAAATATCGGGGCCTTTCATCGTACCGCACACCCCTACCCGCACAATAGGGAGTACATCCCCAAACTTTAGGCCGCCCTCTTCCATATGGCTTACTATGGCCTCTTTTATGTCGGGCCCCACCCAGTTTGCTACTCCTTCTAGTTTTGTGCAGAGGGCTTCAAAAAATGGGCGACGCTCCGACTTCCATTTCTTACGTGCGGTCTTCTGGTCATACGCTTTTACCGGCTCAAAAAAGTAATAAGCGGTTTCCAAGAAGTCTGTGTAAAATAGCACCCGCTCTTTCATCAGCCCCGCAAAAGTGGTGAGAAACGCCATATCCTTGTCGTAGCCTTTGGCTCGCGCCATGGGCTGTAAAATAGCAGCAAGCTCTTCATTAGGCGTAGCAATGATATACTGTTGATTGAACCATTTTGCTTTATCAAAATCAAAGCGTGCTCCTGCTTTTCCGATATTCTCAATAGAGAAGGCAGCAACGAGCTCTTCTTTGGAGAACATCTCCTGCTCAGTACCAGGGTTCCACCCTAAAAAGGCAAGAAAGTTGATCACTGCATTTGGGTCAAACCCAAATTCGCGGAAGCCTTCAAAAGAATCTTCAGGCGTAGCGCCTTTCCACGAAAGTGGAAACACAGGAATACCTAGCTTGGCTCCATCGCGCTTGCTTAGTTTGCCATTTCCATGTGGTTTTAGGATGAGCGGGAGGTGCGCAAATTGTGGCATGGTGCCTTCCCAGCCAAAAGCCTGATAGAGTAAAATATGGTGCGCTGTACTTGGTAGCCACTCTTCTCCACGAATCACATGGGTAATTTCCATATGGTGGTCGTCCACAATATTGGCAAGGTGATAGGTAGGCATCCCATCGGCCTTCATCAAAATTTTATCATCCAACTCATTCGACTGAAAGCTGACTGCTCCACGTATCTGATCATGTACCGTCACTACTTCGTTGATAGGCACTTTTAGCCGAATGGTGTAAGGCGTATTATTATCCAACAAGGTTTTTACTGCTGTAGCGTCTAGGCTTTCGCTATTGCGCATTTCGTGGCGCACTTTGCTATCGTACTTAAAGGTGTGATTGCCTTTTTCTTTTTCCGATTGTCGCTTAGCATCTAGTTCTTCGGGGGTATCAAAAGCGTAGTAGGCGTGGCCAGTATCTACCAGTTGTTGGGCAAACTTTTGGTACAATGCCTTGCGCTCCGACTGCCGGTAAGGGCCGTGATCACCGCCAAAACCGGGGCCTTCATCAGGGGTGAGGCCACACCAGGCTAGTGCTTCAATGATGTAATCTTCTGCACCTGGTACATAGCGCATTTGGTCGGTATCTTCAATGCGAAGGATGAACGTACCACCCAGTTTTTTTGCTAGTAGATAGTTGTAGAGAGCGGTACGAACACCGCCAATATGTAGCGCTCCGGTTGGGCTCGGAGCAAAACGTACACGAATTTTTTCCATCAATGCAGTATAAATTTGTAAAAGCTTGATTAAGAATAAGAAAAATTAAAAAAAGTGAACACAGGCGGCAGCATTTTTTAGTGGCCAGGCGTTTCCTATCTAAGAACTTCCCCGGTTGAAAAATAACCCTTACGCCTTTAGGGTACAAAGGTAATTATTTTACTATTGCCTGTTAGATAGACATTTATTTTTTCAAATATCCATGAACATTAATCCTTTAATCTTATGTATCTCGTAAAAACGCCACAAGTCATCCAGAACTTGTTCCCCAACTTTACCTGGCGCATACCAAGCGCCGAAAAAGTACTTTACCTAACTTTTGATGATGGTCCCGTACCAGAAGTAACCCCCTGGGTATTGGAGCAGCTAGCTGCTTACAATGCTAAAGCGACCTTCTTCTGTGTAGGAGACAACATCCAAAAGCACCCCGAAGTATTTGAGCAAGTAAAAGCTGCCGGCCATGCTGTCGGCAACCACACCTTTAACCACCTCAACGGCTGGGCAACCGATAACATTTCGTATTTCCATAATATCCGCCACTGCGCGCGCGAAATGGATTCCGTCTTGTTTCGCCCACCTTATGGTCGTATAAAGCCAAAACAAGTACAATTTTTGCAGCGGCATTACCGCATTATCATGTGGGATGTACTGAGCGGAGATTTTGACCAAAATATTTCGCCAGAGCAGTGTTTAGCCAATGTGGTTAATAACGTCAGCCCCGGCTCTATCGCTGTATTTCACGACAGTGTGAAAGCAGAAGAACGCCTTACCTACGTACTACCACGAGTGCTGGAACATTTTGCGCAAGCAGGCTATAGCTTCGAGCGCTTGAACGAAAAAGAAATGCTCCATACGCAACAGTTGCGCAAGAGTGCTTAATAGACTTGTTTCGCCGGTCACTAAATGGCTGCAAGCGGCAAAATTTTATCCTGCACTGTGTTAAAAAGCCTCGCCGATGCTATGGCATCGCCTACGTTTTTTGCCTTGTTCAGAATAAAATTTGCTACGCTTTCGCTCATTCGCAACCGGCGGAACAAGTCTAATCATCCAATACAAGGAAGCTCAGTAGCCTATTACTGGGCTTCTTTGTCTGATGGCAAATCTGACTTTGAATAGAAATAGCTTCTCGCTGAGATAGGAGTTATCTCAAAGCTGTGTTCTCGCTCTTCTTCACTAATTACCTGTGCTATTTTAGTCCCTTTAGTAAACTCAAGCACTCCTTCCTTTTTGGATCGCTTTAGATAGTGTGGATCGGTATCGAAGGCACCATGTGTACCACAGAAATTAGGTTTTAGCGGATTCCAGTCTTTTCCAGCATAAAAGCGCATGCTGTAGTTGCCTTCCGGTATATGTGGAAGTAGGAGGGCTTCACCTGCTCGCAGGTAAGCCTGGCGCACGATAGTCTTAGCCTCAGGATCGTAGATTAATAGTACGGCATCATAAGCCAAGTCATTAATCAAACCTAATACATTACCGCTACCGAAGGCATAGTCACCCTCTCCAAAGCAGCGCTGAAAAGGCTTACTGCCATGCACCAATTGATTGCCAATATATTTGGAGCGCTCTCGCTCATATTTAGGAACTTTGTGGTATTTCTTTTTCAGAAATTTCGCGTAGCTAGGTTCTACAGGCACTTCATATGTAGCGGTAAAAGCGCGAGTGAGCTGCGTCGTGACAAAGCCAAGGCCACTAACCAGTACAATAAGTAGCACAAAATAAACCAGGCGATGCGGCCCCGCTGTGTTACTATCCAAGAAAAAAGCACCAAAGCGCTTCATCTGGTCGCCAAATCGCTGCCAAGAAGTAGTGCGTTCTAAGGGGTCTCGAACAGGAATTACAACCCTTGGCCCCTTTGGTTTTACACTTCTGATTTGACCCAGCTCCATGCTTTTCTCTATGCGATTATTGAGCATTTCTGTCATTTGCCACAGCATCAAATCACGTCTGGATAGCTGCTCCAGGTGATCCAGCAGGCCAATCACTGCCATGGGCGCGTATAAGCGCAACTGGTGCGCCACAGGGACCAAGCGAGCAAATAATTGTTGGCACGCTGCTTGCGCTTTCGGTGCTTGTAGTTCTTGAATAAGCTGATCGCTGAACAAAGCCTGCAAGAGCTGCACTTTCTTGTTGGCCTCCTCTAGGCTGATGCCCTGATCCATTTTTGCCGTAAGGCGCTTTTTCAAAAATGGCAGTAGGCGCATAAGCGACTGATACGCCGGTGACGCTTTTAGCGTCTGGGGAGTATCGGCTGGTGATGAGGCAGGATAGTATAGGTGGACAAGTTGTAGAGCCTTTTGTGTAAGCTCCAACTCTTCATACCGTTCCCAAAGTGCTACGCTAAGGCTTAATAGGGCCTCCACTAATAATCGCTGAAGCGTTTTGGAGCTTTGCAATAGTTGCAAATCCTCTGGGTGTAAGTGCTCGTCTAGCAAAGCTGCTAGTTGCTTTGGCGAAGCGGCAGTAGCAATGAGCCCCCCCTGAATCTGATAGACCCATTTGATGGTTTCTTCTACTCGTTCTGCTGCATCTGCTTCTTGCCCTTGCCGCCTTTCGGTCATCAGCGCCGCCAGTTTTTCCATATCCTCCTCTAGGCGCGTTCGCACTGCTGGGCGCACTTCCAACTGATGTGCCGTTTGGATCAGCCGATAGAAGTAGCGACGATCATTTGGGAAATGATCTGCTATCCAAAAGGCAAGATCCGCCAGAACACTTGCTATCTTTCCACGCTCGTCGTCAAACGAAGCGGGCAAACAATTTAAAGCTTGTACTCTAAACTGGCTACTAACGGTTTGGTAAAGGCGAGCGGGTCGCCAATGAACCACTTCTTTTTTGCCCCACTTTACAGACCTGTAGTTAGCATTAAGTACCGTAATCAGGTCTTTTAAATACGTATTGGTGCTAGCGAAAGCTATGGCCTGAAATTCGTCTTTAGGAAATAAGGGCGAACGGAATAGTTGCTGAAGCTTTGTAATAGGAGCTTCTTTTAGCGCTTTGACCAAAATTCGGTTCATCGCTGCTGCAAAATACGGCGCTACAAATGCTTGGAAGTTCTTGTTGTGGTACAGTAAGTTATCTTCATCTTCAAAAAAGAAGAGCGTACCACTAGTTAAAAAATCAGCCAAAGAAGGATGCGTTTGAATAAACTTATGGAAGGCGGAGCGCTCCGGAATGCTCAGCTCTGCCGCTAATGCTTGCAAGTGCGTTCGATCCAGCTGCTGGTCTTTATAGAAGAAAACCTTCGATTCCGATCGTTCCAATTGATCTAAACAGCTATCTAATGCTTGCTGAACGACTTCTGCTTGAGAAGAATGGATACCAAAAAGATCAAATGGATTAATATAGTTCATCGATGGCTGATTTTTAATAAAAACGGGTTTTCACTCGATACAGTTCCTATTTAACGTACATTTTCTACGAGTATTAATTTTTTCTCCGCCAAATGTCTGACATACGGGCTAACATCTAGCTTACTTCAACAAAACGTCAATCGCTGCGTTTTGTTAAAACAATTCAAAAACAATGAAATATTTTTATTTCGTAAGCTTAGGCAGTAATATTCGGCCAACCTACCATGTTCCCCAAATGTTAGAGCACTTATTGGCCATTTCACCACAGCTCGACATCAGCACCATTGGTAAAACGACGCCTGCCGGAATGCTCAGTACGGAGCACTACTTTCTTAATTTGGCCGTACGTATACAAACAGCACATAGCCCAGAAGCACTGAAAAAAGTCTTCAATGCAATTGAGGTTAAATTAGGTCGCGATCGTAGCGATCCATTGAGTAAAAAGAAGGATCGACCCGCCGATCTGGATATTCTCTTTCAGCTGCAAGCTGGACAGCAAGAGGTGCCTCTAGCCCTTATGCCACCCGAGCCTTATGTTCGGCCTTTTGTACTAGAGTTGATGGATTATCTAGATATGAATAGTCCTATCCTGCCGACGGTGCCTATCGATCGAGTAGCATTACCATTTCACGATCGACAGCTTGGTAAGCACCCTCAAACAATTGCAGCTCCTACAACAATCAGTCGCACTAGCTTGTTACAAGCGCCATTGGGTAATTAAATAGAGAACAACATATGGATCGACCTGCTGCTATCATTACAGGTAGCGCCATCCGCTTGGGAAAAGCCATCGCTGTGGCTTTAGCCAAGGCTGGTTACGACATCGCATTACACTATAATTCGTCTGCTGGGCCAGCAGAAGAGACGGCGGCCCAAATTCGGGAGCTGGGAGTAGCATGTAAAGCCTTTCAATTAGATTTGAAAAATGCAGAAGCGTTTGCAGACTTTATGACGCGTGTTAAAGCCCATTTTCCAAGACTTTCTGTGCTTGTTAATAGTGCCTCTGCCTACACGCAAGCCACCATAAAAGATACCACACCTGCTGTTTTTGATGCGCAGTTTAGCGTCAATATAAAGGCACCCTTCTTTATGACGCAGGCTTTCGCCAATGTATGTGAAAAGGGAAGCGTCATTAATATTATTGACAATAAGATTGGCTTCAACCAATTCAAGTATGCGGCGTATCTGCTAGCTAAAAAGACCTTGGTAGAATTCACGAAAATGGCAGCGGTAGAGCTGGCTCCCGCTATCCGAGTTAATGCGGTGGCTCCTGGGGTAGTGCTTCCTGCCTCCTCCCGTAGCCAGGAGTATATCGACTGGCGTATACAGGGGATTCCGCTGCGCATGCAAGGCGAGACAAAACACATTACAGATGGTATCTTATCGCTCCTGCAAAATGAGTTCATTGCTGGGCAAGTGTTGGTGGTTGATGGCGGGGAAGCCCTTACTACTACGGGGCGCAATGCTGGTGATTTTGATCAATCTAAAGTGTAGCTAAATAGGGGACAGTTTAATATCAACAGGTATTAGTACATTTGTAAGGAATCATACCTTTTGATATGTATGTGATTGTTTTAAGTTTTCTTACTGCGTTCACGCTAACCTATTTTGCCATTCCTTCTATTATTCTAGTGGCAAAGCGTAAGGGGTTGACCGATGAGCCCAATGAACGAAGCTCACATACAGTAAGCATGCCTTCTCTTGGAGGAATTGGTATTTTTTCGGGCGCCATCTTCTCCATTGTGCTTTGGACGCCATTCGATCGTTTTGGTGATTTGCAATATATTCTATGTGCTTTTTTAATTCTCTTTTTGGCGGGAGCTAGGGACGATTTGGTTCCACTTTCTGCCAATAAGAAGTTATTTGCACAATTACTAGCAGCACTTATTCTCACCTTGTTAGCGAAGGTGCGCCTTAATGGTTTTTATGGCTTATTTGGATGGTATGGCAATGCATATCAGTGGCCTTATACTGTAGTTAGTATACTATTCATTTTGTTACTGGTCAATGCTTTCAACCTCATTGATGGCATCAATGGGTTAGCAGGTAGCGTAGGGGCATTAATTGCTGGTACATTGGGATGTTGGTTTTATTTAACGCAGCAATATGAGTTTGCTACAATTGCTTTTGCAACGGTCGGCGCTATATTGGCGTTTTTGAGGTATAATTTTACGCCCGCTCAAATATTCATGGGTGATACGGGAGCACTGTTTATAGGCTTAGTCTCTTCTATTTTAGTGATTCAGTTTATTGATTCCAATTCGAGTCTTGATCCATCAAGTCCTTTTCGATTGCATTCTGGGCCTGCTGTGGCAGCTGGGATTACGATTATCCCCATCTTTGATACACTCCGTGTTTTTATCACTCGTATTATTCGAGGGCATTCTCCTTTTCATGCTGATCGACGACATATTCATCATTTACTCATCGATGATGGTTGGAGTCATATGGAAGCCACAGGAATCTTACTTTTTGTGAATGTCATTTTTATCACCTTAGTATTGGCGCTTCACGATCTATTGGAGCTGCACTGCTTTATGTTACTAATCTTGCTGTCAGCAGCTGTATTGACGTACATTCTGCATACTTTAGTCATCCGAAAAAAGCAAAACGCATCATGATGGCATTCTTTTGGGTGTTTTTGGGTGGTGGATTGGGCAGCATCTGCCGCTATGGGATTGGATTATTGTTGCAGCCTTACAAACTCCAATTTCCTTATGCCACGCTGATCGCTAATGCTATTAGCTGCGTGATCCTCGGTATCTTGATTGGCCTGAGCTTAAAAAACCAATTACATCAACGTATGCAATTACTTCTGATGACAGGCTTCTGTGGTGGGTTTAGTACTTTTTCTACCTTCTCTAGTGAAACCTTCCTACTTTTTGAACAGGGGCAACTTAATGCTGCTTTCTTCAACATCTTCGGAAGTGTGATCATCGGTTTGATTGGTATCTATTTTGGCCTTAAATTGGTGCATTAATCTGTATTATGAATTTGACTCACGAGATGTTAGAGCGCTTGGACGAGCTCGAACAAAAATACGCTGTCATGGGCCAGGACATGCAGTCTTACCTAGATGGCCTCCTACATGCGGACTACCTGACGTACTGGAATTATATCCATTTGGATACGCTTCTGAGCCTTCAAAACCCAAAGACCCCCTTTCCTGATGAGCAGATTTTCATTATGTATCATCAGATTACGGAATTATATTTTAAGCTCATTATTCTCGCTTTGCGGCAATTGATAGCTGAGGAACAGCCTGATCCTGCCTTTTTTCTCCGTCAAATTAAGCGGGCTAATCGCTATTTTGAAATTCTTATCCACTCTTTTGATGTAATGGTAGAAGGGATGGACAAAGAGGAGTTCTTGAAGTTTCGCATGAGTTTACTTCCTGCTAGTGGGTTTCAGTCTGCGCAGTTTCGGAAGATTGAGATACTGAGCACCAACCTGGTTCAGCTAGTGCATTACACGAAGCGAGAGGAATTTGACGTGTATAGTCCCATTGAATTGATGTATCCCAATTTGTATTGGAAGTCGGGAGCTACGGAGTTGGCAACCGGCAAGAAAACGCTTACGCTAAAGCAGTTTGAGCAAAAGTACTCCAATGAGTTTATCTGGCTAGCCGGGGAGATGCGGGAGAAAAATATTTTACAAAAGTACCTCCATTTGCCCCCCGAGGCACAACAAGACACCGCACTGAAAGAGGCACTGCGCACCTTCGATTTTCAAGCAAATGTGCTCTGGCCGTTGTCCCACTACAAGTCTGCTGTCCGCTACCTCGACCGGAAACCTGATATTATAGAAGCGACAG
>JBCCRH010000030.1:0-24087 GCA_039208045.1 Bacteroidota bacterium
CATATCCTTAGATATGGCGAGGCTTTTCAACGCGGCAGGGCGGAAAAAGGGCAAGTCAGAATTCACAAATCTTGGGTTGTTGAACTATAAGTTCACCATCATGGAAAGTGCTTTCTAACCTCCTGAATAATTTTCGTTTTTACATCCTCCCAGTTTAATGCTGAAGAGTTGTGGTAGACTGTAGCATCTGAAATCCTTCTTATCGATATCAAAATAAATACTAAAAAAGTTAAGAGTCTTGGGATCTAGATTCCTAATCTGTAATATTTCTTTTTTTATAAAATCTAGACCGTAGTATTCCTTAATGACTAGCCATTCTTTTGTGCTACCTCTCTGAATAACCCGTTGAATAATGAAACGGGCATTTTCTATAAAATTTAGAGAACGCATGTCAATATCCCAAAATAGGTGATTGGGTAAAACCATACTAGTGCAATATTTAAGTTCTGTTGCCTGTAAATATAATTAAATGTTGAAGCCAAAACATATAAGTTTCAAATCGATACGCTTTTTTAGCCTTAAACTATAAGTGTAGTTGAAAAACTTAAGAAATAGTTTTATGTTTGTGTGGTAATAAATATTCAATGCGTGAAACGACTAACAGAAAAAGAAGAAGCCCTGATGAAAGTGGTATGGCAAATGGAACGTGCCTTTGTGAAAGAGGTGCGAGCAGCTCTGCCAGCGCCACAGCCCCATGTGAATACAGTGGCCACTACCATGAAGAAACTGGTGAAAAAGGGCTATTTGGACTATGAAGATTTTGGGACGACCCACCGCTACTTCGCTCTGGTTTCTAAGGAGGCGTATGCCAAAGCGCACCTTAAGCCAGCATTGAGTAGCCTTTTTGGGGATTCGATAAAAAATGTAGTGGCCTTCTTTGCCAAAGAAGAAGACCTCTCGGCGGATGACCTGAAGGAAATTATCAAAATGATCGAAGACCAAAATGATTGATATGGAACCGATGCTTTGGTATTTAGCGAAAGCGAACCTCATACTAGTGGCCTTATTCGCAGCCTACTATTTGCTAGCGCGCGAGGAGCGGGCTTTTCAGCTAAATCGCGTGGTACTGTGGAGTATGGTTGGCTTAAGCCTTATTCTGCCCCTGTTACCGGCAAAAATGCCAACGGCAGCGTACCTGCCAGCCTTGGAGGAACTGCGCACTCAGGTGTTAGAACAGCCGATTGTAGAAGAATCGGTAGAGAGCGAAGTCGTACTGGCAACGCCATCGGAACAGCCTAAACGAATGTTACATAACATTTCGCTAGCTAAGGTCTTTGTTGGTATCTATTGGCTTGGCGTATGCTTCTTTTTATGGCGTACCAGCAGGGGGATTTTCCAAACACTTCGACTCATTTGGCTTTCGCCAAAAACGAAGTGGAACGGCTATACCTTAGTGCACCATCTTAAAGAGATTACGCCCTTCTCTTTCTTCCGATTTATTGTCTACAATAAGCAGGAGCTGAGTGCACCACTACAAGCACAAGTGCTTGTACACGAGACTGTGCATGCCCAGCAATGGCACAGCTTAGATGTACTGATATCGGAGCTGGTCCGCGCCTTCTTTTGGGTCAACCCAATCGCCTGGAAATGGCAGCGACAGCTTAAATTGCAGTTGGAATATTTTGTGGATGATGCGGTTTTGAAAACAGGAGTAGATCGGAAAAGCTATCAGTATTCCATCCTCCAATTAGGCACAAGCCAGCAGACTCAATTGTTAGCCAATTTATTTAATACATCACCTATAAAAAATCGAATTCGCATGATGAACACTAAGCAATCACCCGACTTTCGACTGTTGAAGTACCTCCTATTTTTACCTTTGATTGGCCTTTCTTATGCTTTTGTACAGCCTAGTAGCATATCGTTTCCCCCTGTACAAGCAATGGCAGATAAAGAATTTGAGGGCGTCTATGTTGCCATTACTCCCGATCTGCGCGAAGACCTTCTCCTCGAAATTGTAGAAGAATTGCGCACGATGGACATCTATTTCGATATAAAAAATAAGCAGTATAGCGATGAGAAATTGATGAGTATCGACTTAGGGATTCGAGTGCCTGGTTTGCTAGATACGCAAATTCAGCGCAGTACTACCGATGGGAATTTTGAACCCATCTACTTCTACTATGAAACGTCCAAAAAAGGCAAGATCGGCGTCACCACCGAATTGCCTACCGATATTTCGAGAAAAGGCAAACGTATTTTGCGAAAGCAACTCAGCATGGGGCTCTACATTCTCTGGAAAGGTGGGGGTGGTAGGATTATTGGTGCAGCAGTGATTGAAGATGATTTTTAGGTCAGGGCGCGTGCCAGGGTTTAAGGAAAAAAGCTTGGCACACGCTGAGCGGATTTCTAATCCGCTCTGATCTACCAACCAAGTCGGACAACAGCTCAACAGCTCAACAGCTCGTATACACAGTTTTATACTATTGTCCGATTCAGTCGGACAAACTGTCTATAACTCATTAGTAAGTGCCCTGCTCTGCCCCTGTAAGTGGGCAAGCTGTAAGTATAGTAAGATACTGCTGAGTACGGGCTAAGCTTTATGTAGCAAAATGGCTAAGTAACAGCCAAAGAATAAGTTCCGCATTTTGGCAAGGGAATTTTGCTCCAAGACAAGGCGAAAAATGCAGACGATGCCTAGCATCGGCGAGGCTTTTCAACGCAGTATTGGAGCAAAAGAGCCAGCCATAAATCTAGAAATTATTGTTTGACTGTTACTAAGAACAGGTTTATCGCTGAATAATCATTTTTTTACTTAGCTGTTGGCCGCTTTGAGTAATTATGGTCGTCAAATACAAGCCTGGGGCAAATGCCCTTTCTCTAAGTTCACGCAGATTTGCAACAGAGCTACTACGATATACGACTTGACCATTTATGTTAGTGATTTGAAATAAAGATACTTCTTGTTGCAGACGCTCAGGGATACGCAAATCAAATTGTCCGAAATTGGGATTGGGATAAATCTGAAAGTCAGCCTCTTCAGTGATTGATATGGTGCTAGTTTCTAAATCATCTACAATTGTGACATAGGTATACCTTCCACTTGCAGCGGCTCCTGGAATTGGATCACAAATCTCATCTTGTAGTATATTTCCATTAATATCCAGGGTGAATACTTTCCTATCAGTGCTACCTACACAATAGAAGATTTCATTTTCTTCGTCGAAATCAAAGTGGTTTACCCTCAATGTAGAAAAGGGCTCAAACATAAAAAGTGTTTCCCCATCTGACCCATCTAGTTCCAATGTATAAGCAAATAAGTCAAGGCCTACTGCTCCAATATAGACTAACTTATTTTCAGCTTCCCAGTAATCAAGCCCCTTTAGATCATCTCCAAATCTAATCGTTGTATTCTCAAGCGTTTCAAGATCTATCCGTTGTATCTGATCAAAGGCAGTTCCTGTTGTAAAGATGGCATTCTCTTGTGGGAGAAATACAAAATCAACGGGCTCTTCAAGAAACGATATATTAACGTCGAAAGTAGTAACTACTTCCACTTCTGTTCCATCAAGGTTAGCTCTTTTGAGAAGAACATTGGCCAGCATATTTCTCTCCAGCCAATACAATTTTTGATTAATTTGATCGATATGTAGCCCATAAGGATTTTCGAGTTCCTCAAAGATTACGGTTACCTCACCTGGATTTTCTGGATTAATGTAAGAAAGACTTGGAGGATCAAATCGTTTGGTCACATATATATTACCAGTGGACTCGTCAACTGCAAAACTGTTAATGGGGCCCCCTAAATCCCCTACATCAATACCTTCACCAATATTATTCTCTAAATCACAGTTTGCGAGCTGTATTCCAGTAAATTCGGTGAGTATTATCAGTCGTTGTTGTCCTTGAAGCAATGTAAAAGTGAATAGGGAAAGAAACAAGGTCAATGCCTTTGTAGATTTCATAAGAGATAGCGTTTGGTGAATTTAATTTAGATGCAACTTCGAATGTAATATACAACATGCCCTCAAAATGAAAGGGTGTGGCTCCATCCTGATGTAGTCTAGAAACCATATCTACTGACTTTAGCCCAGAATTGTTCCCATCGGCCCTTGGTCATAATTAAGAGCATGTTTGGACTTTACCCTTTCGGCTGCACTTGCCAAATTTTGTCCTGCACTGCGTTGCTCTTTAGTCGCGTAGCTCAGGCTATGCTCCCGCATCGCGCCTTGTTCAGCACAAAATTTGGCAGCGTTCGCTCAAAAAGCAAAATCCAAACATGCTCTAAAGTGCGGCACATGAGTATATCATCAACTGTTGTTCTAGTCCATCGGCATCCTGATTTGCTAAGTCGCTGTTTTACAATAGTTTTACAAGCAGCTTCCACCACCCCCGAGTCAATCGGTAAGCCTTGTTTTATATTATTAGCATAGTCCATTTTGGATTTGTTATTTTTGAAATAAGTGATGGCTTTACTAACTGGATGCTTCTTATCACTCCGATCATGGGGACTGGCATATTGCTGCATTTGTTGTAAGAGCTGTTCTGCCCTATTAAAAAAGCGGAACAGGTCTTGTTTTTTAGATACTTTTTGTCCTATTTCTTTCTATATTAGGCTCTCCCATCGACCCAACTTAGAGGTTATACAACATCAACTCGTATGAAAAACTTTTCTTGGACATCTTGTACGCTTACACTATTCTTGGGCGTGCTTATAGCAGCCTGTTCTTCCGAACCTACTCCCCCTGATGCTTCTTTACCACAATTCGAATTGGTAGAAGCTGCCCGCTCCGGCATACAATTCAAAAACTGGATAGACGAAACGCCGAACCGTAATGTTGGCACCTTCGATTATTTCTACAATGGCGCTGGGGTAGGCGTGGGCGACTTGAACGGAGATGGGCGCCCCGATATTTTCTTTACCGGCAACGATGCCTCCAATCAATTGTACTTCAATAAAGGCGAGCTCCAATTTGAAGAAGTGACGGCCAAGGCAGGGCTTGCCTCCTCTGATAAATGGTCTACGGGAGTCACCTTGGCGGACATCAATTCTGATGGTTATTTAGATATTTATGTTTGTAATGCAGGTCCTTCTTTTAAGGCTAATAAATTAGCCAACCAACTCTTTATCAATAATGGAGATGGCACCTTTTCGGAGCAAGCCTCGCAATATGGAATTGCTGGTAGCGATCGATCAATACAGGCGGCTTTTTTTGATATGGACTTAGATGGTGACCTCGATTTATTTGTCATGAATCACGCACTACGTAGTCATGGCGCGTCGGCGCAGGAGTGGTTATTATCGGCCAATGATTTGCCCGTAGAAACGATTCAGCAGGAATCGAATAAGCTATATCGGAATGAGGGCAATGGCCGATTTACTAATATTTCAGCGCAAGCAGGTGTAAATAAGCGGGGCTTTGGCTTAGGGCTGTCGATTAGTGATATAGATGAAAATGGGTATCCTGATATTTATGTGGCTAACGACTACTTTGTACCCGACTTTTTGTTCTTAAATCAAGGGAATGGCACCTTTAAAGAGTCCGTCAAGGCGCGGGTTCCACATACCTCTTACTTCTCTATGGGCTGCGATTTAGCCGACATCAATAACGATGGACTACAAGATTTGGCTGTTGCCGATATGACCCCCGCGGATCATTTCCGTAATAAGACCTTGATGGCATCGATGAATGTAGCGGGCTTTGATTTTTTGACTCAACGGATGAATTACATCCCACAGTATATGTTCAATACGCTCCAGCTCAATCGCAGTAGAGGAGTCTTTAGCGAAATTGGCTTGATGGCTGGTATGTCGCAAACCGATTGGAGCTGGGCGGTGCTACTTGCTGACTACGATAATGATGGCTTAAAGGATCTATTTATTACCAATGGCTTCTTTAGAGACACCAAGGATAATGATTGGAAAGCAACGCTTGCCCAGCGCAGAGCCACAGAAGGAAGTAGTGCTGAATTATACTTCGAGCATCTGCAAACAGCCAATTCAACGCCTATTCCAAATGTTATGTTTAACAATCAAGGAACACTTCAATTCGCAGATAAAACCAGCGAATGGGGGTTGGATATGCCTACTTTTTCACATGGTGCTGCCTATGCTGATTTTGACCAAGATGGCGACTTAGATCTAGTTATTAACAATCTTAATGCGGTAGCATCTATTTATAAGAATAATGCAAGCGCGCGCACTGGACACCACTATATCCGGTTTCAATTAGAGGCGCCAAAGGGACAAGCTATAAACGCGCAGGTGCGCTTGGAGTATGGGAATCAAGTACAGGTCGTAGAAAATGCCTTTACACGTGGGTATCAATCATTTGTTGAGCCTGTCGTACATTTTGGCTTAGGCCAAAATGCACAAATAGACCGTGCCATCATTACTTGGCCAAATGGTAAGCAGACCATTCTCGCGCAACCTACAGTTGATCGAACGCACACCATTAAGTACGATCCTAATCAAAGTACGGCGGCTACAAAAGTGGCTACCAACCCTCCTTTTATAGACATTATTGCACAGCAAAAGCGAATAACCTACCGCCACGCAGAAAATGATTTTAATGACTTTGACAAAGAAATTCTATTACCACATAGTCAGTCGCGGCAAGGCCCAGCTTTAGCAGTTGGCGATGTCAATGGCGATGGATTGGATGACTTTTATGTTGGCGGTGGAAAAGATCAAGTAGGCCAGCTTTATGTGCAGGATCAGAATGGCATTTTTAGCGAAAGCGAACAGATAGCCTTTGGCAAAGCAAGAGCGGCTGAGGATGTAGGTGCCCACTTTTTTGATGCCGATCAAGATGGTGACTTGGACTTGTATGTCGCTAGTGGTGGCGGTGGTGATTTTGAAGCGACTCCGAACTTACTCCAAGATCGACTCTATCTTAATGAAAAAGGACAATTCAGTAATCAAACCGCTAAGCTCCCCCAGATGCTTACGAGCACGGCGAGTATTGCACCAGTAGATTTTGATCAAGATGGCGATGTAGATATTTTTGTTGGTGGGCGAACTAGTCCGGGGCGCTATCCGAGTCCGCCTCCTTCGTACTTACTGGAAAACAACAAGGGCAATTTTACGATTTCTAAGCAAGCTATTTCTGACACCTTTGAAACTTTAGGAATGGTCACCCAAGCTATCTGGACGGACCTTGACCAAGATACCTGGCCTGACCTGATGGTGGTTGGCGAATGGATGCCCATTAAAGTATTTCATAATCAAAAGGGAATGCTAGTAGAAAAGACTGAGTTGGACGCCTTAAATGAGTTGAAAGGCTGGTGGTACAGTATTGCGGAAGGGGATTTTGACAATGATGGTGATACTGATTTTGTAATCGGCAATCTTGGACTGAATAACAAATTTCATCCCAATGAGCAAAAAGGTTTAGAGGTCTACTGGGAAGATTTTGATGATAATGGCATTAAGGATATTGTATTGAGTAAATACTACAAGGGCGCTAAGGTACCAGTACGCGGCAAAGAATGCTCCACGCAGCAGATGCCATTTTTAGCCAATAAATATCAAAGCTACGCTCGATTTGCCTCCTCTACGCTCGATGGGATATATGGTGCTGAAAAGCTTAGTACCGCCTTACACTATGAGGCTACTACATTTGCTAGTGTCCTCTTGATCAATGAAGGTGACTTTCAGTTTAGGGCGATGGAGTTGCCCAAGGCGGCGCAGCTTGCCCCTATCAACGATCAAGTTATTTACGATTTTGATAAAGATGGAAATCTAGATATAGTTATAGGTGGTAATTTATTTACTACAGAGGTAGAAACACCAGCCTATGACGGAGGCCGTGGACTCTTCCTACAAGGCAATGGGGATGGTACCTTTAGGACTTCTCTCAATATGATGGATTCTGGCATTTTCATGCCAAATGATGTGAGGCAGTTAGCTTTTGTGAAGCTTAGCCGGGCAGTTAGGCCCTGTATTTTGGTAGCGAATAATGATAGTAGATTGCAAATGTTGGTGTATCGTAATGGCCTATAAATTTCAAATTCGTGGGTCACATTACTTGTTCCTGAACGAGGCGAGAGGCGAAGTAATACCCCGCCGCCCCCATAAAATACCCCACCACATCCCACCCATCCGCATAAAAGCCTGAATGCCAGCGCGGAAACAGCCACTCAAAGAGCATACTGAGAATGATAGTGGCTCCGATAATCTCGCTGAGAGAGAGTGGCCGCTGAATCGACCAGACAAGGCGGCGATCCCACTGCCAGAGGTACAGGAGGATAGGCATGCACAGTAGTGGGTCGAGGTAGGAATCGATGAATGGAATTGAAATAGCCAGTCCTTTTTGGAGTACTTGATGAAGTAAAAAGAGGAGTAAAGAAACTCCAAATAAGATATGCGTGCTTTTAGTCATGTGCTACAGCACGGTTGCGAAGGCAATGATTAACCCAATAATGAGAAAAGGGGAGAGGATCAATAGAATAAGAAAGCCTAGGAAGCGCAAGAATAGCTTGAAGGCCATCATTCCTACGGAGTCATCCGGCTGAAAAGCCACGTATTCATTGAAGATGCTATAGTTCTTGCTAGACCAGTCCAGCATTTGTTGCCCTGCATTTTTGGAATCTTCTTGGAGGTCTTCTGGTCGTATTTTCATGATAGTGGCAATTGAATGATAGACTGCAAAGTACTATTCATTGCATACTTCACCAACTACTTTCGAAACATTACTACTATTACCTGCACCCGCAAAATGAAACTGATAGCATTCACCAGCCGATGGATTATTGTCAGTAAAGCTCGTCCGATCAAGCGAAAGGACATACCTCGGCAATCCATCTTTTCGAATATGGACAGTTTTAATAGTTTCCCGTTGCTGAGTATTCAATGATCGTAAAACCAATTCATACTCCACATAAAACTGACTTCCTTGTCGTTCTGTGTGAAGAACTCTGACCAACTTAGCTGTGGAATCTGGATGCAGCACATTGGTAGTGATAAGATCTATATCTTTGACACATGCTGTTATCAGCAACAGCAAAAAGGATAACAAGAGATAATGTATGATGGAGCGCATAGATTAGAAATTTAGGATGAAACCGAATTGATTGGTGCTGCCAGTAAGTTCCACTCTGCTTAGGAATGGATTTTTCTCTTCATAAACAGGCTTTTCCATAGCCTTGATCCGTTTGTTGTACTTTTTGAGTTGTCTGAAGGTGAATACTGCGGAAGCAATAGTTAGTGGAATACCAACATAGCGTTTAACTTCTAGCAGTCTTTTAGCATCATCATGTTGATCCACAATACGCTGATGGTCGTCACTAATCGCATCAATCTCATTTGGATTCAAAGTGGCGTAGTATTCATCTAGCACTACTTCAGCATTCTTTTTGTAGTTCCTAATTCTGCCCAATGAGCCACCATCTAAAACCACCCACAGTAGGGCCGCATGCCCAGCTACTGCTCCAACATTGAGCGCAACTTGCTCAAACTTTTTAGAGCTATAGCGCTCTTGGGCCTCTTTATAAATTTTGAATTCCTCGCTAAGCTGAAGGTTCTTTCTCAAAGGAAAAATCTCACCATTCACAATGGTAACCTCTTCTTTGTACCATTCAAATTGCGGTGCCCACAGCTGTACTTCGTAGGTGCCACCTGGCAAGTAGATTTGTAGAGGAGTCGGTTCTTTATCAAGGTGATAAAGCTGATTATTTACTTTTAATAAAGCTCCTGGATTTCCAACGATAACACGTAGTTCACCAGTTTCCTGAGCATTACAAACTTTGCCTGATAAAAAGCAAAGCAGAAATAAGGGTAAGAAATACTTCATGAGCGCAAATTGAAATAATAGTTTCAGAATCTCTTAACAAATTAAAAAATCTTACGCATTATACCAAAAATGCAGTGTTCAATAATTACTGAGGTCTCACCTGAAGGTGAATATGATCATCATGCCGCACCGCATGGCAGCCGTGAAAGCGAATGGTTTGGTGTTTGTTGAGGCGCAGGCGACTGCGCAGGTGGGGTTCAATAAAGACGCAACCCAAAAAGTAATACCCCGCCAAAAAAACGCCAAAACCCGCTCATCGTCCTGTTTTTTGCGCTGCAATCAATTCGTCAATCTCTGCTTCTAATACAAACAAGGGAATGGATCCATTTGCCAATATTCGATCATGAAAATCACGAATATTAAACTCCTCGCCCAGCGCCGCCGCTGCTTTTTGCCGTAAGGCGCGAATCTTCAGCTCCCCTATTTTGTACGAGACAGCTTGCCCCGGCCAGCCGATATAGCGGTCGATTTCTGTATTGCATTCGTGGATGGATAATGCCGTATTCTGACTCAAAAAGTCCAAGGCCCGCTGGCGCGACCAGCCTTTATAATGCATGCCTACATCAACGACTAATCGGCACGCGCGCCACATCTCATAGGTCAGGCGGCCGAAGTGTTCGTAAGGGGTTTCGTAGATGCCCATTTCTACTCCCAGCCATTCGCAGTACAAGGCCCAGCCTTCGCCAAAGGCGCTGATGTAGGTGCTTCGCCGAAAGTCGGGCTGGCCTTCCATTTCATCGGCTAAGGCAATTTGGAGGTGGTGCCCTGGTACAGCCTCGTGCAGCGTCAAGGCAGGGAGGGCATATAGGGGGCGGCTTCTCAGTTTGAAAAGGTTGACCCAGTAGTTGCCTGCTCGATTGGTTCTAGCGTTGCCGGGAGAGTAGCGGCCTGCGGTATAGTTGGGGGCGATGGTGGCTGGCACCGGCTGTACGCCGTAGGGGAGGCGAGGCATTTTGCCAAAATAGCTGGGCAGCTGTCCATCGATTTTCTTGCTGTAGTAGGCTGCTTCTTTCAAGAGTTCGCGGCCTTCCGTATGGTAAAATTGCGGATCGGTGCGCAGAAACTCTAAAAAGTCAGCAAAGCTGCCTTCAAATTTTACTTCTTTAATAATTGCTTCCATCTCGGCTTTGATACGGGCGACTTCCTGTTCCCCCGTCTGGAAAACTTCTTCAGGGCTCATATCGAGGGTCGTAAAAAAGCGGACGCGATGCTCATAGTAAGCCTTACCATTGGGAATAGCGGAAATGCCTATACGCTCCTTTGCAGCAGGGAGGTATTTTTGCGACATAAATCGATCAAAATCGCGGTAAGCCGGTAAGATTAGTTCTTGTAAAACTTGCCGCCCTTGTCCTTGCAAAACAGCACGATTGGGCCAGTCCTCTGGAATAGCTAAAAAAGGCTCGTATAGAAAATGTTTTTCTAAGGAAGTCTGTAAGTACGGTTTGATGAGTGGCTCGTAGTTAGCAGCGACAATTTTTGGCACGGTGATGCCTTTTTCAATTCCCACTTTCAGCAGCTCCACATTATCCTGCATGTACTTGGGAAAAGCACGAAGCAGATTGAGGTAGGTATCGTAATCCTCTAGTTTATCAAACTCAAATCGGTTGAGTCGGAAGGTGAGGGTATTATAAAAGCCACCCTCTGCATTAAACGGAATGAGGTAAACCTCAAATTGGTGCTCGGCCACGCGATTTTCTAGGTTAAACTTAAATACGTCGTAGTTAATCTGGTCGGCCTTGGTCAGTTTGGATTTGGGGAGCTGCTCTAGTTGGTCGAGTAAATCTTGCCACAGGACTGCTTCTTTGGCCTGAGTGGCGATGGATACATCTTGAAAGAATTCCCCTTTTTGCGGGTTTTTATAAGCTGCTTCTTGTTCAAATAGCTCATAGAGTTTCGCTTGTGGGGATAGTGTTTCTTGGGCAGTTAGTTGGGAACTGGTAGCTATAAGAAATAAGTAGAGTAGTGACCTCATAGGTTCGGTTTTGCTGAGGTCTAAATTTAGTGGAATTAAGTGCGGATTGCAAAGCAAAAAGCTTAGGATCGCCACTTAAAGTTCCAAGTAATAGAAGGAATCACTGGAAATAATGACACCTTAAAGGCCGTGGCCCGTCCATCGCCCTGCGCTGCATCTGTTTCGAAGGTGTAGTAGATAAAAAACGGATTTTGGCGATTGTAAGCGTTGTATACCGAGAAGGTCCAGTTGGAAGTAAATCGCTTGGTACTATTTGGTTTTGGCGTGTAGGTAGCCGAAAGATCGAAGCGGTGGTAATCATCCACGCGGGCACTATTGCGGGTGCCATATTCTGGTACAAAGTTTTGCTCAATAAAAAAGAGGCTTTGCACAGGGGTGAAGGTATTGCCAGTACCAAATACAAAGATGGCACCCAAATCCCACTTAGGACTTAGGTCGTAATTGAGTACGACAGAGAGATCATGTGTACGATCATAAATAGCAGGGAAGGATTCCCCATTATTGATATCAGGAAAACTACGTGTGGTACGACTCCAGGTATAGCCTACCCAGCCATTGAGGCGGCCTTTTGCTTTTTTTAGAAAAAGCTCTGCTCCATAGGCTTCGCCCGTACCAAATACAAATTCGTTTTCAATATCATTAGCGGGGTTGTTGACGTAGTTTTCGCGATAGTCTACTTGATTACGCAAGTCTTTATAATAGACCTCCAACGAAGTTTCGTAGGTATTGTCCTCAAAGTTTTTGAATAGACCTACCGCGTATTGCAAGCCAATTTGCGGCTTGATTCGTTCGGTGCTGGGCACCCAAACATCAGCAGGCAAGGTGCTAGTAGAGTTACTTACTAAGTGTAAATACTGGTTAGAAAGCGCCGCTCCTGCTTTGATCGAAGTAGTTGGATCGAGTCGGTAACGCAGACTGAGGCGCGGTTCAATGCCTGTGTAGGTTTTTACGGGTTCGCCTTGTTCAAATTTTTGGCCATCGAAGGGGGAAACGTAAGGGCCTAGCTGCGTAAACATAGAAAAGCGTACCCCCACATTCATTTTGAGGCGATCATTCACCTTCCAGTCATCTTGAATATACGCGGCAGATTCGTGCGCAAATTTAGCTTCTAGCTCATTCGAAAAGGTCGTATTGCCATCAGAAGCAGTAGCAACATTTGGCGTAAGCCGATGATAAGTATAATTGAGGCCAAACTTTAAGCTGTGCGCAGGATTGATAAAGTAATCAAAATCCACCTTGCCATTCCAGTCGCGTACCCCAGAAAATACATCTACTGAAAATTCTGCCTGGCCACCGCTGAAGCCAAAGTCATATTCATTAAAAATAGCAGATACATTCATAAAGAGCTTATCGCTAAAAAGGTGGTTCCAACGCAAGGTAGCCGTGGCATTTCCGTAAGGAAGATCAAAATTGAAGTCGCGTACCGGAGACCTAAACTGTAGGACATCCCTACCAAAATAGGTGCTCAAATAGAGGCGATCTTTATCCGAAAAACGATAATTGACTTTTGCATTGACATCATAAAAGTAGTAGTTCGTACCTTCAAAATCAGAGCCTTCTAAGAACGGCTGGGCTAAGTCGAGCACATACGTTCGGCGAGCAGAAACGATGAACGAGCTTTTATTTTTTACAATCGGCCCCTGCACCGTCAAGCGCGAGGCAATGGCCCCAATACCGCCCTCAATGCGATAGTTCTGATCGTCCCCTTCTTTCATTTGTATGTCTACCACCGATGAGAGGCGCCCCCCATAGCTGGCAGGCATATTGCCTTTTATTAAAGTCGTATTTTTAATCGCATCCGCATTAAATACCGAGAAAAAGCCCAGTAAGTGCCCAGGATTGTATACCACGGCCTCGTCTAAAAGCACTAGATTTTGATCTGGCCCTCCACCGCGCACATAGAAGCCCGCATTGCCTTCTCCGGCAGAAAGCACGCCGGGGAGTAGCTGTAAAGTCTTTAGCACATCAACTTCACCAAAAATGGCTGGGAGCTTTTTGATATTCTCTACCGGCAAATCTAGCGTACCCATCTTGGTATCCTGCACATTGCGATCCGCCTCCTCTGCCGTGACGACTACCTCTATGAGTTCTACACCTTGCGAAAGCTTGATATTGAGTCGAATATCTTCTTTTAGATCAATGGTTTGGTCTTGGTCTTGGTAGCCAATGTACGAAAAGCGCAGGGTGTATTGACCTTCCGGCAAACTCAAACTGTAGAAGCCATAAGCATTAGAGACGATCCCCTTGTTGATGGCTTCAAGGGGCACCACGTTAGCAGCAATCAGCGTTTCACCGGTATCACCGTCGGTGATATAGCCGCTAATAGTATAATTGGTTTGCCCAATGGCGAGGTAAAACGCGCAACAAAAAAGGAGGGTAAAAACTGGTTTCATAGCATATGTAGTGTTCAAATAGAGACACAACAGTCGAGCTATAGTTTTGGTTGGAAATTAGGCAGACAAGGAGACCGCTTTAACACGAAAGCCTTTTTGTTTAAGTAAGCGAAGCATGCCTTTTGCTCCCGCTAAGTGCCCTGCTCCCACTGCGCAAAAAATGGGAGCCTCAGTCATATAGTCAGCCATTTGTTGGGCCATTTGTATATTTCGATTATACAACAGCTTTTTGCGCATCCCGCGCGTGCTTCGCTTGGCAGCGCGGTAAATTTGACGTAAGTCACCCGATTGATAAGTATCAGCAGCGTGAAGTAAACCTTTTCGAAAAGTCGAAATGTTTTTGGCTACTTCTTTTAGCGATTTCACCTGTTGCTCCATAGGGATACGCTGTAAAAGTGTGATTTGACTTTCTAAAGATTCGAGGCCAAGGAGTTGTTTTTGTTGCTGTTCGGCAAACTGCCAGAGCGCCTCATCCAGCGCAACGGCCCATTCTGATTGTAAGAGCTGGCTAGAGAGGAGCTGAACGATGAGCACCGGTTGTAAATGCCGAAGGGTATGGATGTCTACTTGGGTCGCTTTTAGAATAATAGCGCGCATTTTCTGATAGCGCTTGCTAGGAACGAGCTGGTCGAGGGTAGTGCCAGGGGGAAGCTGTAGTTGGTGAAAAAAAAGGTGTTGATCTAGTTGGTCGAAGGGCACTTCAGTGGCGAAACTGGGGCATTGTTGGATGTAAGTTTGAAGTTCTTCAATGTGGCTGAAGGCGCGCTGATCGCGGATGTGCATGGTGCCAAATAGATAGGAAGGAGGCTGATTGGCAGGGGTGATTTGCCAGAGAAGCGATGATTTATTGGAAGCCATGCGGATAGAAAAGCAATCCCGAATTTTAGCCTCGGCTAAGATTCGGGATTTATGTGTAGGAAATGGTAGCTACCTTTTAATCGTATTTATACGGTAATGTCTTGGAGTCTTTCACGGTGGAAAGTGTCATCAAGGTTTTAAGGCGCTCAATTTCTTCAATTTGCGAAAGCGTTTTAAAGAGTAACTGCTCGTAAGTTGGTATATCCTTGCAGGTAATCTTGATGAGAAAGTCTGCTTCACCTGTAATGATATAGCACTCGGTTATTTCTTCGATTTCATTGATTTTTTCGAGGAAATGCTCCAGGGCACGTTCTTTCTGCCAAGCTAAAGAGACTAGGACAAAAGTTTTTACATTCAACCCAATAGACTGCGGGTTAACTTTGGCGTGATAGCTGTGGATAACGCTATTTTGCTCTAGTTTTTTTACACGCTCCAAAGTTGGGGCAGGGGAGAGGCCGATTTTTTTCGACAAATCCAGGTTCGTAATCTTGCTATTCTCTTGTAATATCTTGAGAATTTTGAGGTCAATTTTGTCTAATTTTTCTGACATCTTCCTTTTTGATTTTTTACCGATTGTAAAACCGCTGCAATATATTGAGTATCGCCAACAAAAACAACGCGCATCCGAAAAAAAAGAGTACAAATACTAAATAAATTTGGCTAGATGCTTTGTTTTTGTAATAAAATTTGGGGTAAATCAGCCATTTTGAATAAAAACTGATTTACCCCACTATTTTGCTATGGGAAGATACCAAGCGCCAAATAATCGCTGGCAATCTTTTCAATAGCACTGACAAAAGCTGCTGTACGCAAATCGTCGATCTTGCGCTTGCGCTTCATAATCTCACGAATCTGATGGTAGGCAGTAATCATGGTTTCCTCCAAGCCAGAGCGCACCAAGTCAATCTCATCGGCTCCTTTGGCAATGATCGCTTTGTCTCTAGCCGAAATGGTTTTGCTGGTGGTTTCTTCTACTAATGAAATGAGTCGCTCGTAGGTGCGCTGATTGAATCGCTTTTCCATACGGCCAAAGCGCATATGGCTCAGGTTCTTCAACCACTCAAAGTAGGAAACGGTTACCCCACCTGCGTTGAGATAGACATCAGGGAGGATCATGATATTCTTTTCGAGTAGTACCAGTTCTGCTTCAGCCGTGATGGGGCCATTAGCCGCCTCTGCAATCATTTTTGCTTTAATATTGTGGGCATTTCCAGCATGGATCGCATTTTCTAGCGCTGCCGGCACTAAAATATCACACTCAAACTCCACTACCTTAGAGCGATCTTTTTTCTCATACACTTGCGCACCGGGGAACCCAAGAATAGAACCGGTTTCCTTTCTAAACTTCAGTAGTTCGTGGATGTCGATGCCTTCAGGCTTGTAAATGGCACCTTCTACCTCACCGACCCCAATAATTTTCACCCCACCTTCATCTTGCGAGATGATAGCAGTATTAGAACCCACATTACCTAGTCCTTGTACGACCATAGTTTTGCCTTCTAGTCCAGCCTCTAGCCCGATGGCCTTCATGTCGTCTTCAAAGCTGCAAGCCTCTCGGATACCAAAGAATACGCCACGGCCCGTTGCTTCTGTTCTGCCGCGAATTCCATTTTGGCTCACCGGCTTACCGGTCACACAGCCCGCTGCATCAATATCATGGCCATTAAAGGTGCGGTAGGTGTCGTAAATCCAGGCCATTTCGCGAGAGCCTGTGCCATAGTCAGGTGCAGGTACATCGATGGCTGGGCCAATGAAGTTACGATTTACTAACTCCTTGGTGTAACGGCGAGTAATCTTCTCTAACTGTTTGGGGGTATATTCCCAGGGGTTGATTTTTACGCCTCCTTTAGCCCCTCCGAATGGCACATCTACAATGGCACACTTGTAGGTCATTAAGGTGGCCAGGGCCATTACCTCTTCTTGGTTGACGTGGTTACTATAGCGAATACCCCCCTTGGTGGGCGTGCGGTGGTGGCTATGCTGCACGCGATAGGCTTCGATTACCCGATATTCGTTGCCAATTTTTACAGGGAAATGCAAGCGATATACGGCGTTGCAGGTTTGGATTTGGCTGAGCAAACCGCGGTGGAGCCCGGTGTGCTGTGCAGCTCGTTCAAAGTAGCTTTGTACACTTTGATAAAAGCTAGGGACTGGTTTAGTCATCTTCCTTAATTTGGTTCTCTAATTTGGTTAGTTTTCGATCTAAATAGACCAGAAATAAAACAATGCCTATAAATATAGCAACAATGACGGCTACCACTACATAGATTTTACCGATGCTTCTCATAAAATCTGCATCGCCACTTTGGGCGCTCAGGGAGGAGATTAGCAAAAATTGCAGTGCAAATAGGCAAGTAAGAGCTTTTTTCACACGTTTAAAATTTTTCTGCACAGGCCATAATGCAGAAAAATTTCTGCACGTATGTAACCGCTACGCTCTCGCATAATATTTATTAAGCATAACTGTCAAGCAATAATATGCTTAATAAATATTAAGCTCGTTTCATAGCTGAATAAATGATGAGCTAAAAGTCGTATTTATTTTACAAATGACAAAGTTTGAACAATATCATTTGATTATTGAACCAATAAAAGGAGGGATTCCACATTTTCTTTGGAATGACTTACAAGTCTAATAAGCGGTGCTCCAGCTGCTTGGTTCGGTAGAAAAGGTTGGCTATCCAAAGGCCAATTAGAGTCCAGCCGATGATAGCTGGGTAAAAGACCATGCGCATGGTATTATCTAAGTCTTCGCCCCCCATAGCAGGGTTACCGCCCGCTCCTGGGTGTAAGCTATCAGTAAGGCGTGGAATCACATAGATAAGGGGAATAAGCGCAGCAAAGGCAAACAGATTATAGACAGAGCTAATACGTGCTTTCTGCTCATCGTCTTCAAAAGAATTTCGAAGGATAAAATAGGCTAGGTAAATCAGCAAGGCGATAGCCGTCATGTTTTGCTTGACGTCCCAGTTCCAGTATGCGCCCCAAGTGAATTTAGCCCAGATAGAACCCGTTACTAAGCCCAAGATACCAAACAATAGACCAGCTGTATTAAGCGCTTGCGCGCGGTGGTCGTACATGGGATCATACGTGCGTAAGTATCGAATACTGTAAACCACAGAACCTAAAAAAATCAATATCATGGCAAACCAAAGCGGTACGTGATAGTACGTATTGCGAATCCCTTCAGCAAGAATATTTCGGAACGGAAAATTCATAGCATCCTTCGAACTAAGATTGGCAATAGGGCTATTGACCCAAGCCGCTTGTCCCATGGCAGGATCGATGGAATCTTGGGTAACAAAAACGGCGCTAGGGAGCACACTGGCTCCATCTACTGTATTATCAAGAAGCAAAGAAAAATCTTTCACTCGATCTTTGTTGGGAAGATACTCCGGAATACTAAAGGTGACGCGTAGATGTTGGTCATCCAGTACATTTATTTTATCTGCTCCTAGCGCATGCTCATTATCCATTTTAAGCCAAGCACGCAAGCTATCTTCTGCTTCTTTATAGTGGGAGTTATAGCCCGTTACTTTAAACTCCACCGTTGTGCCTGTCGCAGCACTCTGCGGAGCAACCTCAACGATGCCTGGCTTAAGCGGTACCAGCATACCAGCTGTAAAAGAATAGATTAGAATAACAACGCCTAGCGCTTTCCACCAATGCTTTTGAATCATAAACCAATTACAATTTTAGGTTAAACCTACCAAAAAAATCAACAGCGCCCAAGGTAGTGCAGTTTAGTCCCGCCAAAGAAAAGGGTAGAGGATAAAGGTCATGGATAGCAACAGCATGTCAATTGCAATGAGGATGAGCACATCACGCTGAATTCCAGTATCATTTAAAATGCGTAATGCATTTGCTGTTAGCTTAATTAAGGTTAGCAAAATGGGGATTACCAGTGGAAAGCTCAATACAGCCAGCAAGGTGCTGCTATTATTGGCTTTCACAGCGATAGCCGAGATAAAGGTAAAGGTGATAGAAAACCCAACACTACCCAAAAAAAGCGCTAAAATAAACTGCCCTGCATCTCGAATCGGATTGCCCCCTATGAAGACAAAGCCGAGCCAAGTCAGCAAACTCAATAGAAATAACAGCAAGATATTGTAAATAATTTTTGACAATATCATGGCCGTCGGATTGACTATGCTGTAGAAGTAGAGCTGCCTTCCCCCATTCTCCTGCACAAAACTCTTGACAATAGCACTAACGGAAGTGAAGAGCACAATTATCCAGAATAAGGCATTCCAGGCTTCTGGCTTCACCGTACGGAATGCACTATACACAATAAAAATGGTAGAAAAGAGATACAGTAAGATTCCACTAATTGCATAGTTCATCCGCAATTCCAGCTTCACTTCTTTCCGTAATAAAAACCATATCTCTTTCGCTAACTGCATGGGCGCGTATTACTTCTTATGGTTTTGCTGCTTTCGCCTCTTTATTTTTCACATGCTTCTCCAACCACTGATCTTGCTCCCAAAGCATATGCATGATTGATTCTTTTGCTCGGTAGCCATGACTTTCTTTCGGTAGCATAACCAAACGCACAGGAGCACCTAGACCTTTTAAGGCATTAAAATACCGCTCACTCTGCAATGGATAAGTGCCGGAGTTGTTATCCGCCACCCCGTGGATCAAGAGCAGCGGCGTTTTCATTTTATCGGCGTGCATAAACGGAGACATATTATAGTAGATTTCGGGAGCTTCCCAGTAGCTACGCTCTTCGCTTTGGAAACCAAAAGGTGTCAGCGTTCTATTGTAAGCACCACTCCGAGCAATACCCGCAGCAAATAAATTGGAATGCGATAATAGATTAGCTGTCATAAATGCACCGTAGCTATGCCCTCCAACGGCAACTTTTTCTCGATCGATATAGCCCAGCTCATCTACTGCATCAATAGCTGCTTTACCATTAGCTACTAGTTGCTTTCTAAAGGAATCGTTTGGCTCTTCATCGCCTTCGCCCACGATTGGGAACGCGGCATCATCTAGCACCACATATCCTTTAGTAACCCAATAAATAGGCGAGCCCCAATAAGGATACACAAATTCATTTGGATTAGAGGTGCTTTGAGAGGCACTGGACTTATCCTTGTACTCACGTGGGTATGCCCAAAGAATCATAGGGTATTTTTTCCCTTTTTCGTAGTTGAGCGGCAAGTAAAGTGTACCCTCCAAATCTAAGCCATCATCTCGTTTGTAGCTAACCACCCGCTTATCTACCTCTTCCAGACTTTTAAATGGATTAGCAAAATCAGTGATAGCGGTCAGTTCATCCTTCTTAATATTTCTGATGTAGTAGTTGGGGTAGTCCTTTTTTGATTCGATACGAACTAGGATTTCTCCCTTTTTCATATCGATTGCATAATTAAGGCTCTCCAACTTATCGGTATATTCAGATTGGTAGAGTCGCTTGGTCTCGCCAGTACTTATGTTGTACTCATCAATGAAGGGAAACTGTCCTTCTTTGGTGTATCCATCACCCATCAGATACAGCTTGTCGCCATTCATATTCAAGGTGTAGCGGCCAAATTTGTTTCTTTTGTTCACAAAATTTCCGGGATCGCTGTATCTATCTTGATAATTTCGATCAGAAATCATCTTGGAGGTGCCATCTGAAGGGTTGAATAGGTAGGTCTTCAAATTTCGACTGTTCCACCAATAGTCATAAGCAATAGCTGTATTGTCATTTCCCCATTCGATCCCTCCAAATCGTTGCTGCATTTTTAGAAGGAGCTTAGGCGTTCCATTGAATGGTGCTTGCAGTTCATAGAGCGCATCTCTATACTCTGCCTCTACCGCAGCGTCTCCCTCGTCCAAAGCTTCGGTCCAAACTAAAGTAGACGGCTCATCATCTCGCCAGCTCATATTGCGCTTACCCATTCTGGTAGACATAAAACCTTTGGGGCGCACCTCATCCAGCGGAACTTCGTTCACTACCGTCACCTTTTTCCCATTGGCATCATACACCGTGCTTTCACTTGGGAATCGGCTATACGTCACCAAATAAGAAAAGGGCCGCTTAATCTTAGTAACCATTACATACTTTCCATCTGGCGAAAAGCTAACCCCACGATACATATCGGCTCCCAAAAAGTCTTCTACCTTCCCATCGATAGATACCTTTTTGATCTCTGAACGGGCAAGCTGTTCAAAGTTAAACTCGTCATTAGGCGTTTTCAGTAAATCCTGATACGTTCTATTCTGTGCCTTTGTACCATCGCTCACCGAAACAGTAGGGCCAGTTGGCACAGCAACAGCCGTATTAATCAGCTCCTTCCGATCACTTGGCAGCATTTTCACCAAAAGGTGCTTATTGTCTTTAAACCAATTGATGGTACTCCGAATATTGGCATTCACCGTAGCATCCGTCAGTTTAGTCACTTTAGCATCCGCAATATTAAGCACCCACACTTCCACCCCTTCAGCTGTCGTATTCAAACAAGCAATCATACTTTCATCTGGCGACCACCGAAAGCCTGAAAGCCTTGCATCTTCTGGTAACCCAGCAACTTGTGTGGCTTCCTTCTCCTTTACCTTTTTTACCTTAATATTGGTATAGTAATTCGTCCGACTCCCAATATTAGTCACCGGATTAATACGCAAGCCCGCCAAGCGCATCTCTGTCTCCGACAGCTCTTGAATGGACTTATACTGGTTGCGATAAAGCAATACCATATGCGCTCCCTTACTATCCATTTGGACACCAGGCGCCAGCTCCACATCAGCTAGCTCTAAAATTTCTCCAGAGGGCTGCTGGTACGTCAAGCTCTGCTGCGCATAGCCACTCACACTAAGCAGCAATGCAAATAATTTAATTAACGTCTTCATGATTTCTTATAGTTGATTTTAAAGCCGGAAGATACAAAATACCCCTGAATTACCTCCAACTCCAAAATCCCTAAACTCCTCAACGCTTAAACCCCTCAACCCCCAAACCACCCCCCCGCAAAATGTTGGATGTTACCGGGCCATTGCACCGCTTAAATATCCAACATTGAGCCCCCCTCGTCCTCCGTCCTCCAACTCCTCAACCCCCAAACTCCAAAACCCCTCAACGCTTAAACTCCTCAACTCCAAAACCCCTCAACCCCTCAACGCTCCCCCCTCGCCACCACAAACTTCCCCGCAGCAACACCCCATTCCCCCTGCACTCGATACGCATACGTCCCACTAGGTAAGGACAGGGCGGCAGTCGTAGCACTCCCAGGCTGTAACTGGAAATTGCCTAGTTCTTGACCCATCATATTGAAGATATGTACTTGGCTTTGTAGTGGATCACTTTCGTGAAAGACCGTGACTTGTTCGCCATCGCTGTAGAACTGTAGGCTTGGCGATTTGGCAGCTATTGGAGTAGTAGAGGTAAGAAAATCTAGTTGGGTAAGGCCTGGGAAAGACTGGTTATCCACTTCGGTGAAATCGCCTGCAAAGAGGAGGCGGCCCTGGAATTCTGCAACAGCAGTAACTACGCTATTAAAGGAGGAAAAGCCGTCCCCATAATTCCCTTCCTGAAAGAAAGCTACCCCATTGCCCCAAGTTCCAACAATAGGATAAAAAGAAAAACCTCCATAAGTGAGTAAGATATCATTGATCTCTAGAAAGCCATGAATGGTATGATCTCCCATCCCGACAAAAGCATCCGAAAAATCATTCCAAAGGCCAAAGGAAAGAATGGATACAGCACTATGGCCGTCTTCGATAGTGGAGCCTACATAGATGCTGCCATCAAAAGTAGCCAAGCTGTGTACTTTGCCGTGCGCTCCGTCAAATCCTTCTACCCAATTTGATCCATTCCAATACGCTAGATAATTAGTGCTGAGGCTATTTACGCCTTCATGCTCAATATTTGGAGCGGTTTGGGTAAAATCACCGCCTATTAGAGTTGGCGCTCCTGCTGGGCCTACCATACTACGTACGGGGCCGTTGGTTGTCATTCCACCCTGAATCCGTTCGAATTGGCCATTGTGATAAACGGCAGCCTCATTAGACCATTGTCCATCCCAGGCATCATATTGAGCCAGATAGGGCATAATATCTCCGTTAATCTTCTGGTAGGTGCCGCCCACCATCATTTTATTCCAGCTTGGTGAATAAAGCGCAAGCACTTCACCTTCCATATCGCCATGCTGTAGGCCTTCCCAGTATTCGCCATCCCATACTGCAAAATTGGAAGCATTGGGATCATCTAGTAGCGTGAAATTACCACCAATATACAGCAGGCCATTAGAGAATGCTATATCATTGACTGTACCCTCAACTCCATTTCCAAGCGGGAAAAATTCTTGTCCATCCCAGGCCGCAATACTATTGGCTTCTACTCCATCAATGGCACTAAAGTTGCCTATGAAATAGAGCAAATCACCCGTTGTATTTTTTATCATCTTGGTAATGGTGCCAGTCACGCCTTCATTATTGCCTACAGTAGCATAGTTGCGGGCGATCGGCTGATAGCCAGGCTGTATCCAAGCCAGTTCCTCCTCTGTCAAACCATTGGCGGAAGCCCAATCCAAGAACACAGGGTAGTCCAGCTCACGGATGTAAGCAAAGTTATTTTCCTGCTTAATTTGTTGCGCTAGTGCCTCCTGTCCACTTTGTATCGCCAGATAGCCGACGGCACAAGCGGTACCAAATTGGTCAATAAAGTAGGGCTGTCGGTGCGAGTGGCCTGTGTTTTTGGGGAATTGCTTGCGCAAATGGTACTTCCGTAAAAGGTCTAGTTGGTGGAGGCGATTGACATACTGCTGGTTGCTAAGGCTATTTGTTTCTTGCTTACGCAAAATGTGCTCCACCAGCTCTAGGTGTTTCTGTATACGATCTGTATCATCAGTAAAAGCGATCGATTCGTAGTAAATAGCATCGGTAAGTTCTTGCTTACTCCACTCTTTATTGATTTCGATCAGATGATCGATCAGTGGGCAAGCGTCGGTAGCCGGTAATACATTTGCTCTTAGTGGAAATAAGCTGCCCAGAACCAATGCAAGGCATGCTAAAATGTGGAATTGTGATTTCATAAGTAGGTGGTTTTATGCAGATAGACGAAGTATAGGCTCGTAATGGTTGGGTACTCATAGTATCCACCGTCGTCGTTACTTCCACCTTCACGACTAGAAGAACTGGAACTGGC
>JBCCRH010000031.1:0-24033 GCA_039208045.1 Bacteroidota bacterium
ATGCCCACCCTCACGGCCTAGTCGATATTTCTCAAACTGATCTTTATCGAAGCGCGTGCCCCAGTCGATGATTTCCTGGACACGATCTGGGCCTTCTTCCACTACGATTTTCACAATAGCTTCATCACAAAGGCCATCCCCAGCATCGAGCGTATCGGCAATATGTTTTTCGTAAGAATCTACCTCGGCATTCCATACGGCCGCCACTCCTCCCTGGGCATAGCGGGTATTACTTTCTGAATCATTGGTTTTGGTAAGCACTGTAATTTGAAGGTTGGCCTGTGCCTCTGCTATTTTTATTGCTGTGGATAAACCTCCGATTCCTGCTCCGATGATTAATACGTCCGTTTGCATAGCCTAAAATTTGGTAGTAGATGGCTAATATAATGACAATCGGGAGTATTTGTGTTGCATGGCTAGAATAGGTAGTGCAAATGCACCAAATGTTTTTTGTCCATACCATTTGGATTTCATCGCTAAAAACTGATTAATTAGCTTGATTTTCGCCTCTAGCCGGCGGGGCTCTTCATTTTGGCATTGCCCCAAAACGAAGCAAAAACGCTAGAAAAGGCAAACTCCTCCGTCAAACAGTGCCTTTTCGGGCCACCGCCACCTAACTTAGCGTGCTCTGTGACAGTTTTATTTTGATGTGTTTGTCCTGCAGAATAGGGGATTAATTTCTATTTTGTCTGTTACTTAACCAACTAAAATGGAAAAATGGAGACAAGAGATAATGCAAAACCACTGTTTGACTTTAGACATATAAAAGGAGATTTTACGGGTGGCTTGGTGGCAGGTGTGGTTGCGTTGCCGCTCGCTTTGGCATTTGGAGTGCAATCGGGCATGGGGGCTACTGCGGGGCTTTATGGGGCCATAGCGGTTGGTATTTTTGCGGCCTTATTTGGGGGCACGGAAACCCAAGCAAGTGGACCAACCGGGCCGATGACTGTGGTTTCTGCGGCATTAGTGGCTACTGCCATTCAAATGAACGGCAGCCTCGATGATGCCATGAACATCATTTTGCTAACCTTTTTATTAGGCGGATTATTCCAAGTGATCTTTGGGTTTTTGAATATTGCAAGTTACGTTAAGTACTTCCCTTATCCTGTGGTATCCGGTTTTATGAGTGGTGTGGGGCTCATTATTGTGATTTTGCAACTATTTCCGTTTGCTGGATTGGATTCTGCTAAATCCACTTTAGCCGTAATTCAAGATTTACCGCGCCTTTTTTCTGATGCTAATTTGTCTGCGCTACTGTTGGGAGCGATCACTATTGCTATTTATTTTCTTTTTCCAAAAATAACAAAGGCCATTCCAAGTGCGCTGGTAGCATTAATCGTGGCTACTTTGATCGCCTATTTTGCCAAAATGGACGTACCCTTGATCGGTGAAATACCTTCCGGTTTACCTGCTTTTCAGCTTTGGGACATTTTTAGTGTCGATCCAAGTGCTTACGCTTTGGTCGTTGAGTACGCTTTGGTATTAGCGGTGCTGGGGAGTATTGATTCCCTATTGACCTCTGTGATTGCGGATAATATGACCAAAACCAAACACAATAGTAATCGAGAACTGATTGGTCAAGGAATTGGAAATATGTTGGCGGCTGCTATCGGGGGCATTCCTGGGGCAGGTGCAACAAAAGGAACAGTTGTGAATATCAATGCGGGGGGAAAGACAAGATTATCTGGCATACTACATGGGGTGTTCTTACTGATGGTGCTATTGGGACTTGGAAGGCTAGCGGCTCATATCCCGCTTTGTGTATTAGCTGGTTTATTGATTCCCATTGGCTTTAAAATCGTTGATTTCAAGGGCCTAAAACATTTGACGAAAGTCCCCAGATCAGATGCTGTTGTGTTGGTGCTCGTCTTATTAATTACCACCTTCGGAAGTCTAATCAATGCAGTAGGTATAGGAATCGCACTCGCTTGTTTGTTGTTTATGATAAAAGCAGGCGACATTAGTGAGAAAGGTTTGGAAGTGGGCAAACTAGCAGACTTAGATGGCTCCAAGCCCTGGGTAGACGAAGTGGAATTTTACGAAAAGTACAAAGACAAGGTAATTATTAAACATCTGTACGGCCCTTTATTTTTTGGATTTACTTCTTATTTCAAGGATCAAATAAAAGCCCTACCTGATGATGTAAAAGCGGTGGTGCTAAGAATGGATAGGGTGCCCTACGTTGACCAGTCGGGATTGTATACTTTGGAAGATATTATTTTTGACCTTCGCGCTCAAAACATTGAAGTCGTACTGGTGGGTCTTAAAGAACAACCAAATGACATGCTGAGGGCGATTGACATTATTCCCGATTTGGTGCCAGAAGAAGATGTATTTGAAAATATGAAAGATAGCATCACGTACTTAACAGAACAGTTGGAAGAAAATAAGGCTTCCGCTTAGCGCTTTAAATGAATGAAAGCTGAAAAAAGTAATTATTACCTACAAGAGGTAGATCGTATCATCAATGAATGCTATTCTAATCAGATACAGATTGATATGGCAGTAGCAGCTAAACGATATATAGATCAAAACTTTGAACAAGACATCAATCTTGATTTGCTCGCTCATATAGGTTTTGCCTCTAAATGCCACCTATTGCGCATCTTCAAGCGGTACCATGGCATTACCCCTCGGCAATATCTTATTCACAAACGGATCAGTGAAGCCAAAAAACAATTGCAAAAGGGCGCTTCCGTATCCAACGCTTGCTATGCAGTCGGATTTAATAGCTTAAATTCTTTTTCCATTTTATTCAAGAAGAAGACGGGCAAATCGCCATCTAGCTATAGAAAAGCAATTTTCGATAAGTAAATGGGGTGGAAATTATACACCTTGCCGCATTATGTATAAAAAATCAATAGTATGAGAGTCACAGTTGTGAGCATTCCAGTTAGAGACCAGGCAAAGGCACTGGAGTTTTACACGGAGAAACTGGGTTTTGTCAAAAAACTGGATATACCAATTAGTGAAGATAGCCGATGGCTAACGGTGGTATCCAAATATGAGCAAGACGGCCCAGAAGTTCTGCTGGAGCCAGCTCCCAATCACTTTGAGCCTGCGAAAGTTTATCAAGATGCGCTGTTCAATGCAGGCATTCCCTGTACGCAGTTTGATGTAGATAATGTAGAAGAAGAGTATGAGCGGCTCACCAATCTGGGGGTTGAATTTAGCATGCCACCCAAAGATGTGGGAACGGTCAAAGTAGCTGTTTTTAATGACACCTGTAATAATTATATCCAGCTGGTGGAGCAAAAATAAACGCCACATAGAGTACCTTTACAGCCTCGTGCCTTCGGCAGACAGGCTCGCTAAAGATGATTATGACGATTGCTGTAAATACTCGTTTTTTATTGCCAAATAAATTGGAAGGGATTGGTTGGTTTACCTACGAGGTAGTCAAGCGATTGGTGGAGCGTCATCCGGAGCATCGCTTTATTTTTTTGTTTGATCGGCCGTTTGATGAGCAATTCCTCTTTGCCAATAATGTGGAACCATTGGTAGTGTTTCCTCCAGCGCGGCATCCTCTTCTGTGGTACGCTTGGTTTGAATGGGGCGTGCCAAAAGCGTTGCGTAATGTAAAAGCAGATGTGTTTTTATCACCTGATAGCTACTGTTCGCTGCGTACCAAAGTACCTACTGTCCTGGTGACGCATGACATCGCACACGTACATTTTCCAGAACAAATACCTTGGCTCGTCCGCCACTATTACGATTTCTACGTACCTCAATTCTTGAATCGAGCGGAGCGAATCGTCACCGTCTCTGAGTTTAGCAAAGCCGATATGGTGCAGCATTATGGGGTGCCTTCCGGCAAAATAAGCGTAGCCTGCAACGGCAGCCGGGGCCATTTTCGACCCATCGAAAAAGCTACCCAGCACGCGATTCGTGCCAAATATGCCGATAATCAGGAGTACTTCTTCTATCTCGGCGCCCTACACCCTCGCAAAAACTTAGAGCGCCTCATTCAAGCCTTTGACCAGTTTAAGCAGCAAAGCGGAGCCCCTACCAAGTTACTCATCGGAGGGCGCTTTGCTTGGCAAACCGGAAGCATCAAAGCTACCTACGACGAAGCCAAACATTCTAAAGACATCCATTTCTTGGGCTATATCGCTGATGACGAACTTCCGTTGGTTATGGGCAGCGCTAAAGCCTTAACTTATGTATCATTGTTTGAGGGCTTCGGCATGCCTATTCTGGAAGCCATGTATGCAGAAGTGCCTGTGATTAGTTCTGCTGGTTCATCGATGGGAGAAGTCGCAGGAGCAGCAGGTTTGCTAGTCGATCCTACTAGTGTTGAAGCGATTGCTAAAGCCATGCTTGCTATTCAGGAGGATATAGCGCTGGGTGCCACTTTGGTAGAAAAAGGGCGGGAGCAGCGGCAGCAGTTTACATGGGAGCGGGCTGCGGATGTGGTAGAGCGGGAGGTGCTGGGGGTGCGGGATCGGAGCAATAGTGGCTATTCTGCATAGGCCACAAAATACATATCAATTTTACCTTTTCCCTTAGCATCGATTGTGCCTCGGGGCGTAAATTTAAAGACATCATAATCCTTTAGGTGGGAGTAGGTCGATTCACTAATGTTCACCTTGCCAACTTCACTAGAACTCTCCATTCGACTGGCTGTATTGACCGTGTCTCCCCAAATATCGTATTGAAATTTTTTGGTGCCTACTACGCCTGCTATCACCGTACCCGTATGAATTCCTACCCTAATGTCAAACTTAGCAAGCTGATGCTGGGCACTGCGTTTGGTCTTTTTTACAAACTCTACTATATCTAGTGCGGCTTGGCAAGTTCTGGCTGTATGGTCTGCTTCTTTGAAGGGAAGGCCACCTGCACACATATACGAGTCTCCAATCGTCTTAATCTTTTCCAAGCCATACTCCTCGATGATTTCATCGAACTTTGAGAAATAGTAATCAATACTTTTTACCAAAAAATCGGGTGCTAGGTTTTCGGACTGCTTGGTAAAATTCTTGAAGTCTGTGAATAGTACTGATACTTGGCTAAACTCTTTGGCGGTGACTGCCCCGTTTTCCTTCAGTTCTTTAGCTGTTTCTTCTGGTAGAATGTTTTTTAACAAATCGTCAGAGCGCTGCTTTTCGTAGGCAATAATCTCGTTGGTCTTTTTCATAAATTGATTCCGCTTAAAAAGCGAAAAAGCCAGTAAGCCAATGAGTAGAAGCGTAATCCCAATCCCAATTACTATGTAGCGCTGTATTTTCTTCTGCTGGTTAAGTAGGTCTACTTCCATCTGCTTCTGAGAAACTTCGTACTCCGTACGGAAATTAGCCATATCCTGCACATCCTGAATACTGGTTACCTGATCTCTGAAGGCAACATGAGCCCTGTAGTGTGCTAGTGCTTTCTGATGTTCCCCATAATGTTCATAAATATTGGAGAGCTTGAGGTTAGAGTCACTAATTTGTTCTTTTAGTTCATGCTTTTCCGCTAATTGCAAGCTTTGCAGGGCATATTCTAGCGATTTTTCTTTTTCGCCCTTCGCGTCATACACATCCGACATGGCCGACAAATACACACAAATGGGGTAGTAGTCCCCCAATCGCTCTAGCATAGCTATTGCCTGATTTAGGTTTTCTTCTGCCTGCTGGTGCTCCCCTTTTTCGGCATACACCAATCCTACATTCCCCAAATTATAGGCTACTCCTATTTCATACTCCGCTGCCCTAAAAATTCGTCCGGACTCATTGAAATAGTATAAAGCAGAATCTAACTTCTCTTGGTTGTAATATTCATCTCCAAGGTTAAGTTGGGCAGATGCCAAGGTGAGCGCGTCGCGTTCGGGATTAATTAGCGCCAGCGCTTGCTTATAATATTTCACTGCAATAGCTCCATTACCCATAATCGAATACACATCAGCAATGGTAATATTGATGGATGCTTCTTCTGCTTTTAGCTTATGCTCTGTAGCAATTTTAGCTGCATTCAAGTAGCTCTCTAGCGATTTGGTCAGTTCACTCTTAAGTCGATAGGCATCCCCTTGCCGCAAGTAGCCATTAAATTCATAGCGCACCGAATCTACTGCCGTCGCCCTTGCAATCAACTGTAGGCTATAGTTCAAAATCTTATCAGCATCCGTTTCATATTGCGCCAAGTCCCGTAGCAGGCGCAACTCCTCCGATTTAGCATAGTTCCCACGCTCGTAAATTACCGCTAGACTATCACTCAGTTGCTGATCCTGTGCCAACAAAACTCCTCCCAAGCATATGCAGAAGCTCATACTCAGACAATATCTCCATAAAAGCGCTGTAAAAAACCTATTCATCAATTAATGCTATTAACCACACTAGAAAACATTCGAGCACATCAAACACAAACAACCCCTCAACCCCCCAACCCCCCAAACTCCTCAACTCCCCAACCCCCCAACCCCTCAACCCCCCAACCCCTCAACCAAATCACTGACTACTAGGAATGCGAATCTTTGGATCAATAAAAAACGGGCCATACTGCACCCCATCACGCTCTACCAAAAAGAAGAGGTTATACTTCCACTCTACATCTTCAAATGGATCAGCAGCAATGACTTGGTATTCGATGGTAGGTGAGGGAAACGTATCGGGAGTTATGAACTCCAGGAAGTTCGAGATGGTATCGGTAGTCAAAAATTCGACAGCGTTTTCGGGAAAAAGTATTCGGGTGGAAGCAGTAGGTGTTTCTAACTCCCATTTACATACTTCCCCTTCGGCTACTTCTATAGTCCAATCGGCATTAGGAACATTGGGGGGCTGACCAAAATTAACAAATGCACTTGCTTCACTATTAGGTGGCAGACTGATCAAACCATCGAAGTTAATTTTTAGCTGCACTAGTATGCGTAGTGGCAATGGTAAATCATCATTTTGAATGGTGACCACGGCCGAACTCTTACCCAGTGTTACGGGTCCGGATGGATTGGAGGCGACAACTTCAAAGCTCTCATTAAGTTCAAATACTGGATCGCCTTTGATTGTGAGGTCAAAATCTTTAGTGGACTCCCCTTTTTGAAAGCTCACAACTTCCGAAGAGAAGCCTACATAGTCTATATCTTCTTCAGCTGTCCCTTCCATCGAAGACAGTGCTATGGTAATCACATCTTCGGCCGGTTCGTCAAGCTGTAAGGTGAGCGACACCATATTATCCTCATCCCCCTCCATGACCTCTAAGTCGTTAATAGAAAGGCGCACGGAATTAAGGGCAGGCTCATCATCATCGCCACAGGAAACGATAAACAATAAAGTTAGTATAGCGAGTAGCTGTAGATTTTTCATGGTATAGATTTTAGGGAAAGATTAGAAAATTATTGCTAAATATAGTGTATTCTAGGCGCTTAGCCCCCACGCCGCCTCAAAAAAAGCAGCCAGCTTCCGCTTACATGGGAGCGGGCTGCGGATGTGGTGGAGCGGGAGGTACTAGGGGGCTTTCGAGCCGGAGGTCTTAATTTCTCTGAGCTTTGACTAAAAGAGTGACCTTTTTCCTCAAAAAGCATATTTTAGAAGCATGCAGCATTTCTCTCGTATTATCCAATACTTCAAGGCCTGCTATCAATTGGACAGTAGGGCATTTAGTGTACTTAACTTTATGGGTAGCAAGGTGCAGTTGACCCACGTTATGGATTGTGCCGATGCATTGGAAGGGAAGCTGGAACGGGTGCCGGTATCAACTGATTGGGGTAATAAAGTGATCCAAAAGCTACTGCTTACCGGCAAAGAGAAAGCACTCTACGCGGGGGCGTTTTTCCTTACGGGAACTACCACCGCTTTTGGCCGAAAGGCAGAAGTGCTAGCGCCGCTACTGCTTATCCCTGCACAGCTCATAGAGGAAGAGGAGGTAATTTATTTGGAATTAGATTTCTTTCAGACGATCCTCAATCCGGCTTTTGTACAATGCTTAAAGAAGAATGCAGAAGAGCAAGAACAACTCTACGATCAGTTGAGTATGCAGCTACCTTTCGGTGCCATTAACTTTGCGCATTTGCATCAAATAGAGGAGGCTTTGCAACAATTCTTTCCCACATTAGACAAAGAAAAAGTAGGGCAGTTCCCTACGCTTATTGGAGGAAAAGCTTTGGCAAAAGAGCGCCGGTCTGATCACTTTCAAGTGATACCTTCCTTTATCTTAGGTATCGTAGATAAGCCCTTTGGCGTGCGAGGCATTCTGACAGAGCTGGACGAAATGGCTCAACAAAATGATTTTAATCCTGCGCTATATGCAGCCTTTGGCTTTAAAGAGCGGCAGCAAAAAATGCCAGAGGGGAATGTCTATGCACCGGTCTGCCTAAGTGAGCGCCAAGAGCGTATTTTTCATGCGGCCTTGCATTTCCGGCAAACGGTAGTAGTAGGCCCACCAGGAACGGGTAAATCGTTTACGATTGCTGCTTTGGCTGCGGATCATTTGCAGAGAGGGAAATCGGTATTGATTGCTTCTCGCAATAATCAAGCAGTTGATGTAGTAGCAGATAAGTTGGAGCGCGATATGCAATTACCCAATATCGTAGTACGTGCTGGCCGACGCGATTACAAAAATCAGTTACGCCGTCGTATTAAAGACCTACAGCAGGGTATAGGGCTACATACTGTACCAAAGGGTAGAGTAGCACAATTGAATTGGGAACGTAAACGACTTCAAAAAGAAGTGAGGCAGATCGAAGAGATGCTACTGATTCGTAAAGTGAATGAGCGAAAAAGAGGGGCCATATTACAAGGAAGGCGTTCCCTCTGGAACCGCTGGCGTGTTGCGCTTTTAAAACGATGGGTGAGCCGTGAGCTATCTGTTAGTCAACTGGTGCGTAATTTACTTGCTGCGGAGCGACAGTTGCGAAAAACGATTGTCCAATTGATACAAGGCAATTTTCAAAATCGTCTATATAAGTCTAGGACTCGTGACTGGGAAACCTTTCGGAAACTAGAAAAAGCACTCCGTACTAGAAGTGGAACGCAAAAAGAGAACTTATTTCAGGATTTTCAATTTTCGAAAGTACTAGAGGCCCTTCCGATATGGGTGGTCAATTCTAGCGATATTCACCACGTCTTACCGCTAGAGAAAAGTTTATTCGATCTGGTCATTATTGATGAAGCTTCGCAGTGTGATATTGCCAGTTCGTTGCCCCTCTTATTTCGGGCAAGGCAGGCAGTGATTGTCGGTGATCCGAAACAGCTTAGACATATTTCCTTTCTATCGAAGCTACAGCAGCAAGCATTAGCCGACCAATTTCAGGTTAATGAGGTAATAGAGCCGGACTTATTGGATTATCGCTCGTTGAGTTTACTGGACTTGGTGCAAAACACGATCTCGCAGCCAGATCAGATGCATTTCTTGGATGAGCATTATCGAAGTGCGCCCTCTATTATCCAGTTTAGTAATCAGCATTTTTATAGCAATGCCTTGCGCATTATGACGGCTAGCCCCCATCAGAAGATCGAGCAACGGGTGTTCATACACCAATGTGGGGGCAAGCGACTGAAGAGCGGAGTCAACAAAAAAGAGGCATTTGCAATCATAGAAAAAGTAAAAAGTATCGCCCAAGCGGAAGAACCCTTAGCTGCCGAACTAAAGCAAACCATTGGCATCCTATCGCCCTTTAGCAAGCAAGTGGCTTTTTTGCGCAAGCAAATAGAAGAACAGTGTACCGCCGCCGAGATACAAGCCCATCGGATACTAGTGGGAAGTCCTTTTGCTTTTCAAGGAGAAGAACGAGATGTAATGCTGCTTTCGTTTACTGTAGATAAGGATACGCACCCTTCTACCTTTATCTACCTCAATAGAGAGGACGTACTGAATGTGTCTATTACGCGCGCACGTAGTGCACAGCATCTATTTATTTCATTTGAAGAGGCCCACATTAGTAGCAATACGCTATTTGGGAAATACCTGGGTTTTGTAGGGCAGACCCTACCTGCCACAGCTAGTAGGGCTCCGACCTATCCTACTGATAACTTTGTGCAAGAGGTGCTTCACTTCGTAAAAGAACTAGGGGTAGAACAAGTATTCGAATCGTACACGATCTGTGGGGTAATGATTGACTTAGTGGTCATCAGAAATAACCAAACGTACTGTATCGATCTTATAGGTTATGATGGTCCTTTTGGTGATGAAAATTTGATCGAAGAACACAAGATATTAAATCGGCTAGGGATCAGCATTTTTCCATTGACCTACAGCAGTTGGATGTTCGACCGCCCGAGAGTAGAGCAAGAGCTCCATCATTTTTTAAATAGAAGCTAACCTAGCCCCCACGCCGCCTCAAAAAAAGCAGCCAGCTTCCGCTCATCCAGCTGACCATCGGTGCGTACGCCGCTACAGAGATCAAGCCCAAAGGGCTCGACTGCTTCGATGGCTTGCCGGACATTTGCTGCGTGCAGGCCTCCTGCTAAGAAAACAGGCTTTCCGCACTGCGCTCGTATTTGGCGGCTGATGGCCCAATTGTGGGTGCGCCCAGTTCCGCCTAGCTCTTTTATGGCAAGATTAGGGTTGCCCGAATCCAGTAAGATAGCGTCCACTTGTGGTGCTATTGACAAGGCTTCGTCCAGCGAGTGTTCGTCCGCTACGTGAATGACCTGTACTAAGCGGACGGTCGGTAGAGCAGCTCTGATATCGGCATAGCTTCCTTCTGTTAGTGCATCCACTATTTGTAGGGTGTTCGTGCGCACCTTTGCATGGTGTGCAATAATTTCCTGTACGTTGGTTTCACTAGTGAGCAAGAAGGAAGCAATCGGCGGAGGAATTTCCTGCGCAATTTCAGCAATGAGCGCATCGGGAATGACTCCTGGCCCGCTCGGCATATGCCCTACCAAGCCTAAGGCTGCTGCGCCATAGCGAATCGCTAATTGGGCTTCTTCTTTAGAGCCGATGCAACAAATTTTTATTCTAGGAAGCATCACTGCTTATATTGGTTACTCGAAAACCATAATGACCTACGGCATCAAAATCTAGCTTGGCGCGGATGGTAGCAGATAGATCGATTTCGGCTGTTAGCAGCCCTTCCTCCCCCCAGAGCGGCCCCGCTAGTATTTCGCCCAAAGGCGATACAATAACGCTGCCGCCGTTGCAGATAGGATCAGGTAAATGGTGGAGCGTGTACTGAAACTCGGCAGGGTAGTCTGCTTTACGCATAAACTGGTTGCTGGAAAGCACAAAGCAACGCCCCTCGCATGCAATGTGCTGCATACTGGCCACCCAGGTAGGCCGTGCATCTGCCGTGGGTGCCAGGTAAAGCTGTATTTGTTGCTCATACAAATGCATGCGCGCAAGCGGCATGTAATTTTCCCAGCAGATTAAGCCTCCAATACGGCCAAGGTGCGTTCGTAGGCATTGTAAATCCCTACCATCGCCTTCTGCCCAAACAATGCGCTCAGTACCGGTAGGTTTCATTTTTCGGTGGACATGGATAAGGCCTGCTGAAGGGGAAAAATAGAGCAAGGAGCAATAGAGGCTTCCGCCCTTGCGCTCTGTTACGCCGATGGCGATATACATATTTGTAATACGTGCCAGGTCGCTAAGGTGTTCCGTGCAGGGGCCTGGCACTTCTATGGCACTTTCGTAATAGGCTTGCCACTCGTACCGCCCTTGCTCTGATCGACTACCCACCACGGCACCAAACTGAAAGCCTCGGGGGTAGCCTGAGAGAAATGTTTCAGGGAATAGCACTAGAGCAGCACCGTCTGATTGAGCCATCTCTACCCAAGCATCTACTAGTTCTAAGGTAGCATAGCTATCAAAAAGGATAGGTGTTGCTTGTACTACGGCTACTTTGAATGTTGAATTACTGATAGACATAAGGAGGTGTTGAATGGGATACCATGCTTTTTGGTAATTTTGTATCAGATTTATAAATACGGATATTTTGTGGATATTTCTTAGATGTTGCCCAATTTTAGTCGGATACACGGTGCTGATGATATTGGTAGTAGCTTGTAGCGATGACACTGCTGAGCGAGCTAGTGCGAACAGTACGGCATCTAAAACGCCTATCTTATTTTTGGGTAACCAGCTAACGATTGATCCCGCTGTTTCGCCAGAACTACTTTTTACCAGCCTTATTCAAGCTCAGCTAGTCCGAGAAGAACTACCCTTTCGGGTAAATAATGCGGGTATCGCCGGAGAGTTACTACCTAATACCATCGAACGTTGGCAGGTACTAAAAGCACTGAATGCGCAGCTAATCATCGTAGAACTTCCGACGGAGAGTGGCAGTGAAACCTCTTATTTACAAGTAGAGCAACTGCTCCAAATGATACTACGGGACGTGGATATACAACGAGTGCTACTGTGGACGACGCCCAATCTTGGGCAACCACTGCCGCTACAGCTGGCTGAGCGATTTAAGGTATCTATTTATGAAATACCCATTAAAAACACCGATTGGGAAGAGCCGGAGACGCTGCAAAGCCAAATTTTTCAGCAATTGTGGCCTGCTATTGAAGGGAAATTGAAGGATTAAGAGCAATTTCTGTTACTTTTAACCGACAAACAAAAAACACCCATACGAGCCATGAAATTTAATAGTCGGAACATTGCCATATTTGCCTCCCTACTCTTGGCAGGCTACCTTATTTATATGTTTCGTGAAATTGTCACCTATGTGCTTATCGCGTGGGTGATTGCGATGTTGGGGCAGCCGATCAAGCGGTTTTTTGAGAAAAAGTTACGTGTTGGTCGGTTTAAGGCAGGCCCTATCGTAAGTACAGTACTGACACTCTTAGTCATTATTGCTATTTTTTCGCTTCTCTTTTTAATGTTTGTTCCATTGATTATTGAGCAAGCAGGGAATTTAGCAGGGGTTGATTATCGACAGATTGCGAAGGCATTGGAAGAACCTGTGGTACAGGTAGAGCAATGGCTAAAGGGCTATGGTGTGGTCTTGGAGCCTAAGACACCGGAAGAATTATTTCGCAACTTATTGCAAGGGGTATTTGAGCCCAATCTGATTGGGGACTTCTTCACTGATTTCATTGCCGCTTTTGGCGGAATTGTCATTACGCTCTTTTCAGTCCTTTTTATCAGCTTTTTCTTTTTGAAAGAGGAAGGCTTATTTACCAGCTTTTTGGTGGCCGTAGTGCCCAATGAATATGAGCAGCAGGTGCGCGATGCGGTTGATGATGTTACTCGGCTACTTACGCGTTACTTTGGGGGTATCGTAGCACAAGTTTCTATTATTACGCTATACGTCACTATTTTCCTCAGCATATTTGGGGTGAAAAATGCATTGCTCATCGGTTTCTTTGCAGGGGTAATCAATGTGATTCCTTACTTAGGGCCCATTATTGGGGCGGCATTTGGGATATTTATTACTGTTTCTTCTAATCTGGATCTAGATTTTTATAATGAGATGTTGCCCCTGCTCGGCAAAGTAATTTTAGTCTTTGCTACTATGCAGTTGCTAGATAACTTTTTGTTGCAGCCCTTTATTTTTTCTAATAGTGTACTAGCTCATCCCTTAGAAATATTTATTGTCGTACTGATGGGAGCCCAAGTAGGAGGAATAAGTGGGATGGTGCTCGCCATTCCAGCCTATACTGTACTTCGGGTGATTGCCAGGGTATTTCTCAGCCAATTCAAAATTGTAAAGCAGCTGACCGACCGCATGGAGGAAGAAGATATTTGAGCTATTAAAATGTATACTATTTAGCAAAAATTACTTTCCAACCACTTTTTCATCTTTTCTGTACAAACATCTTACTGTTTTCCTCGTTTGAACGATCGAATGCATTAAGTTTTCTCACACAAAAAAATTTTATTATGAAACGTACATTGTTTTATTTGGCCTTTTTATGCCTACCCTTAATCTCCCTCACCTTAGTATCATGCGACAACGACGATGATGATAATGGCGGAACGGAAGAGTTGCTAAACATCGTTGAATTTGCTCAGAGCAATCCTAACTATAGCTTATTGGTAGAAGCAGTGATCAAAGCAGAGTTGGTTAATGACTTGAGTGCTGATGGGCCAATTACTTTATTTGCCCCTGATAATGCTGCTTTCGAAGCATTCTTGGATGGAGGTACTATTGCAAATACACCAAAAGAAACGTTGGTTACTATCTTGACTAATCACGTAATTGGTGGTAAGCAAGAGGCTAGCGATTTACAAACATCTTACTACGAGACGATCAGTGCAACTACTTTTGGTGAAAATGCTTTCATGTATGTTAGCACAGACAATGGTGTAACCATTAACGGTTCTTCAAATGTTGTACAGGCAGATATTCAAGTATCTAATGGTGTAATCCACGCAATTGATGCAGTAATTGCTCCACCAACAGTGGTAACATTTGCAACATCTGATCCTACCTTCTCTTCACTAGTGGCTGCTTTGACAGCTCCTGGATTGAATACTAACTTTGTAGAGGTACTTTCTGGTGAAGGTCCATTCACAGTATTTGCACCAACCAATGCTGCTTTCCAAGCACTACTAGATAGCGATCCAAGCTGGAATTCCGTTACTGATATTCCAACAGCAGTATTGGAAGAAGTACTACTTTATCATGTAACTACCATTGGTAATGTGCGTGCAGAAGCTATCACCGATGGTATTGAAGTAAATACTTTGGCACCAGGTGAGTCGTTCACTATTAGCACTGGTGCTGGTGACCCAACTATCAACGCTGTAGGAAACACAGCAGATATTATTGTCACTAATGTACAGGCACAAAATGGTGTAGTACACGTAATTGATGCAGTAATTCTACCAGACTTAAACTAGTCTGCTACCTAGGTAATTTGATATTCTTCTTTAAGGAGAAAAGCCTTCTGGAAGTTCTTTTCAGGGGGCTTTTTTAATAATATTTCTCTCACACATTTATTTAAAAATTCAAGCATTATGAGATTTTTCAAATGGTCTAGCCTTACGCTATTTGCAGTATTGGCTTTAGCATTATCTTCTTGTACAGAAGATGCCATCGCTCCTGAAGTAGCTGAAAACACAGCTGTAGATGAGCGTTTTTTCGGATTTGGTAACGAACCAGAACCTACTATTGTAGATTTAGCAATTGCGACCCCAGAACTGAGTATTTTGGTAGAGGCTGTCATCAAAGCAGACCTCGTTGACGTACTAAGCAACCGCAGAAGAGAATTTACTGTATTTGCCCCAACCAACGAAGCTTTCTTGGGATTACTAGAAGCTGCTGGCTTCGAAACTTTGCATGACGTACCTGTTGATCTTTTGACGACCATACTACTAACGCATGTGGTAAGAGGAGAGCTTTTTGCTGAAGACCTAAGCACCGGTTATGTAAAAACCAACGCTAGAGCTTTCTTCAGACCTACTGATATTTTTATCAATACGGAAGATGGTGTAACTATCAATGGCAATGTAAACGTAGCTATTCCTAATGTCGATGCTGCAAATGGTGTTGTACACGTAGTAGACCGAGTAATCATGCCTTCTGATATCGTTACCTTGGCTGCAAGCAACCCTAACTTCTCTATCCTAGTACAGGCATTGACTCGTGCAGATCTAGAAATTGATTTCTTAGCAGCATTGGATGCAGACGGGCCATTCACCGTAGTAGCACCAACCAATCAAGCATTTATCAATCTACTTGATGCCGTAGAGGAGTGGAATTCATTAGACGATATTCCAGTAGAGACCCTACAAAACGTTTTGCTATACCACGTAAATGCTACGCGCAACTACCAGTCACGTGAATTTGCAGGTCGCCCAACAGTAACTACACTATTAGATGGTGCAACTTGGAGTACTGATTTTGGCGTAGAAGGCGGACGTCTTACTTATGATATTATTGCTGGATCAAACACCGCTAATATCATTGCCACTGATGTACAGGCACAAAATGGTATTATTCACGGAATAGACACTGTACTTTTACCATAAAGTATTGCTTGAAAAGGACGGACAGCTTAATTTTATAATTACTGCTAACTGGGGGGTGTTGTTGCTGAGGCAGCAACACCTTTTGTTCTTAGGAAAGACGTACTAGGCTTTTTTAATAAAACCTGGCCCGTGCTAAATGGATTTGTAATCCGTGTGTGTGGCCCTAAACCTTATTTTTGTTACACAATATTAATGTAAGAATGCCGAAGTTTCTCCAGCTGTAACTTTAGCTGTTGTAGCGCACTGCGCACCTCTTCTAAATTAGCGCGTACCAACTCACTATTTTCAGCGGCCACAAATAGATTGGCATCTAAATGGTGAAGTTGTTCGGGAGCGTGCTCTTTGATTTTTAGCTCTTGTTGCTCGATATAGTGCCAGAGTTTTTCGTAGCGATCTTCCCAGAATTTTTCGACTACCGAATGCGGCTTTTTAAAAATAATTTCACTGCGCTCCACTTGCATCGTTTTCAGCGCATAGCTAAACATCTTGGAGTTGTAAAAAATCTCTATGGTATGCTCTTTAGCGCTTTTTTGGGCTTTGAGGCGATTGACTAGGTTGAAGTTAGGATCGTAAAAGTTTGTTACAGCGGGAGCGTCGAGCTGAAGCTGTTGAAACTGCTTGATGGATACATACTTACCTTCAAACTGGTCATCCGTTTTAATCAGTTCAAAATACTGCTCTTCCACCGGTAGCAGCGCATCCTCTGTAGTCGTATACTTTACCTGAATTTCTGACTTGACATCCGCCTCAAACTCTCGCACTTCGCGCTTGAGCATGCTTAGGTTTACTGCCATGGAGTAGCCGTGTTTGCGAATAGCATCACCTACGATGGTTTGTATAATTTCCTTTTGCAAGGGGCGGCTCCACAAGCAGTGCGTCATCAAGAAGCAATCCATGAGGTCAACTTCTTTGCGGCCGTTTAGGAATGCTGAGGTACGCATTAGGCGAATCATTTTTTTCCATCGCCGGTCGTATACCCGAATGGTATCGCCACTGTTGTTACCCCGCTGGTTATGCGCTTCGATATTCACTTTTACCAGTTGGATCGTATTAAGCACCTCCGCAGGCACTTCTACTTGATCGATTTGCTGGCTCCATTCATGGAGTTCTGCTTCCGCAAATTTTAGGGGAGCCTCTAAATCATCCTCATACACGTCTTTGGTATCTACAATCATATCCAAGAAGTTCTTAAACTTCCTGATATTGCCTAATTCATAACGCACCAAAAAGCGATCCCAGATGGGATCGAGACTTTTATTGGCAGGAGGCAGCTCATTGGATGCTGTGATGATACCACGGATATTGACCTTGAGGTCAACACTACCATTGCGGTAGATTTTTTCATTAAGAATCGTCAGTAGCGCATTCTGAATAGCAGGACCTGCTTTCCAGATTTCATCTAAGAAAACGACATTAGCACCTGGTAGATAGCGATCAGTAATACGCTCATATTTGTCTTCTTCCTTAAGCTTTTTGATGGAAACGGGGCCAAATATTTCATCAGGTGTGCTGAATTTGCTCATTAGATATTCAAAAGAAACACCATCGCGAAAAGCATATTTTAACCTACGCGCAATCAAACTTTTGCCCACTCCTGGAGGGCCTAACAAGAAAATAGATTCTCCCGCCACAGCACTTAACAGCGCTAATTTTACGGCTTCTTCTCGTTCATACAGTCCTTTACAAAGTGCTTGCAACAACTGCTCTACCCTCGATCGTATCGCTATATCAATAGTGGTCTCCATCTTAATCTATCGTTATAAAAATTCTCCAAAATCGGGTCGGTGAATGCCATCTTCCTGGATGTAGTGCTTACGCACCAATTCGTCTATTGTGGCTTTGCGCACATTCAGTACCACCCCTTTGAATCGCAAGTTTTTGCCTGCCATGCTGTGATTGAAGTCTACCTTCACATGCGTATCTGTGAACGAAAGAATCTTGCCCGAATGGGTATCCCCCAAATCATCGGTCAATTGTACATAATTCCCTTCAATAATCATGTTAGCCGGAATAGAACCGGCTATTTTAAACGCTTCTTTCGTGACATCAATGATATTGCCCTGCTCCACAGGGCCGTACGCTTGTTTTGGCGAAAGCGTAAAATCAAAGGTGTCGCCTGCGGTGAGTCCACATAGGTGATCCTCAAAAGCCGGTAACAACTTACCTGTACCATACAGAAAGTAAAAGGGATAATTAGCATCCATGCGCTCTAACAACTCCCCACCTTTATCGGCATCCAAAAGATCGTAGGCAATGGTGATGATATGATGTTCTTCAACTGGTAGTGACATAAAATCAATCGTTAATTCATAGAATAATGTCGGAGGAAGATAACTAACTCCTCGTAGCGTTTCCGCAAAGCAGGGTTGCTCACTTGCACCTCAAAGATAGTCTGGTGCGTGGCTACTAATTGCTCAAAATGTGGTCGGTACAAAAGTTTGTGGATCACTAGGCTGCGCATGCATCGATGCGCAACATTTTGTATCAAAGGCACTGCTCGTTGCTGATCCTGTTGTAGTGTACTTTCTAGCGTAGTCAGCGGAGTGTGCTGATTCAGGAAATCCCACCCTTGCTGCTGCATAAATTCTCGTATCGTAGCCAATGCCAGATTCAGATCGTGCATTTCCCGCAGCTCAAACCGCCAAAACCGCTTACCCGCTATCCGGCCCATCGAAGTCACCACCGTCATGCTATCCTGGCGGAAGCCGGGCAGCCCATTCGTAAAGGGAAAAACAATATTCTCTACTTGGTGATTGCGTATCCCTAGATGGATTTCGAGAACACACATTTCGTCATAAGGCGATAAAGAAACAATCAGGGTTTGGAACCCATTTGGCGTAATTTTCCTAAATTGATTGAGCTTAGTGTGCAATTCGAATCCCATTGGCTCTACCAAGGGTAGCAAGCGATCAAAAATGACCTCCTTACGGATAATATAGGGCGAAGCTGATTGCAAAGGCTAAGTTTTTAGTATTAACATTGCAATACACCAGAGGTTCTAAAAACTCTAAACTTTCAAAATGATGCGTAAATATCGTGTAACAAAAATAAGTTTTAGGGCCACGCGGATTACAAATCCACTGAGCGCGGGCCTAGCTTTACGGAAAAAGAGCCTAGCACGCGCCCAGCGGATTTGCAATCCGCTGTAGTGCATTAAATAAACTTTTGTTAAAGGGTAGTAAATTTCTCTCTGTGTCAATAGTCCTACCGAAGCTGTGTCAACAGCCATTCCTTCTCCGCCAATGAGTTTGTTTGCTCTACTTGTTGTTGTAGCTCAGCGCGCACAGCAGTATCGTGTAAGTTACTACGCACCATTTGCCGAACAATCATCAGCAGGTTCGCGTAGTTTGCTCGGTGGTAGCCAAGCTCTTTGTGCCTACGCAAAAATTGCTGGAAGCTATCTAGTAGGGACTCTAATGCATCAAATTCATCCGTTTCGTAGTAGATGCGCAAGAGCATCCGGCGTGCATTCAGCTCGTACTGGATGTCGTCAAAGCTGACGGTTCGAAGGAATTCCATAGCCTTTACATAATCCTCCTTGCGGAAATGATAAATAGCAAGATTGTAGGTGTAGATATTACTGCGCTCCTTTTGGGGAAGATAGAGGTGGTAGCCGTCCAGAAAAGACTTAGCCCATTCCCATTCCTTTTCTGCCAAGGCCAGCATCAGTACGTTATTGTAGTTGAATTTGGATAAGATGCCATTTTCTAATAAGAGGTCTTTTTGGAGGGCTTCTTTATAAAAATTTAGGGCCTCACGGATAAATTGTGCTTCCCCCTGATTGAGCTTACGGATGCAGTAATTGATACCCAGGAGATAGAGTTCCTTTTGTTCACTTAGCGTAAATGCTTGACTGTTTGCTGCAATCTGCTGCTTGAAGTCTTCAAAATAGCTCAGTTGCTCAGGTTGTTTCAAAGCTAGATAAGCACTGTGATAGGTAGCAACTGCGGGCACTGTTCTATTGGGTTGTTGCTCGATAAAATGTAATACAGCATCTACGATACTTAGGTCAAACACTTCTGATGAAATTTGCTGATAGGATTGAATCGTACATCCAAATCGCAGCACCTCTGAAAGATAGTAATTAGTGAATTCATCCAAGAGCTGTTGCAAATAGGCCTTCCCGCTGCGCACCTGATTATACTCCCATTCATGCCGAGCTAGGTGCAGCCGGTAGTGTTGCAGATGGGTATTGGCATTTTGCAAGGTTTGCTGCTCTAAGTGATCACTGGTGTTTGTTAGCTCCTGATAAACTAGCTTTTCTAAACCTCGCTTGCGCCACTGCGCACAAAGCCGGAGGTGTTTGGTACTAGACTCTTCTTCCAAGCTCTGCCAGAGCAGATACTGCTTGATGTTTTGTAATAAAAAGCTCATCGCATGTCGGAGTTTGCTGTCTTCATAGGGCGCTCCAGGATACATATATTCGAATGCACTTGCTTTGTCGTAGGCCTTAGCTGTCACTAGATATCTGAACAGGTCGATCACATCTTTTCTATGATTGAAGAAAGGGGATCGGACAAATTTTCGTAACTCTCGAATTTCTTTCTTATTCAAGCTTTGAAAAACATAGACAAGGGTACTTTTTTTCATGCAAAAGTGATTGACGAATTTCAGGAAAAATCTAGTATTTGCCTAGGTAATTGGGTGTTATGAGGCTAGTTTTGATTGACAAAATACGATTTTTGTTTTTGAATAAGAGTAGCCAAAGAGAGATATTGGAATAAAATAGAAAATCCCAAAAAACATTTGCTGTCATCAAATATTCCGACATGAAAAAAATCAATCTTACATTGCTCTTTCTATGTTATTTACTTACGCTACAAGCGCAAGGGTGGGATAGGAGAACGACCTCCTTTTCTCACAATGTCTTAGAGTTAGCCAACGGAGATTTAATTACATTCGATACTAGGCTGACGAGGTATTCTGCCGAGGGGGAGTTGCTTGCCGAATATGAATTACCAGAGACGGACACTTCCAATTTTTTTATTACAACGCTTAAAGAACTGCCGGATCAACGCTTGGCATTTGCTGGACAGACGACCATTTTGCCAACAGACGATTTGCCGCCCAAGTCTCCTATTACCTATGGTATTATGGGCAGCGATGGAGGTGTGGAATGGCAAAAAGTGGTTTCCCTCGGCGATGAATTGATATGGGATCTAGCTACTGATTTATTTATAGATGAGGGGCATTTAGTGATTGGAGGAAGTTATGATTGGGATAGTCAAGCATTCCTACTAAAAGTAGACTTGCAGGGAGAGGAGGTATGGTTTAAAACCTATGAACAAATAACCTCAAATTTTGCAACAACCAAGCTTGAATTCAATACACATCCAGCGGGAGGATATACCTTCCATGGCACTGCCTTTTTTGAAGGGCAGAGATCCCTGGTGTTAGCCAGAGCAGACCATAATGGGGAGCTACTGTGGCACCGTATTTTTAATGGCTATACCGGTTCCACCTCTTTTGCAGTCAATGCATTAGCGCTTGCGCCAAATGGACACTACTTCCTTTCTTCTGTAGTAGGATTATTCGGCGATTATGATATGCAGTTTCTGGAAACAGATCCCAATGGTGTCCTAGTGAACACCTATTTAATGGAAGCGCCAGGTAGTCAGGAAATTGGAGGGTTTATAAGCACTTCTGATGGTGGATTTTTGATAGCGGGTTCTGATTCTGAAGGCCCTTTTGGTAACAGTGATATGGTTTTAATGAAGCTAAATGGGAATCTCGAAGAGCAATGGAAACAGTACTATGGTAGTTTTTTATCAGATAGAGGAATGTGGATACAAGAACTTGCCAATGGTGATCTATTGATGGTTGCCGGAAAAGGGCGGTTTAGTACCTCTATTCAGAGCAATAATACCGTGCTCATCCCCTGGTTATACAGAACCAATAGCGAGGGACAAGTATCCTCCAATAAATTAGAAGGAAATATTTTTAACGATCTTGATCTGAGCTGTCTCAATGAGGAGGAAGCGAGTCAGATAGAATGGTTAGTTCGCGCCGAAGGAGCACAAGAGACCTACTATGAGATTTCGGATTCATCTGGTAACTATTGCTTGCCACTCAGTACCGGCGACTATACGGTGGCCCTCACTTTGCCAAGTCCTTACTGGGGCACTTGCGATAATGAAGTACCTATTAGTCTGGTAAATGCCGACACGGCTATCATTGATTTTGCAACACAAGCGATCATAGATTGCCCCTATATGGAAGTAGATATCGCTGCTCCTTTCCTGCGTCGTTGCTTCCCGAACGAGTATTACGTTAGTTACTGTAATAAAGGAACAGTTACTGGTGAAAATGCTTACATAGAAGTCGAACTAGATCAGTTTCTTTTATTTGAAGATGCCACACGCCCTTGGATGGACTTAGGGGATAATACCTACCGCTTTGATTTGGGGGATGTAGCAGCGGGGTATTGTGGAAGGTTTAAAATAGAGGTGTTGCTGGATGAGGATTGCGAAGCTACGCTACTGGGGCAAACCCATTGCGTAGAGGCCCATATCTATCCAGATACGCTGTGCCTCTCAACCCCCGACTGGTCGGGTGCAAGTATAGAGGTGGATGCGCAGTGTACGGGGGATTCTGTACTCTTTTCTATCACTAATGTAGGAAATGCACCCACTTCCGAGTCCCTTAACTACATTGTAATAGTCGATCAAGTCATCCTACTAGAAGGAAACTTCAACCTTGGCCCTGGCGAATCGCGCACGATCGCTCAACCTGCTGATGGCACCACTAAGCGCCTAGAAGCTCAACAAGAACCCAATCACCCAGGCAATAGTATGCCTAGTATCACAGTAGAAGGTTGTGGGGATGATAATGGGCAAATCAGCTTGGGCTTCGTTACCCAGTATTCTCAGAATGACGGTGATCCTTTCATATCCATCGATTGCCAAGAAAATCAAGGGGCTTTCGATCCCAATGACAAACGCGCTTTCCCTAAAGGTTATGGGGAAGAAAACTACATCGAAGCCAATACCGACATCGACTACCATATTCGCTTTCAGAATACAGGAACCGATACCGCATTTACAGTAGTTATCCGCGATCCCATTGCAGAGACGTTGGATTTATCCACGCTGAAAGTAGGAAGTAGCAGCCATCCTTATCGGGTAGCAATAGAGCCAGATCGCGTATTAGTTTTTTACTTTGAGAATATACTACTGCCAGATAGTACCACAAATGAGCCTGCCTCTCACGGATTTGTACAATTTAAGATCAGCCAATCGCAAGACCTTTCTCCAGGCACTGAAATCCTTAATAAAGCAGCTATTTACTTCGATTTTAACGAGCCTATATTCACAAACGGTGCTGTTCTTAGGATTGAAGAAGACTTTATCCTCGTCAGTATAGAAGAGCCTAGTGTAGCAGAGCCAGCTAGTGTTCAAGTCTTCCCCAACCCGTTCCGAGAGGCCACGCTTATCGAGGTGCCCAGTTTGCTCAATAGAGCAGTTACCCTCAAGCTATTTGATCTTAGTGGGCGACTTATTCGGGAAGAAACATATCCTACAGGTCGCTTCCAATTGGAGCGTAAGCAATTGCCCGAAGGGATGTACTTGTTCCAGTTATCTTCACGAGACGGCTTCGTACACACTGGGAAAATCGTGGTGCAGTAAAAGTAGCCGAAAATCCAAGATTGTCATTTTTTCGTAAATAAGCATGATACGTATAAAAACCACTGATCATGCTTATTTCATTTTATATCCTATTGTCTTGGTTCCTACTGCCCAGCAACGACCAAGTACCCAGGGTATCTGAGTACACACTACCCCTTTCGAGTAATCGCTATACCACGGGTGAGCAGTACCTGACCCTATCTGAGGTAGACCTTTCGGTAAATACTCTTACTGCTACTTTTGACCTTTCGTGGGACGCCTCCTGGCGCGACTCGGAGAACTACGATGCTGCCTGGATTTTTGCGAAAGCAAGAGGAATAGACGGCAAGTGGCACCCCGTTCAAATTATTGACGGAAGTCCAAAACAGATAGCTAAAACCACGGGTGGCAAGGCTGCCTTTGAGGTGCCAGCAGATCGAATGGGCGTGTATGTGTTTCGAGCGCAGCAAGGTGAGGGGGATAACCACTGGCGCATACAGCTACAGCTAGAAAATCCAAGGACTACTCCCATAGCGGAGCTGAAGCTATTTGGGGTAGAAATGGTATACATCCCAGAGGGTGCTTTTGAGCTGGG
>JBCCRH010000032.1:0-23925 GCA_039208045.1 Bacteroidota bacterium
AAGCCTCCGAAGCGATTTACACTGCTCAGCAAGATGCCAAAGAGCAGATTACTAAAGTGAAAAAAGATACCGCTGAAAAAATCGAAGCAGAGCGTAAAAAGTTGGCGGATGAGCGACAGGCCATTGCTCAGCAAGTAGCAAAAACAAAACAGCAATACGAGCTAGAGCAAGCCAATTTGAAGCAACTGCAAGATCAGATTAAAGCAGCAGAGAAATCACTTAAAGAAGTACAGGCAGAATTGAATAAGAAAAAAGCGGCGGTAGAAGATAACAAATAAGGAAAATGAAATACTTTTGAGGTATGAAACGACTAGCTATTTTACTCTTATACATTGCCGCACTAAGTGCCTGCAATTCCAATAATACCAAGGAAGTAGCGCCAGAAGCTCCTGTTGAATCAACAGCAGCGCCAGCAACTCCTGCCATCACTCAACCCGCTCCCACTCCTGAGCCTACTCCGGTAAACACCACTGCCATTGAGTGGATGACCTTCGAAGAAGCCGTAGCAGCAAATCAACAGCGCCCCAAGAAATTCTTTGTAGATGTCTACACCAGCTGGTGCGGATGGTGCAAAGTAATGGATAAGCAAACCTTCACCGATCCCGATGTCATTGCGTATATGAACGAGCACTTCTATCCGGTCAAATTTAATGCAGAGCAGAAAGAAACGGTGACCGTTAATGGCCAAATCTTCGAATTTATACCGGATGCGGGGCGGCGCGGCGTGCATACCTTGGCGTACTCGCTCTTACAAGGCCGCATGAGCTATCCCTCTGTGGTGTATATGAATGAGCAGCTACAATTGATGAAAGTATCGCCTGGTTTCAAAAGGCCAGAGCAGATATTACCAGAGCTGCGAGCAGCAGTTGCAGGCACTATCTCGCAGGTGCCTGGTTAATCGTTAATAGAAGCACATCCGTATTTACGAGTGTGCTTCTATTAGTTTCTTACTTCACCTTCAGAGAAGTTGCCGCAGTCGCATTTCCACGGCTCACCTTAACGGCATATTCGCCCTTATGCAAATAAGCCATTCCATTATCTGCCTGCTTCACCTGGATCGGTTTAGCATCTTTCTTGGTCTTTTTATTTAGAGCTTTGTTATAAGCCTCTAACTGCTTGTCATCCATGGAAAGGTCGTATTCTACATAATTGAGGCCTTTGCTTAGCACTGCATTATGCTTTTTCAGTAATAAGTCTTTTCCCATACGGATTTCAATTTCTACTGGCCCTTTTTCACTGGCGTAAATGGGAATATGCACTTTGGGTGTAGAGGCTTCTCGCCAAGCGGCTCGACTATTGCCCCAGCGGCTACTGTATCGAATCGCGTCCATGGCAAAAGCGTGTAAGTCCTTTTTGAGGAGTTGGTTATCCAACTGCTGTAGTTCCTTCACGCTGCCTACATAAATAGAGCGGCCATGCGTGCCAATTACTAAGTCTTTTGCCTTGTCGTGAATCACTAGGTCGTGTACAGGGGTGAGCGGCAAGCCTTCCATAAAGGCCATAAACGATTGGCCGCGATCGAGTGAAACATAGGTGCCATGATCGGTGCCTACATAGAGGACATCTTCATTGGAAGGGTCTTCCTTGAATACGTTTACGGGTTCTAGCGGCAAGTCTCTGCCCAGTCGCTGCCAAGTTTTTCCATAGTCATCTGATTGGTAGATAAACGCTCGGAAATCATCCCAGCGGTAGCCATTTAGACTGACATATACCCGGCCCTTCTCATGCGCAGAGGCTTGTACTCGACTCACCCACATATCTTCAGGTAAACCCTGTGTGATATTCTCCCAACTCACTCCGCCATCTCGTGTGACGTGTACCAGACCATCATCAGAGCCGGTGTAGATGAGGCCAAACTGTAGGGGAGATTCGTGGATGGAGGCCAGCGTGGAAAAGGCCACATCGCCCTTGATGCCACCCGTAGTGAGGTCTTCTGAAATGGCGGTGAAGTCATCGCCACGATTGAAGGAGCGGTACAATTTATGCGCACCGATGTAAAGAATATCCTGGTTGTGCACTGAAATATGCACCGGTGTTTGCCAGTTCCAGCGTAGGGGCGATTCGCCCAGCTGGTGCTTAGGCGTAATAAATTTCCGTTTGCCCGTTTCAGTATTAATCCGGAAGTAATTTCCGAATTGGAAACCAGTGTAGACCGTTTTGTTATCGCGGGTATCCACTGCCACTTGCATCCCATCGCCTCCTAAGATACTGCGGTAGGGATATTGGCCGGTGCTATGCCAGCGCTCGCTCGCCTTGTAGTTGCTAGAGCCAAACCAAACGCCATTATCTTGCAAGCCGCCATAAATATTATACGGCTCTGCCATGTCTACCGCAATAGCATAGAATTGCCCCACGGCAGGAGAGTTGCATTTGATCCAATTTTCGCCATCATCGTAAGAGATATTAATACCACCATCGTTACCCAGCACTAAATGGCCTGGGCGAGCAGGGTTGATCCAGAGGGCATGATGATCGCCATGTACGTTAGCTCCATTAATGGATGTAAAGGATTTGCCCCCATCATCGGAGCGCATCACCGGTACGCCGAGCGCATAGACTTTATCAGAATTATCGGGAGCTACTCTGATCTGCCCAAAGTAATAGCCATAAGAATTGTAGACTGCATCGATATAGTCGTCGTGCGTTCTTTTCCAGCTCTTGCCAGCATCGTCAGAGCGATAAACTTCTAAACCAATCACTGGTGTATCAAAGAGCAAGCTATTTGCATTTTCGGTATACTCCACTAAAGCCTTTGGCTTTATTTCATCTTGCTTGATCATCTTTTTCACAGCCTTCACATCATACTGATCGGGGAAGCGATTGCTACGCAAATAATCTTTGATTTTGTAGGATGGCAGTTTTAGAAAAGCTTCTTTGGACATGCTGCGGAGCATATCTTTGGTCAAGTTATCTGACTTTTCTTCCTTTTTAGGCCGACGGAAGTAATTATCAAGAGAAGCGTACAGTACAGGCTTTCCATTTTCCTTCATCATGGCTAAACCAATTCGGCCCACCCCTTCTCCTGTCGGAAAGCCGCTTGATTTGGTGGTAAGTAGGCTCCACGTTTCGCCACCATCTTCACTGAGGTGAATGCCGCTGCCATTGCCTGACTCTACAAAATTCCAGGCGCGCCGGGTGCGCTCCCAGCTTGCCGCGTACAAGCGATCAGGATTATCGGGATCAATCATTAGGTCTACTACGCCCGCATTGTCATGGATAAAAAGGGTTCTTTTCCAGCTCTTTCCCCCATCGGTAGTTTTGTACAAGCCTCGCTCTTGATTAGGAGAATATAAGTGGCCGAGCACAGCCACCCAAGCAGTATTGGGATCGGTAGGGTGTAGCAGAATCCGGCCAATATGGTGGCTTTCGCCTAATCCGAGGTGCTGCCAGTTTTTTCCTCCATCCGTACTTTTGTAAACGCCCATTCCTGCGTAGGATGAGCGGCTAGCATTTACCTCTCCGGTACCTACCCAGATGGTATTGGTATTCCAATCCACGGCTATATCGCCAATGGTCATCACAGCTTCTTGATCGAAGAGCGGATAGAAAGTTGTACCGTTATTTTCTGTTTTCCAGAGCCCTCCCGATGCATAAGCTACATAGAAATGGCTGGGGTCTTTTTCCCATACATCAATATCCGCTACACGGCCACTAAAGACGGTAGGGCCTGCCGAGCGAAAAGGAATACCCGCAACGACGGATTGCTCTTGAAGGGCTTGTCTTTTTTCCACCCCTTTCATCCGCTCTACGGCGGGTGTGAAGGGCGGTTGGGTCAATTGTGCCCAAGAGGTGGTGATACAAAAGGCACAAAGTAGAACTACAAAAAGGTTTCGCATAAGTGTATACATTTTAGTTGTTGTACCCTAAACTTAGCAAAACCCCACAAAAAAAAGTAGCGCAAATCTGTTTGAATAGATTTGCGCTACTACGATATGATCTTAATATGATTAAGCTCTTGGTACATCTCTGCGGTTTTCTGGTATCTTTTTAAAATGATCACCACCTTCCACTTGGATGTCCAAGTCATTTAGATCACTAAATTTGAGCTGCCCTGATAAATTCAGGAGTACAAAATCTTCTTTGCCACTCACCAAAATGAGTACATCGGTGATTAAATCACCCTCTTCACGGAGTAAGAACTCCACGAGGTTTTTTTCTTCTCGAATTTGAAAAAGGGGCTCATACTGATCTTTATAGATAGCTGATTTGAATCGCTTCATCTCCTTTGGACTTACTAAGTTTTGCTCGTCCATCACCATCAGTTGAATGTGGTTGATCTTTGCAGAAACGCCCGTTGTCTCTTCATCGTCATCTGCATTAGCTACTAGATTAAACAGCCAGCCCTGTAAATTGAGGGTTGATACTTCTTCTCGACTCTCATATTTGTCAATAAGCGCATCAATGGCATTGCTCTGAGCTAGAAGCCCTTGGGAAAATAATGCGAATAGAATAACAACAATTAATTTTTGCATAATAGGTGAAATTTAGTGTGTGCGACTTTTGCTATGGGGATAGATATATCTAGCCTTGCCTGTGGCAAGAATGTGTAGTAAAAGCCTATAAAGTTAAGTGAATGAATAAGGGTAAGGCGCTATGCTCTCGGTTTGTCTTCTTTGTCTTTCTTTTTTACAGGTTTGTTACCCATAAAGTCATTTACATAGTAGCTAATGTACTCCGACAAATCTTTGTATTTAAGTCTGGATTTCATACTAATAAAGGTGAATTCACCTTCTTCTTCGACGAGTAGTAGGATATTCTTGAGTTTGGTATCGGTATCCCTCACCATGACGTTGACTTGCGTCCCTTCTTCTTTTACGTAGAGCAATTCATCAAAAGATTCTTCCTTCAGGTTGCCGACAAGTGCATCAATTTCTGCTCTGGAAACCTCATAATCTCCTTCTGTAGTAAAGAACTGCATCGTCTTCACTTTTTTCGCCATCTTGAGCGCCATCCGTACTTCTCGGTCTCTGATGGAGTGATAAGCCATCCCTGTTCCTATCCACACTAGCCAGCCAGGTAGTTTGAAGTTGGTTACGCCCTCTTCTTTTTTGTGCTTTTCATAAAAGTTGTCTAGTGTTTTCGTAGAGTTGCAGGAAGCAAGTAGTAGGGTGCTTATCGCAAAAACCAGTAAGGTGTGTAACTTCATGATATATAGGTTTTATGGATGAGCCTTATTCTTTTTTCTTATCTTCTTCCATAGAGTTCGCTAGCTTAACGATGCTATTGAGATCGAGTCTTCCAACAAAACTGAGCAGGGCAAATTCGTCATCTTCACCACCTACCAGTAATAAGAGCTCTTCTATAATATTATCATTATCCTTGATCAAAAAATCTACATTTTCGCCATCATTCGTTCGAACGGTCATCAGTACTTCGTATTCCTGGGTACTAATTTTGCTTTTCGCTTCTTTATAAAGTGCAAGTCCATCTTCATCTGCACTGAGGATACGCAGGCCGCGTAGGTCCTTAGCAATATTTTTTACAATCTTACTTTCTTCCTCATCCATATCTAAGCCACCAACATCCAGTCGATCGAAGAGTTGGAACATCTTAGAACTCACGTATACTACGGTAAAGCGTTCATCATCCACATACTGCGAAAAGTACTTATCGATAGCATTAGCTTGGGCTTGCGCCTGGGTAAAGCTGACTAGCAGCACGCCACAGAGGGCCATTAATTTAAAGTATTTCATAACAATCGTATTTGCAAAGGTTTAATAATATTGACTTTTTATTTGAGTATCTCCGTCATAGTAGAGATATACTTCACTTCGGATTGGGCCATGTCAGAGCCTTTCTTGATCTGAGCAGAGGCACCCTTTAATGCCTTTTGAGTAAGTGCAAAGGCGAGCTGTGGATCCGTTACCTCATATTTGCTCCAATCGATGCCCGTTTGCTCTAGTGGCTGCTGTGTATCGTATACCCACCATGCTGCGGCGAAGATCAGTACAATAGCGGCCGCTCGGCTCAACCATCTTAGTATTACACGTCTTCCAGTGCTGCGCATCGGAACGACTTTCGCTTGTTCTTCTATAGCTTCTAATAAGCGAGCATCAAATTGCTCATCGAGAGCTGCCGTTTGCTCCACTTCAAAGAACTGGAACAAAGGGGCAAACTGTTGCAGTCGCTCATCTATTACTGCTTGCGCAAAATACTGCTGCAGTTGCTGCTCCTCTTCTAAGCTCGTCTGGCCTTCAAAGTACCGCTCTAACAATCCATTTATCTGCTTATAATCCATAGGATTCTGTTTTTAAAAGCTTAGCGCGAATGTTTTGCCGCGCTCGGAATAAGTTTACTTTCACATTGCTCATCGACATTTCCAAGCTGTCACTGATTTCTTGGTAGGGCATGCCTTCTATATCTCTCAGGTGCATCACCTGCTTTTGTTTCTCCGGTAACTCCTCCATCAGCTGCTTGATCTGCTTTAACGTATCGCTGTAAGCTGTCTTGGCATAGGGCGATTGACTTGTTTCCTGTAAGTCGTAGACGGTTTCCAAGTCTTGCATGTTACGATGCTTCAATCGCAATTTATCAATGGCCTTATTTTTGGTCAGCCGCATACACCAAGCTTCTATATTATTGACTTCCGTCAAATCAGCACGTTGGTTCCAGACTTTGATCAGCACTTCCTGCACCACATCCTCGGCTTCAGCCGGATCGCCCAGCATGCGCAAGGCAAAGCGATAAAGCTTATTTTTTATGGGTAGTACGGTTGATTTAAATTGGTTCAAATCCATGTCTGTATCGTCCTTTCACCTGGCAGACGGCTGGTAGGATGGGTTTGTTACAGGTAGGAATAACTTTTTTGAAAAAAAGTTATGGAATACCCACGCAGTGGGATATGTAATAAGACCTTGGAGGTTGACAAGCACGTGCCAGGAAAAACCTACAAGGTCTTACGTTAATTATAACATGTGCCAGGAAAAACTAGTAAGGTTTGCTTGTTTTTATTATATTAGGTTATGCAAAGAGTTGTAAAAGTAATTAGTCTTCGAGAGGAACAATCAGATCTATCTTATTGGTTGAGTAAATCTCCTGAAGATCGTCTCGCTGCTATAGAAATCCTTCGCCAGCAATATGTCAGATTCAAATGTCTTGAGCCCCGACTTCAGAGAGTTTGTAGAATTATTGATTCACCCGCGGATTACAAATCCACTTAGCACGGGCTTGGCTTTACGTATTCAAATGTTGTGACAAAGCGGGCTGTGCCGATCGGATTTGCAATCCGATCATTGGGTGGCTTGCGAGGCCACAGCCCCGATGGAAGTGATATGAGGTACTCCAGCAGGCTATACTACTGCATGCTTAGGCGGGGCTGAACGTCAAGTGAAGACCCGACTAAGGATAGCGGTAGTAGCCTGCTGGAGTAGCGAATACAAGCGGACAGCGGGAATAGCTGCATCATTATTGCTTCACAAAAGGCTTGGCCGAAATATTCAGCCCCTTATCCAATACTACATAATACAAGCCCGGGCTGAGCCAAGAAACATCGACTTCTTGCTGCTTGAGGCCAAAGCGCGGCGGCGCAAAGGTACGGCGGAAGAGCTCTTGCCCCAGGGTATTGACGATGCGCAGGGTGAAGTCGTTGAAGCTGGGGGTTTCGTATTCGATGGTGAGCAAGCTCTGGACGGGGTTGGGGGAGAGTTGCATTACGTCGAGAGTGCCGACGGAGCCGCCACAGGATAGCTGGGCGAGTTCCATGGCTTTGAAAGCATTGAGGCGACCCGAAGTGACGGTCAAATCTCGAAGCATATCGAGCTCGTCGACGCTTTCTAAGATGATGTTTCGGATGGAAAGGGCGGTTTCTTTGGGGTTAGTGAGAGCTTGTTCGGCGAGGGTATCGCAGGGGAGGCTGTAAAGAAGTGCAATGGTGCCTGTGAGGTGCGGAGCCGATGCAGAGGTGCCGTTGAAGGTGATGTAGGAATCATCGAGGTCTAGCGTGTAAGAGAGGTGCCCCGGCGCGCCTAGGTCAACAGATTTTGAGCCCCAAGAGCAGAACTGGAATTTTTCATCTTCCTCCGTCGTGTTCAGGGTAGTGATGATAAAATCAGAAGGGCAGGTGGTGGGCATATCGCCAAAGGTATCGACATTGTATTCATCATTGTCGCTACCTACACCAGTTAGGATTCCTTCGTCGCCCATCAGGTCATACATACCCCCCCAGATTGGTTGTTCATTACATCGAGTGCGACCCACACCAAAGGAAGCATTAGTAGCTACCACAAAGGCTCCCTCGACACCCATACTTTCATTGTATTTGCGGCGAAGCTCCAAGACATAGTCATACGCCTCGATGATATCGGATACAAATTCAATGGTTAGTGGAATCATTTTAATATTCCAATTGACGCCAGTGACGCCGATCTCATTATTGCCTTTAGCTCCCAAGATACCCATCACGCTCAGGCCATGATCATCGCGGACAGGAGTGGGGCTATCATCTCTAAAATTCCATCCTGTCATATCATCCACATAGCCATTTTGGTCATTATCGATGCCATCGTTGGGAATCTCACCGCCATTGCGCCATAGGTTAGGCAGTAAATCTTCATGCTCCAATTCGAAACCAGTATCGAGCACTGCCACTACGATGGTATCGCCTCGGGCAGTGACGCCACCGGTAGTGATATTCCAAACTTCAGGCAGGCCAATTTTTTCAAAACCCCATTGGCGATCATAGTTATCATCGTTCGGCAGGCGGCGCTTTTGAATAGCAGCATTCCACTGCGCAGCCAGCAATTGTGGCTGATCGTAGAGGGCATCTATAATATCGTTAATGGCCCAGCCTTCGGGATCAAACTGCAGCAAGTGCATATTGTGGCGTTTACTCAGCACCTTATCATGCTCAAAGAGTGGCAGATTAGTGCGCTGGTTAGCCAGAATTTGTAAAAAAACGTCCGCAGAAACGCTAGGGTCTAGCTGGACAATTACTTGACCTGGAATAGCATGCGATTGGCTGTGCAAGCGGCCATTATTAAGCAATAAAAAAGCAACAAGTGTAAGTACTGGTAAAAATTTCATCTTCATGGTGTAGTTATTTAAGATACTACTTGGTGGTCAACAAAAAGTGTTCCAAAAATTAAAATAAATTATAATGTGTGTGCTTCGGAGTCGAATATTGGAAAGATAGGGCAGGGTAATCTACAATGCTAAAGCTTTTCGCAAATTAGAAAAATATGCAGGGGCGTGCAAGAGGCGGCTCCCATACCAAGAGAAGAGTTCGCCATCAACTAAGCGAATGACGGATTGAGGACATATCGCTTGCAGTTCCTGGATATGTTTGTCTTTGAAGGGAAAGGGCTCGGAAGAGAGGAGCAAATAGGGTGGGGCGGCCGCGGCGAGTTGCGATGCGGTGATGGCGGGGTAGCGCGTGAGGTGGCCAAATACGTTGCGAAAACCGGCTTGCGCCAATAGGTGGTTGATAAAGGTATCACTAGCTGCTACCATATAGGGCTTTCGCCAAATGAAGTAGGCACAGTCGATAGGGTGGGCCTGATAGGGGCGTAAGCTAGCAAAGTTTGCTTGAATTTGATCCGCTAGGGCTTCGGCTTTGGCGCTAGTATGGGTAATCTCGCCGAGCTGACGAATCATCTCCAGGGCAGCGGATAAGTCGGCAATATCACTCATCCACACGGGAAATTCTTGCATGAGGAGTTCAAGCTCTTCCTTGGTATTTTCTTCTTTGTTGCCAATAATGAGGTCGGGTTGTAGAGCACGGATTTGGTCTAGTTTTAGCTTTTTAGTGCCGCCGATTTTGGGTATGTTTTGTACGGTGGGTTTGGGATGGACACAAAATTTGGTGCGGCCTACTACTGCATGTGCGAGGCCCAGGTCGAGTAGGAGTTCTGTTTGGGAGGGGACTAGGGAGATGATGCGGTTTGGGGGGGTGGTGAGTTGGATGGCTCTTCCCATTTGATCATGAATAGTGCTTGGGTGTTTCATTTTATGTCTTCTTGTCTAATGCTTGTGTTGCTTATAGATTGTCGTCATCCTGTGGCATTGCCTTCGGCGAGTTCCTTTTTCAGTCGATAAAAAGGAACCAACTCCGATAAGTATCGGAGCGGCAAATTTAAGGCTTTCGCGCGAAGCTGGCACCCGCACCCTCCAAATTTGCCGATCCTGTCCCGCTCTTACTTATTCCTAAAACGGCAAGGGAGTGCCTGCTGTTTTGGTTTGTGCTTCGAAAAGGGTGTTGATTTTAGCTAGGATGGCTTGGCCGGAACGGTTGATGATGGTGCGGCCATCGATGGCGCCTACGCGGGTGAGTTCGCCCATGGTGCCTGTAGTGAATACTTCGTCGGCAGTGTAGAACTCGGTGACGGAGAGGTTTTTTTCTTGGATGGGGATGTGATTTTCAGTGCAGAGTTGGATGATGAGGCGGCGGGTAATGCCGGGGAGGCAGCTATCGGCGTGTGGGGTGAAGACCTTGCCGCTGCGGATGCAGAATACATTGACGCCATTGGCTTCGGAGACGAAGCCATCTTTGTCGAGCATGAGGCCGGCATCGGCGCCTGCGTGGTTGGCTTCTATTTTAGCTAGGATATTGTTGAGGAGGTTATTGTGGTGGATTTTGGAATCTAGGTGCATGGGGGAGTTGCGCCGTACAGAGGAGGTGATGAGGGTAATTTCTGGTGGATAAACTGGTGGTTTCCATTCGGGGAGGATGATGAGGGTGGGCCCAAATTGGTTGAGGCGGGGGTCCATGCCGGAGGTGATCTTGAGGCCACGGGTTAGGGTGAGGCGGATGTGTACGCCATCGCGCATTTGGTTGGCTTCTAGGGTCTGGAAGAGGGCTTTTTTGATGTGTTCATTCGTTGGAATATCTTGAAAGGCGAGCGCATGGGCGGAGTGTTGCAGGCGCTCTAGGTGGTGCTCTAGGCAAAAAACACGCCCATCGTACACGCGGAGGCCTTCCCAAACGGCATCGCCGCCTTGTACTACACTATCAAACACCGAGACTTTGGCCTCCGCCCTGGGTAGGAGCTGCCCATCTATATAAACGAGAATATTTTCGTTTTTTGAATTGAATTGCTGTAACATCAGGACTTTATTTTAACACATGATTCAAAAGGGTTTCGTAGTACGGCTGGCACTGTACGGCTAGTTCTTCGAGGTGGGGGGGGAGTTCTACGGAGCGTGGTACGTAAGGCTTAAAGCCAGTGGAGCGATGGACATTGTGGTACCAATAGGGCGCCCAAACACCATCTTCAGGTCGGGCGCCTGCGGGCCAGGAGAGCATGCTCTCTTGAAAGGGAATATCTAGTCGGTCACATAGCTTTTGCAAAATATGTTTGGGGTCTTGCAGCAGAATACTAGTTTCGATAATGGCCGTGAGTCGTCCCCATGCTTGGAGCTTTTGGAACAGCTCAAATTGCTGTTGGACGCCTACATCTTGCATGTTAGGGTAGGGGCGTACTTTGGCATATGAGTTGATAATAGCTCGTGGGTCTCGGATGAGCATAATATTAGCCATCTGCTTCAAAAAGCGATCGTCTAGCTTGATGAGGTGGTGGGTCATTTGTTTGAAAAACAAAACAGGGGTGGTAGAAGGCCCCAACAATACATCTTGCACGACTTGGTTGCCATCTGCATTTTGGCTAGCCAAAATAGCTTCTTGCCCCGGGTGCTGCACACCTGAAACGTCAAGGTAATGGGCATAGAGTGGCTCGTCTACTACAGTGGCATCAGAACGTTGCGCAAAAGCGTACATAAATGCGGTAGAGATATTGCGCGGACTCGACCACAAATTGATCCGAAGGATTTCCATAGGTCAGGCAAAAAGAAAAGGCTTTGTCTTTTGTTACAAAGCCTTAAAATGCTGTTTTTTTGAATCTAAGTCAAATACTTATTCTGCTACCGTCAGGTCTACTACACTGGCTTCGTGGGCGATACGTTTTACGGCATCGATACCATTTTCCATACCCGCCTTAGCTGCATACATTTGGCTGCTGCCAACGATTTGCTTATTCATTGCCAAAAGGTTGAAGTGGAATTTGCCATTAGCTGCTTCTTTGCGCTCATAGCATTCATCGTTAGTGGCATTTTTCTTTACCGATTCGATACCATTTTTGCAGCCCGCCTTATTGGCGTAAGCCTGACTAGCGAGTACAATTTGACCGTTATTAGCCTTTAGGCGAAAATAAAACTTGTCGTTTTTGTCGCTTTTGAAGATTTCAAATTTCATGAAAAATAATTGAATTAAGTTGATTTATACGTGACGCAAAGTGGTTTGCCTAATCGTAAACCACTTTGGTGCAGTATATACTGATATTAACGTGGTATTGCCATAGGCAAACCACTTAATCGTCAGTATAGCTTACTCAATAAAGGTATAAAAAAACTGGAGGGAAGCAAAAAAAAGGCACTGTCTCCAACTGAGAACGCTCAGAATGAGGACAGTGCCTTGTGTTAGCGGCCAAAGTGCCGATCTATTTTACAATCGTAAGGTCTCCTCTTATGATCTCTCCTTCGGCAATATTCAAGCGAAGGATGTAGTAATATGTACCTTCTGGTAACTCATTTCCATCATCGCTGATGCCCATAAAATCATTGAGGTAAGGCTTCGCCTGGAAGACGATATCCCCCCAACGATTGAAGATGATCATCTCATTATCTGGAAACTGGTCAGGATTTAGCAAGAGCTGATCGAATACAAATGTATCGTTCACACCATCATCATTCATGGTGATACCGTTCGGAATGTTGAACTCGATCTCTGCTTCTGGTACTTCAATTTGTACTAAACCTTCATCGCACAGATTTGGGCAAATATCACTACACAACTCATAGGTGAACTCGGTATCTCCAAATTGACCTAGCTTAATGGTGTAGATGGATTGACCTGTTGTTTCATTAAAATCTAGCTCTCCAAAACTTGGCTGGCTAATCAGGCGCAGGTTAAATCCACCGCCTACTACTACATCGTTATCGGTTACATTAAACTCAGCCACTTCTTGTTCCTCCGCAAGCGTCACCAGATCGCTACTCGCTGTCGGTGATTCTGCTAAAGTAACAATTAGCGTATCCGTGCTGTAGTTTTCACACCCTTCTGCGCTTAGCGTAAAGGTAAAGACATTAGCACCAGGTGATAAGTTAGAAACAAAAGTACTGCTACTCATGGCGTCTTCAATAAATGCTCCGCCACTCTCTGCACGCCACGCACCAGTCGCACCGGCAGGAATATCAGCGAATAGCATGGTGCTATCTTCACAAATTCCTTCATCAGGGCCCAGATCAGCTAATGGCAGGTCAACTTCTAGGGTAACAACCACCGTATCTGTTGCTTCACATGCGTTATCGGTATCCGTTACTAGTAGCACGAAAGTACCCGCTGCATCAATTCCTGTACTCGCCTGAGTAGGCTCTGTAAGGTTGGCAGCACCGTCTAGTACTGTCCATTGGTAAGTAATGTTATCTCCTTGCGAAGAGCTACTACCGTCTAGTAAGGTACCATCAGGGCCACAGCCAATAGTTTGGCTAGGAGCGCCTGCTTCGGCCGTTGGGAAATTCATATCATCTTCTACAATAACCGTTATGGTACTATCACAACCATTATCAGCACGTCTAATCAATAGTTCGTACGTACCCGCCTGAGCTACCGTAGTTACTAAGGCATTATTGGGTGAAGGATCATCTACATCTACCCCTGTCCAGAGAATCTCTGCAAAATCAGCGGTATTACCAGATGCAGTACCATCTAAGGAAACAGGCTCCATATCACAACCGATAGGATCGGCATCTAGCACACTTGGTGTGGGAGGTACGGTGTTCTCATTCACCTCGTTCACTACGATTGTTTCACAATTATTACCCTGATCAGTAATCGTGAGTCGGTAATTACCACCCTCCACTACTTCAACAGCCGCTTGATCTTTGATATCGTCGACAAAAGCATCGTCATTATCTTGGATACCCTCCCAAGAGAAGGTCAAGACTCCATTGTTCATACTATTAGCCATCGAGGCAGAAGCATTAAGTGCAATAGAGTCATTCACGCAAGTGAGTTCTTCTACTGCTGCTAGGTCAGCCGTTGGTGCAATAGTATCTTGCCCTACGGTGACGGTAGTCATCGCCGAACAGTCTCCTAATACGCTGTTGAGGCTGATATTTACACTGTAAGTGCCTGGCTCCAAGGCTTGTACGACAAATTGATTGCCAGTGGCAACTGGGTCAGCACCTCCTGATTCATTGAGCCATTCGATTGTTTCTAGATTATCGGTACCTATTCCAGAAGGTGTAGCATCTATCAATACAAATGGCTCCTCTGCACAAGTAAAGGTATCTATAGGGGCAAAGGTCAGCTCCGGTGTTTCTGGATTAGCCAATACCTCAAAGGTATCTACTGTTGTACAGGCAGTGATAATTGGATTGGTAGAAAGTATTAACTGATACGTACCTGGTGCATCAACAGACGCTTCCAGATCATCCGGTGTGATAGTTCCTCCTTCAACAGTTGTCCAATTAGAAGTAAGCGTACCGTTGCCGGTAGATTGTGTGGCATCCAGCATGATAGCACTGGTGAAGCAAGTGAAGGTGTCCGGTTCCATTGCAACGATCTCTGGAGCTTGGAAGTCGCCAGGGATTTCTACTGTTGTTCTAATTAGACACTCTGGTATGTCAGGATTTGTTACCACTGTTAGTTGATACGTACCGGCACTATCGGCCTGGGCCGTTAAATCCGTACTGATGATATTACCTGCACCAAAAGAAAGCCATTCCGCCTCAAAATCACCTGCTATGATCGACGCAGTAGCATCTAAGTCCACTGTTGTAGAAGAACAGAAGAAGGTATCTGGTTGATTAACAATTAATTCTGGTACCACATAATTTTCTTCTACTGTAATCGTATCCATAGCGGTACATCCTGTAACGCTATTGGTTACTTCTAGCGCATAAGTACCCACTAATGAGGTCTCGTATTGGATCACATCCGCTAAACTATCTTGTACAAAAGGTAGTACTTGTGACCACTTAAGGTCGAATAATGGCCCTGAAGAGGAGCCATTTCCACTCAAGGTTACCGTAGTTTCTTCGCAAGTAATAAATACGGAATCAACCATATCCATTTGGATCACAGCAAGCGGTGTAATGGTATCTTGTACTACCTCAACATCCACGGTAGCACCACACTCTGATATGGGGTCAATCACCTCAATCTGATACATTCCACCTGCGTCAAGGGTAATGATAGAGTCTGTTTCGCCCATAATCGCCTGCGCCATGCCCATTTCATCCACCAAGAACCATTGATAATCATAGTTATCAGCAGGGGAAGGAACAACCGAGACGCTGGTCTCCTCCACTATACAAGATAGATTTTCCGTTTGGTCAATCATAAGTGTGGGTAATTCTTCTCTCAGGTCGGTAATAAAGCCTACGTCTATAGCTGTACAGCCATTGGTGGTATCTGTTACGATTAAGTTATATTCACCGGGCTCTGTAACAGCAAAGTTCAGTTCATCGGATACTGCTTCTGGAGCATTATCCTTTATCCAAGTATAAGTGTACTGTGGTCCTACACTAGTGAGCGCTGTATTGAATTGATGAGCAGTATACAAGCAAGTGAGGCTGGTATCTGATCCTATACTCACCATCGGTTCAACAATGTTCTGCGTGATCGTGATAATATCGGAGGCAGAGCAGTCAAATAAGGTATCCGTTACAACTAATTCGTAGGTACCAGGAGCAAAAATATCAACATTAGGATCGTTCTCCGCCCCAAAGGCCAGTTGTCCGCCTTCAGTCGGAATCCACTCATATACATACCGTTCACCATTGGAGCTAGCACTACTCGCGTCTAGCATCAATAAATCGTCCGCACAAGTCAGCTCCGTCATAGCAGCAGTGATTGCTGCCACTGGTACTTCATCATCTTGCATAACAGTTACCTCTACTGTTTCGCTACAGCCAGAAGCATTCACCGTTACTTCTACTTGATAAGTACCGGCCTGTCTCACTATAGCTTCTAGTTGATCTGCATTCTCAATAGCACCACCCGTCCAAGCTACCGTAATACTATCGGCATCGACAGAGCCAATCTCTGGAGTAGCAATCAAAATGATGCTATCCGTACTACACGATAAGAATGGAGGCTCAATAGCAGATAGAACTGGAGCTAGGAAGGTAGTGTCTACTACAAAAGAATCAATAGCAGAACAGCCGTTTACGGTATTCTGAATCTCAAGGAAATAGGTGCCCGGATCAGAGACATCCAGCGAATCGCCAGGAGTGGGTATGACCCCAAATTCATTGGACCAAATATAGGTGAATTCATCTCCCATAGAAGAGCCCATCCCATTTACCGTATACTGCGGAAAGGCACAATTTACCAGTAAGGTATCTGCAAAGGCAGGAACTACAGTAGGCGTTATGGTATCTATAGGAACACTGATGGACGCCGTGCTAGCACAATTATTGAGGACATTAGTGACAACTACCTCATAGGTAGCACCAGGGGTAAGGATTTGCGGGGTTTGGGTATTGTTCGTACCAAAGGTAAATTCACCGTCTGTGCTGCTCCATAAGAACTCAAATAAGTCCGCATTATCGATTTGTAATGAAAGAGCAACCGTATCAATAGTACAATTAAAGACGGTATCCTGAGTAATACTCACTATTGGAAAGTCTTCATTTTGAGTGACTTCAATGGTGTCGGTAGTAACACAGTTGGTCAAGGTATTAGTAACCACTAACACGTAGGTGCCCACCTGATCGGTTTCAAAAGTAATATCATCTGCCAACACCGAATCATCATCAGCGTCTACCCACTGATAGGTCACTGGGAATTCGTTAAAGGAATTGGAGCCATCCAAAGTGACGGAACCAGTACAGCCGAGCACCCGATCGGTACCTGCATTAGCTACAGGAAAGCCCCCTTGCGATAATACGGCTACGGTATCAGTAGCAGAACAGCCGGTCGCATTGATGGTTACCGTAAGCTCTATCGTTCCACCCTCCGTAGAAGTAAAGCCAGGATTAATCATCGTTTCTTCACCTGGGTTAATCACTATACCACCCGTCAGCACTGTCCAAAGATAACTTACTCCAATAGTTTCTGAACCAGAACCATCCAAATTCTGAGGGCCACTATCACAGCTCAAGGGTACATCTTGTCCTGCATCTGCAATAGGAAGTACTGGGGGGAGCACCGTCAAAGTATCAACAGCGGTACACCCGGTCTCCTCGACTTCGCAGATAAAACGATATTCCCCTTCTCCTGGAAGTAAGGCACTATTTCCTGTTGCTAATAGAGTACCACCTAAGGTAGTCCACCGGCACACAAGCGTGCCTTCTTCTACTGATGAAATGCCAGTAGCCAGGGTAAGTGGGGGATCGCAAGAAGCTATCAGCGTATCTGATGGGAATCCTACAATTGGGCCAATACCTGAAGGAATTACAAAAGAGAAGGTATCAATTAGGTCAGAATTTTCAATATCAAAGACAATCACTTCGATAGGGCCTCCTGGCAGGTTAGTCGCTCGATTGGTAAACTGTGGTGGCGTGGTTTGCCAGTTGAATACCAATGGCCCTAGACCTCCTTCAACTTCGAGCTCAATGCTGCCATCTGTATCACCAGGGCAAGTAACACCTTGAATATCCGCGCTGATCAACTCTAGCTTATCTAGTATACATATTTCCCCATCTACAGGGATCAAACTTCCCACACCTGCGAGTACTTCCACCGTACTATTGTTGGTACGCAGCGGGCTACATTCGTAGGGTCGGTCATCATTTAGCGCAAAGCAAAGCTCTAGCATCACCGTACTATCGGGCACCGTCACTCCCGAAGGATCAGCCCAGTCGATATTGATAAATCCAATGTCAGCATTGTCTGTATTGACATTAGCGCCATTGAGGCCTGGTATATCAAAAGTAGTGCCAAGCTCGATAAATTCTAAAAGCGTCGGATTGAATAGAATATCGAAATTAGCGACTGTTATATCATCAAAATCTGTAACTCTTACGGGAAAGCAGAGCGTATCGCCGCGCACCCCTTCTCCTTCTGGCAATACGAGGAAGAATCCATCGGGATTGAGAATACAGAAATCACCGACCTGGCCTACGATACCAATATTCTCACCATTAGAGGAAGAACTAGTGGCTACTCGTGCTAATGGGAAGTCGACTACATCAATGGGGGAGCAGGTATTGGGATCACCAATGGCGCGAAAGCAGAGGGTCATAATCACATCCCCATCGCCAACTGTTACTGCACTTGCAGCATCCCATTCAAAAGTAAGGGCACCAGCGGGTGCCAGGGCAGTGACGAAGTTACTATTGTCTGCACCAGGAAGTGTGACACTTTGTATAGATACAAATTCAATCTGGGTTTCATCCCAATTTAAAGAGAACTGGAAGCTCTCAATATCTACAAAGTTACTTACAGTAAAATCAAGACAGGTTTCGCCATTGAGCGGCACATTCGCATCGGGGATGGTAAGCGTTACTCCATTGGGTTGGTTCACTTCAATGATGCAATTGGTTGGGTTAATGCCGAGGTTAGGCCCGTCGTTTTCTCGGGCCACTGCTGGGGTTGGTGGAATAATAATAGGGCTATTACCACCTAAGCCAACCGCATCGAAGCAGATTTCGAATAGTACTGCATTATTACCTAGGGTTTGGGAAGGTAGTGGCCCTGTTTCCCACTCAACACCGATAATACCACCGGCGGCATTTGTGGTGTTAATATTATTAGCCTCATTAAAGTTAGGAAGGGCTCCAGTATTAATACCAGTATATTCTAGGATGTTCTCATTAAAAGAGATCAGGAACTCCAAGTCAGAAATGCTATTGAAATTGTTACCTGCTCGAATGGCCACACAGCCATTTTCGTTGAGGTCTAGTGGGCCCGGGCAATCTGCTGTAAGCTGTAGACCAGAAGGAATACAGTCATTAGTGGTAACACTGCCACTTTCAGGAATTAGGGTAATTCTTGTGCCCAACTCAACCGTATTGATGACCTCGAAATTAGTAGGCTCGCTCACTATATTCACACTAGTAGTTTCCTCGCATTCTCCAATCACATTGTAGCAAACCGAGAAAAATAAGGTGCTATCGGGAACTGTAATACCAGCCCCACTCGGAACAATAAAACTCCAGGAGGCCGTCATAATACTATCTCCGAACTCAGGAATAAAATCTGGAGTGGCAAAACTACTTATAGATGTATTTGGTATGTCTCCAATTTGAACTTCCACGAATTCTAGATTGGTATGATCCCACTCTACCGAAAACTGAACACTAGTCAGATCATCAAAACCAGTTACACTAAAGTCTACACACACTTGGTCGCCTTCATTGACATTTTCATCAGAAGCGTATATCGTTAATGGTCGAACTCCAAGGGAAACAAACCCATCATCGGTAAAGGCGCCAATATTATTACAGCGTGGCGTCGGGGTAAACTGCCTGGTCACCACTGGAGGGCCAAGAATGTTGATATCGGTATTATCCCCATAACTCCCGACGGCATCAAAGCAAATAGAGAATAAGACTTGGTCTATATTATTGGGCTCTATCGTAACGGGATTACTGCCCAATTCGGAGCAATCGGGCCCTAGCGTGGCCCAATCAAACACAAAGGAGCCATCTGCTGTGTTGGTCAAGTCAAAGGATTGTGGAAGTCCTAAGTTGTCGACATCCCCATTGATATTGGTAATTTGATTGAAGCTAATGACTTCAGGATTCCACTCTACTGTAAACTGCATGGAGAGCAATACACTGAAGTCTCGAACATTGACATCTACACAGAAATTCTGTTCGTTAACTGCTGGTGATGCATCGGTGATCGTGATACTTGGTTGTGCAATCACACTGATATGAAAGGCAAAGCCTAAAATAAGGATGCCAAAGACCTTTTTCATGAGTGGGTTAAATTTTGTAATTGTTAGATAAGTCCTCATGGAAATTCTAATTATTATAGGTTGAACAATAGAAGGACGACACACTACTGGGCAAATCGCCCACGCTTGTCAATTAGGGGGTAGCGGTCACTGCTATCGTTGATTATCGATCCAATGAAAATGATACATTAATTTCGTGCGTTCCGCCCACTGAAGGGCCAAAATCACTGAAGGAGTAGTCGAAGCCGTAGCCGATTTTAATGAGGTTATCTGCGCCGATATTATCACCCAAAATAAAACCGAACTCGCCGTGCATATTCGATGCTGTTGAGACACCCGCACCTATCCAAACGCTGCCTGGCAACTGATAGCGCAAGTTGATGTCTGCATTGATGGGCGCTCCTTGTACGTACTTGACCCAGGCTGAAGGTTCCAAAAAACCACCATCATCGCCAAAGAAAGCGATATAGCCGAGCTGTGCATAAAAGTGGCGTACCCGCTGTAGAGAGTACTCGCCATCATCATCTTGAAACGTAAGGTCGAGGCCTAATACCTGAGGGATAGAGATACCTCCATAGAAGTAGTCGTAGTCACCTACCCCTTGATAGTAGAAAATACCAGCACCAACGTCAGGATGCATTTGATTCTGATTCTGGTCGCTTAAGACATCACCTTCTTCGCGGAGATTGATCTCTTCCCCGTCAACTCGAAACTGGACATAACCGGCACTCAGACCGATGGATAAGCCAGAATATTCGGGATCGCCAGAAACTACTGCGGCAACACGACCGTATATACCTGTAAAACCAGTAGGCCCTGTTTGGTCGTTGATGATATGGCCACCAGCCATTAGGGAGGCGCCACTTCCATCGCGGTTGATCCACGAGCCACGCAGTGTCTGCGTAGTGGGGGCGTTGTCAAAGCCTACCCATTGTGCTCTGTAGGAAGCACCAAAGGTAATGTTTTGACCAAAGGTTAGAAAATCTCCTTCGACTGCTGCGGGATTGATGATCGTCTGATTTTCACGGTATTGTGTAAACAGGGAAAGCTGCTGGGCCTGCAAACAGAAGGTCGTAAGGAGAAAAAATGGGAGTAATCTTAATCCTTTCATGGGATAAGTTTTTGAGATGCATAGATGAATTAAAAAATAAATATCGGTTCCTTCATCAATTAGATGAGATTAGTTCTTATATGCTCCCTTCTGCTGAATTCGTTGATGTCTGTCAATCTGGTAGTAGAATGCTCTAAAAATTTCTTTATTAAGCATGCAAAACAATATCCCCGTCAACAAAAACAGTGTCTTGTTGTTGAAAAAGTACTTACCATAAAAATGATGTAGGAGTAGCTTTTAAAAGGGATACAAGCTCTCTCAAATTCGTATTAATGTCCACTGGTTTCGACTATATTTAGCCAAAACGCATCCAAAGTTATGAGATTGATTTGGATTAATGGGCAAATTAATCCACAAATTTTGAAATTTAACGCAGCGGTCGCTGGCGTTTACGGAGCGGTTAGATTCGCCAACTTAATGACAAATATAGTTAAACAATGCAAGTTTTGTGAAAATATGACAACGGCATTTTTTCGGCCTGCAAGGCAAAAAACGTAGGCATATCCTTAGATATGGCGAGGCTTTTTAACGCGGCAGGACGGAGAAAGGGCAAGTCAGAATTCACAAAACTTGGGTTATTTAACTATAAAAAAGACTGGTAAAGAAAGTGTGGTTGGTGCACGCTAGCATTAAGCGCTCCAAAGCACCAACTCACAACTCATTTTTTTCTGAATTCGATACCTCAAAAGGGGGCATCGGCATCAGCAATTAATCTGGATTTGTTTTCTCACAGGAGTATAATGCTTCCTTTGTTTCTAAAGACGGCTTTATATCCGTAAAGTCACAATATTAATTACTTTGATATAAAAGTAATGATAATTTGTAAAACAATCAAATTAAAAGATCAAACAGCATGCGGCTGTCGTTGAGTGTCTGGAAATTGATGCGGTATTGGTGCATACGCTCCAATAGTTGTTCGTAGTCCTCTTTGGCTTGTAGCTGGATACCGACTAGGGCAGGGCCACTTTCCCGATTGTGTTTTTTGGTGTACTCAAAGTGGGTAATATCATCATTGGGCCCCAAAACATTATTGAGGAATTCTCGTAGTGCTCCTGCGCGTTGCGGGAAACGAATAACAAAGTAGTGCTTTAAGCCTTCATACAGCAAAGAGCGTTCTTTGATCTCCTCTGTACGGGTAATATCATTATTACTACCACTAATCACACAAACGACATTCTTACCCTTCAGTTCCTCTTTATAATCGTCTAAGGCAGAGATAGTTAGTGCTCCGGCAGGCTCTACCACGATACCTTCTTCATTATATAGCTGTAAAATCGTACTACATACCTTCCCCTCTGGAACGATCACCACGTCCTCTACCACCTGTTGGATAATAGAAAAGGTGAGATCTCCTACCTTTTTCACGGCTGCTCCATCCACAAAATTGTCTATCTTTTCTAGCTTCACCACCTTACCCGCTTCAAGCGAGCGCTTCATAGCGGGGGCACCTGCAGGCTCCACTCCAATAATCTTCGTATTCGGGCTAATATGATGAAAATAACTCCCCAATCCACTCGCTAATCCACCACCACCTATCCCCACGAAGACATAGTCAATAGGGCTTTGGCAATCCTCCAATATTTCGAGCCCTACCGTTCCCTGCCCCTCGATAATCCGCTTATCATTAAAAGGATGAATAAAGGCAAGTCCCTGCTCTTGCGCCAATTGCTGAGCCTCCGCATAGGAGTCGTCAAAGGTATCGCCCGTCAGTACCACTTCCACATGGCTGCGGCCAAATAATTTTACCTTTTTGACCTTCTGCTTAGGCGTCACACTGGGCATAAAAATATGACCTTTCACCCCCAGCTTCCGACAAGCAAAAGCCACTCCCTGCGCATGATTACCCGCACTAGCACACACCACCCCTTTTTGCAACTCTTCCACCGGCAAAGTCGCCATCTTATTATACGCCCCCCTAATCTTGTACGAGCGCACCACCTGCAAGTCTTCTCGCTTCAAGCGAATCGTACAGCCATACTGATCGGACAGATTATAGTTCTCCATCAGCGGTGTTTTCTCGGCCACTCCTCGCAGCCGCACCTTAGCTTTATAGATGTTTTCTACACTAGCTAGAAGTCGTCGTTTTGCTGTCTTTGTACTCATGGGCAGGGAAGGAATTTGTTGGTTAGATAGGTTAGGGGTTGAGGAGTTTAGGGGTTTGGGAGTTGAGGAGTTTAAGGGTTTAGGGGTTTAAGGGTTACGGGTTTTGGGTGCTGGATTACGAGTGGCAGATTTTGAGTGGCGGATTTCGGATTTCGGATTTCGGATGATGGGTTATGAGTTACGGAGGATGGATGTAGGGTTTTGAATTACGAACTACGGACTTGAGGTAGATGTTGCACGTTTAGCCTTGGATAATGAGTATGGAACTAGGAGCAACTACCAAAAGCAAAAACACAGCATCCCCAACCAAAACTCGCAATTCGTCCCCCGTCCCCCGTCCCCCAAAACTCGTCCTCCGTCCCCCAAAACCCATAATCCGTCACCCAAAACTCAAAACTCGTAATTCGTCCTCCGTCCCCCGTCCTTCATCCTCCGTCCCCCAAAACCCTCAAACTCCTCAACCCTCAAACTCCTCAACCCTCAAACTCCTCAACCCCTCAACTCCCAAACTCCTCACCCCTTCCCCTCCGGCCGCAGCCCACGCACAGTTTTGCCAGCTTGCCACATCTCGCTTTCGCGTAACTCTTGGAGCTCGGCTTCCAATTTCACCCGGTAGTCAGATTGGCTGTTGCTGTCGATGGAGCGCTGGGCTTCTTCGCCAGAGGCAACGTTATCGTAGAGTTCGTTGAATACGGGTAGTACGGCATCTTTAAACTTTTTCCACCAATCCAAAGCGCCGCGTTGGGCGGTGGTCGAACAGTTGGCATACATCCAGTCCATACCATTTTCGGCTACGAGCGGCATAAGGCTTTGGGTCAATTCTTCTACGGTCTCGTTAAAGGCTTCAGAAGGGGTGTGGCCGCGTTCGCG
>JBCCRH010000033.1:0-23897 GCA_039208045.1 Bacteroidota bacterium
GCCCATCGCTATGCTATAGTTGACTTGGAAACCACGGGAGGGCGGGCCTCTCGCGATAAAATTACAGAAATCGCCATTGTATTGTATGATGGACAGCAAATAATTGATCGGTACGAAACGCTGATTAATCCGGAGTGCTATATCCCTTACGGTATTACACAGCTTACTGGTATTACACAAGAGATGGTACAGGAAGCACCCAAATTTCATGAAGTGGCCAGAAAAGTAGTGGAAATGACTGAAGGAGCTGTTTTTGTAGCACATAATGTACGCTTTGATTACAGCTTCTTGCGAGCAGAGTTTGCGAGGCTAGGCTTCACTTATACACGTAAGCAATTGTGTACGGTACGCCTAAGTAGGAAGGTATTTCCAGGCTTACGCTCTTATAGTCTAGACAACTTAACGCGCCATTTTAGCATATCGGTGTCCCAACGCCACCGTGCTATGGGCGATGCTGAAGCGACGACCACGCTTTTAGATATTATTTTTAAACAACAAGAAAGCGCAGATAATGTCGGAGAGCTAATTAACCTAGGCATCAAAGAAGCATTATTGCCTAAAAATATTGATCTGGAAACGATCCACGCTCTGCCAGAGGCCTGTGGAGTGTATTATTTTCATAATCCAGCAGGCCAAGTAGTATATGTCGGAAAGAGTATCAATATTAAAAAACGGGTAGCACAGCATTTTGCCAAAAAGACAGAGAAGGCGCGTAAGCTTCAATTACACGTCCATGAAATTTCCTATGAATTGACGGGAAGTGAACTGATTGCGCTCCTACATGAATCCAAAGAAATCAAGCGGCTCAAACCGGCTATCAATCGCGCACAGCGGCAGGTCAATTTTCCATACATTGTACACACTTATTTTAATGAACAAGGCTATCGCTGTTTTGAAGTAGCCAAGGTGAATGCCAAAATAAGGAAGCAGCTACAGGTGGTTTCGCAGTATCCAAAGCAAAGCAAGGCAAAAGGACATCTACTAAGCGCCGTAGAGCAGTTTGGACTTTGTCGCAAGCTCATGCACCTGGATGGCGGCAATGGAGCTTGTTTTCACTATCACCTTAAGCAATGCCATGGTGCTTGTATTCAGCAAGAACCGCCTGAAAGCTACAACGAGCGAGCCGAACTCGCTCTGGAGCGCCTAAGCACGGTATTTAACGAAAGTTTCTTCCTACTCGATAAGGGGCGCAATGAGGAAGAGCGCTCTGTAGTGTTGGTGGAAGAAGGCTTACTCCAAGGCTATGGCTTCATCGATCGTATTGGTAATTTTAATGGAGTGGAGGATTTGAGGGATGCCATTCGGCCGTATGTGGGTAATCCGGAGACGTCGAAGATTATACAGCGGTATTTGGCTAAAAAGAATCCGGCTTTGCAGGTGATTCCGATTCAGCAGGTTATTTAGGATGAGCGGCGGTTTACGAAGTCCATGAACTTAAGTATTTTTGTTAGTATCGTGTAACAAAAATAAGTTTTAGGGCCACGCGGATTACAAATCCACTGAGCGCGGACCAAGCTTTAAAGAAAAAAGCCTATACAATTGATCTTGAACCAATGGAAAAGTTCTTCAACACTGCGGGTCCTATCAAGACGGATTTACATTACTACGTAGATAGCCGTGAACGTTGGGATTTTGAACAAGTACTTCGATTGATCGCGCAGCAGAAGTATTTTGTGCTCCATGCACCTCGCCAGACCGGCAAAACCACCGCTTTGCTTGCTTTAGTGGACTATCTGAATGATTCGGGAGCATACGATGCTATTTATGCAAATATTGAAGCTTCTCAGGTAGCGAGAGATGATGTAGCTAGGGGTATTCGGGCCGTTTTGGTAGAGATTGCTTCTAGCATGGATTTCTTTTTAAAAGATTCTTTCCTTCAAGAAAGTTGGCCAGATATTTTTGAATCTGTTGGGCCAGAGAAGGCGCTGACGGAATTGCTGGTTTCTTGGGCAAAGAAAGCAAACAAACCCACCGTATTATTTCTTGATGAAGTAGATGCTTTGGTAGGTGACACGCTCATTAGCCTTCTCCGACAGATAAGGTCTGGCTATAACAAAAGACCAACCGATTTTCCTATCTCCATTATTCTTTGTGGGGTGAGAGATGTACGCGATTACCGTATCCATTCCTCTAAAACTAAAGAAATTATAACCGGAGGCAGTGCTTTCAATATTAAGGCAGAATCCCTGCTGCTCGACAATTTCACCAAAGCACAAATAGAGAGACTGTATCAACAGCATTCAGCAGCTACTGGGCAGGCTTTTGAGGAAGGAGTGATAGACTTGGCTTGGTATTATACCCGAGGGCAACCGTGGTTGGTGAATGCGCTTGCATATGAAGTTACCTTTAATATAAAGGCATATCAAGACAGGAGTCAAATGATAACCAATGAAGCTTTTCAACAAGCGAAAGAACAATTAATTCTCCGGAGAGATACTCACTTAGATCAATTGGTTGACAAACTTCAAGAAGAACGCGTCAAAAATGTTATAGCGCCCCTCCTGTCTGGTGATACACAGGTAGACTACATTAAGGATATGGACTTACAATATGTAGTTGATTTAGGTTTAGTTCGAAAGGGTATGGGCGAAACTGTCGAAATCAGCAATGCGATTTATAAGGAAATTATTCCGCGTGAATTGACTTACACTACCCAACAAATCATGCGGCAACAGTCCACTTGGTATCTCCGTCCTAATGGCTCTTTGGATATGGATAAGTTGCTGACTGCTTTTCAAGCGTTCTTCCGCCAACACTCCGAGCATTGGATAGAACGCTTTGACTACAAGGAGGCAGGGCCACAATTACTGCTTCAAGCTTTCCTACAACGTATCGTCAATGGTGGCGGGCGTATCGAACGGGAATATGGCTTCGGGCGGGGAAGAACAGATTTATTTGTGGAATATTTCTACGGAGATCATCAGCGTCAGGCAGTTGTATTAGAACTCAAAATATTGCGCGGCACTCTAGAAACAACCATTAAGGAAGGGGTGACCCAAACAAAAGCTTATATGGATAAATGCGGCACTCGCCATGGGCATTTGCTCATTTTTGATCGAAAACCGCACCGGACTTGGGAGGAAAAAATTTGGCAGAAAGTTGTGGAAGGAATCAAGATATGGGGCTGCTAATTTGTCGTTGCATTTGTTGCTGCATGGCCTGCGCCTTCTGGCCCGCTTGAAGCGCAAAATCTTCCCCTGACCCAGCATAAATGATACCACGGGAAGAGTTCACCAACAGTCCCAAATCAGCATTTGCGCCATAGCGCACCACACCTGCTAGGTCACCACCTTGTGCGCCCACACCGGGTACCAATAGAAAGTTATCTGGTGCTACCTTTCGAATATCTTCAAATTTGGTGGGATGCGTAGCACCTACCACAAACATAAGTTGTTCCGGGCTTCCCCACTTTTGGGCGGTTTCTAGCACTTTCTCGAAAAGTGGAACAGTTTCATCTTGAATACCGAACTGGAAATCTTGGCTTCCTTTATTAGAAGTCAAGGCCAGAAGAATGACCCATTTGTCTTCAAATTCTAGAAAGGGCTTTACGGAGTCTTCTCCCATGTAAGGAGCTACGGTGATCGCATCGAAATCGTAAGTTTCGAAGAAAGCTTTCGCGTACAATCGAGAAGTATTGCCAATGTCACCTCGCTTAGCATCTGCTATTGTAAAGTGTGTATTAGGAATATAGTCTAGGGTTTTTTCTAGTGCTTCCCAACCCTTTGAGCCTAAGGCTTCATAGAATGCAATATTGGGCTTGTATGCCACACAAAAGTCTTTGGTGGCATCAATGATTTGTTGGTTGAAAGCAAAAATAGGGTCTGGCTCATCATGCAGATGTTGGGGAATACGAGTCAGATCTACATCTAGGCCAACACATAGGAAAGATTGTTTATGTTTAATCTGAACAACTAAGTCCGCTCTGTCCATCGCCTACACATTTAGGCCGTTGACGGCCATTACCCCTTCTACTTCAGGTACTTTATTTTTTACGGTTTGCTCAATACCTGCCTTCATCGTCATGGCCGACATATTGCACGACTCACAGTTACCGAGCCAGCGTAATTGTACAATTTTGTCTTCTGTAATATCAACTACTTCTACATTTCCACCATCTACTTGTAGGTGCGGACGGATGTCGTCGAGCGCGGCATCAATACGATTTAATAATTGGTCTTTTTCTGTATTTGACATGCTAAAGGCTATTATAATTATTGTTGCATTTTTACAATTTGCGTCGGCGCGATCATCTCATTGCGAACTACTACTTGACGCAATACATTTTCGGCTACCTTACGGAAAGCAGCTTTTACTGGTGCGTTGTCATTCATTACAATGGGGCGCCCTGCATCTCCTGCTTCCCGTACTGCTTGCACGATGGGTACCTGCCCCAAAAGCATGGAGTTACTCAATTTAGCCATTTTTTTACCCCCACCTTCACCAAAAAGATAATACTTATTATTGGGTAGCTCCGCTGGCGTAAACCATGACATATTCTCTACTATTCCTAAAATCGGAACATTTACCGATGGCAACAAGAACATATTCATCGCTTTTACTGCATCTGCCACGGCTACTTCTTGCGGTGTCGTTACCAATACAGCCCCTGTTACCGGAACGGTTTGTACTAAACTCAACTGAATATCGCCTGTTCCAGGCGGAAGATCAACAATCAAGTAATCTAATGGTGGCCATACTGTATCGTTAAAAAACTGCTTAATAATCCCCGACAAACGTGGCCCACGAAGCACCACAGCCTGCTCTGGCTCCACAATAAACCCTATGGACATCACTGGCATGCCATAAGCTTCCAGCGGTACCATCCGAGGCTTGTTGTATACCGTTTGAATTTTGGGGCGCTGTCCTTGTAGTCCAAACATAGTTGGAATGGAAGGGCCGTAAAGATCGGCGTCAATTAGGCCGACTTTTGCACCTAATTGCTGTAGACTCAAGGCTAAGTTGGTGGAAACGGTAGATTTTCCCACTCCCCCTTTACCTGAAGCTACGGCAATGATATTTTTCACATGCCCCATCGTACTGGTCGATTGCTGGCTCTGCGCTGTCTTTGCAATAAGATGGACATTGACATTAGCCATAGGGTATGCCTCTTGCACAGCAGCAATACAAGCAAAATTAAGCTGCGACTTATAGTCCGAATTTAAGTTGGGTAGCTCAATAGAGAAGTTGACATTCGCGCCATCTACCACAAAATCGCGTACCATGCTCATACTAATGATATCTTGCCCCGAATTTGGATCAATTACCTTAGTGAGTGCCGCAATAACTTTTTTCTTATCAATATCCATTTACGATTAAATTCTTACCATTTCCGTAACACAAAAGTAGAACAAATCTAAATGGGAAAGGGTTCTCCCTTTCAACAATGCCGAAATTCAGTAGAAAAGAATGGACATCTTGTTTACATTTGCAGTGCTATGAAAGTATTTCATGACCTCCATAACTTACCCAATTTTAAAAATGCCGTTTTGACTATTGGTTCTTTTGATGGCGTCCACTGTGGCCACCAAAAGATCATTGAAAAAGTCAGTCAGCTGGCGCGTCGGATAGATGGTGAAAGTGTATTAATCACTTTTCATCCTCATCCTCGATTGGTGGTATATCCTAAGGATAATAGCCTTCAGCTAATTACCACCATCGATGAAAAGGTAAAGTTGCTGGAGCGTTATGGACTGGATAATGTGGTCATTGTGCCGTTCACCATTGAGTTTTCGCAGCAGAGCGCAGATGAGTATATCCAGAAATTTTTGGTAGAAAAATTTCAGCCCAAGTATCTGGTCATCGGCTATGATCATCGCTTTGGCTTAAATCGACAAGGGGATGTAGACTACCTCAAATGGTATGGCAAAGAAGCAGGCTATGAGGTACTGGTGATTGAGAAGCAAGAAGTAGAAGACATTGCGGTAAGCTCCACTAAAATCAGAGAAGCGCTAGATGGTGGAAAAATGCAAGCAGCTATGCAACTGCTGGGGCACCCATTTAGCTTGACTGGAACAGTGGTACACGGCCAAAAAATAGGAGCGACTATTGGCTTTCCTACTGCTAATCTATCAATTTCGGCACCCAACAAACTTATACCGCCCAATGGTATCTATGCCGTACACGCTTGGCATCAAGATGAGCGCTATGGTGGTATGCTTTATATGGGCGATCGCCCTACCCTGCCAGAGTATGGTAATCGAACGATTGAAGTCAACTTATTCGATTTTGATAAGCCTATCTATGGAGATAAGCTTCGCTTAGAACTCATTGCACATATAAGAGCAGATGCTAAATACGATACGCTCGACGCCTTAAGTGCTCAGCTCCAAAAAGATAAGCAGAGTGCCCTCCAATTATTAGCTAAACTTGGCCAGGAAACAAGCAAAAAAAAAACGAATATCCTTCCGTCCGTAGCCATCGTCATTCTTAATTACAATGGCCTGAGCCACCTCAAACGCTTTCTGAATAAAGCCCTAAAAACCAGCTATCCCAATCTAAAAGTGGTGGTAGCTGATAATGCTTCTACAGATGAGTCTGTTGCTTTTTTACAAGAAAAGCATCCGCAACTTCCACTCATTACGCTTTCGAAAAATTATGGCTTTGCCAATGGTTACAACCAAGCTCTATTGCAAGTAGATGCAGATTATTATGTACTACTTAATTCAGATGTGGAGGTACTGCCAGATTGGCTAGATCCCATCATTGAGCTCATGGAGCGCGATGGCTCTGTGGGGGCTTGCCAGCCAAAAATTAAGGATTTTAATCGCCCAGAGTACTTTGAATATGCGGGAGCAGCGGGGGGAATGCTCGATTATTTAGGCTATCCGTTTTGCCGAGGCCGTATATTTGCACTTACCGAAAAAGATAGTGGCCAATATGATGGCACTAGTGAAATATTCTGGGCTTCTGGGGCGGCGCTGATTATTCGTGCCAAGCTGTTCCACGGTATCGGTGGCTTTGATAAAGACTATTTTGCGCATTCTGAAGAAATTGATTTATGCTGGCGCCTCAAGCGAGCAGGCTACAAGGTAATGGTACGCCCTCGCTCTACAGTCTATCACGTTGGGGGAGGTACCTTGAATTACAATACGCCTTTCAAGACCTATCTCAATTTTAGAAATTCCCTTTATACTATTCTGAAGAATGAACCTTTTGGGAAGCTACTCTGGTTGATTCCTGCTCGGTTGTTGCTAGATGGGCTGGCTGGTTTTTTATTTCTCACTCAGGGTAAATGGACGCACATTCAGTCTATTCTGAAAGCACATGGTGCTTTTTATTCGAATGCGGGCAAGATGTACCGCAAGCGTCGATATTATCGAGATTTGATTGATAAGGTGAGTATTAGCAAGCGGGCGAATAGGACAGGACAGTATAAAGGAAGTATCGTTTGGAAATACTATGGCCGAGGGATTCGACAGTACAATAAGTTATAGTAGCTCATTGATGAAGCCAATTAAAATAGATATAATACACGAAGACGATGCACTCATAATGGTGAATAAACCAGCAGGTGTGCTGAGTATTCCAGATCGCTTTGATGCTCAAAAGCCTAATTTAGTGCGCCTTTTGGAGCAGAACCGCCCTAAAGTATGGATCGTCCACCGCCTCGACCTAGAAACGAGTGGTATAATATGTTTTGCCAAGACCGAAGCGGCTCACCGCGAGCTATCGAGGCAATTTGCACAACGAGAAGTAAAGAAATACTATCGCCTTCTGGTAGATGGTATCGTTCGTCCAGCAGAAGGCGTCATCGATCGACCTATAGCACCTAGCCCTGCCGGAGGTGGCCTCATGCATATTTCTGCCAAAGGAAAACCGTCCACCACCAAGTATCAAGTACTGGAAGTGTTTAAAAAATTCTCTTGGGTAGAAGCCCAACTCCTCACCGGCCGTACCCACCAAATTAGAGTACACTTCAAGCACCTCGGTCATCCTCTTTCAGTCGATCGGCGCTATGGCCCTAGAGAGGCTTTTTTCCTTTCAGAAATCAAGCATCGACGCTATAATTTGGGTAAAACCCAAGAAGAACGCCCCCTGCTGAGCCGCTCTGCCCTCCACGCCTTCCGCCTCACCCTCCAACACCCAAGCAGTCGAGAAGTCATCACCCTTGAAGCCCCCCTCCCCAAAGATTTAAAAGCCGTACTCAACCAATTGCGTAAGTGGGGTCGTTAGTAAAGTAGCACACTTTGTTGCAAAGCAACGAACTACCCGTATATTTGCAGCCAAACACAACTCAGCAATCCCTAAACTGTCAAAGTCCCAAACCCTTAAACTCATATACCCCGAAACTCCTAAACCACATTAAAAACCTCTCGTTAATGATACAATCAGAAACCACAGAACAGATCATCGACTTAGAAAAGGTACGCTATCGCTTCAAAGCCAATGAAGCTAACTATCAAGATGCCCATCCTTTCCCTTATGGACAATTCGATGATTTCCTGGAGCCCTGGGCGGCAGAACAGGCCATGAATGCCTTTCCTAAGGTGGAAGATCAGGGTTGGATCCACTATATCCATGTTAATGAAAAAAAGCACGGTCTTAATAAAATGGATCGTATCCCTACTTTCCTGCAAGCAGTGATTCGGGAGCTGAATAGCCCTGCCTTTGTGAAAGTGCTCAGCGAACTGACCGGCATCCCAGGCTTGAAAGCGGACCCCAGCTTAGAAGGAGGTGGTTTGCATCAAACACAGCGTGGTGGCTTTTTGAATATTCATGCTGACTTTACGGTGCATCCGCACAAGCGCAATTGGCGCCGCCGAGTGAATGTCCTAGTCTACCTCAATCAAGATTGGGAGCCCAACTACAAAGGAGAGCTAGAACTTTGGACGCGCGACATGAAGGAGTGTGCAGCCAAAATTAGTCCAGTGTTTAATCGCTGTGTGATTTTTAATACCGATGATGACTCCTACCACGGCTTGCCCGAACCCATCCAATGCCCGCAGGATATGACTAGAAAATCAGTTGCATTATACTACTTTACCGAAGAAGATACCGCTCCTAAGAAGCGAGCGACGAACTATCGAGCACGCCCGGGCGATGGGTTCAAGAGTATCTTGATTTACTTGGATAAGCAGGCCATTGTATTGTACAATAACTTAAAGGGCGTGCTGGGAATTAATGATGATTTTGTGAGTAAGGTGTTGAATTTCTTTAATCGGAAGAAGTGATACACAGGCCCCTACCTCGGAGACCTTAAGACCTCCGGAACCTTAAGACCTCGGAGCACTTTAGCGCTCCGAGGTCTTCCCACAATATTTTCAACCACCCATCGGTTATTTCCTAGTTGCTCCTTACTTTTTTCCTCTTCACCGTTGGCATAGTCATGAATTAATCATCAATTAAATCATTAAATTATGCCATCTAAGATCCACATGGCCCCGCAGAAGTATTATCACATATTCAATCGCGGGAACAACAGGCAGCTATTGTTCAAAGAACACGATAACTATCGCTATTTTCTTCAACTTGCAAAGCGACATGTCGGTTCGTCTGTTGATTTTTTTGCATTTGTGCTGCTACCTGATCATTTCCATTTTTTAATTCGAGTAAAACCTCAAGAAGAACTTGAGAAATTGGGGATCACTGATGCCCCCAAGCTATCGAGAAAGTTTGCAAATTGGTTTAGCACCTATGCTAAAGCATTCAACAAGCGGTACAATCAGGTGAGCAGCGTATTTGAAGATCGATTTGAACGAATAGAAGTGGATTCTGATAACTATTTATCTTATTTAGTCTATTACATACACTCAAATCCTGAAAAGCACCAACTTATTGATAACTATAAGGATTGGGAGCACTCCTCTTACTCTACATTCCAGACTACCAATCAGTCGAAGTTGATTTTAAAAGATGAAGTCATTGACTGGTTTGGAAGTATTGACGAGTTCAATGAGTTTCATAATACGGCTCATGCGCAGTGGACGTATCTTGAGCGGCAGCCATGAGTAAGCACCTCGGAGCTTTTAAGAGCTCCGAGTCCTTAAGGACTCCGAGGTCTAGACTATTTTTTCTTAGCTTTGCCCCAAAGCAGTTTCACCAATGAACGACCGCCTAAAATACTCGCTCCTCTTCGCTGCCCTCGGCGCCCTCTTCTTTATCCCCTTTCTAGGTGGCGTCCACCTCTTCGATTGGGATGAAATCAACTTTGCAGAGATTAGCAGAGAGATGCTCCTCTTGGGAGAGTATACTCGGATTTATATCAATTTTGAGCCATTCTGGGAAAAGCCGCCGCTCTTCTTTTGGAACCAAGCCGCTGCCATGTACTTTTTTGGCACCAATGAATTTGCAGCGCGCCTGCCTAATGCCCTGATTGGAATCGCCACCTTGGTAGTACTCTTTAATATTGGTAAAACGCTCTACAGCACGCGCTTTGGAATCATTTGGGCAGGGGTGTATTTTGGGTCAATTTTGCCGTTCTTGTATTTCAAGTCGGGTATTATTGATCCGTATTTCAATTTCTTTATTTTCTTAGGTATCTACTTTTTTATCCTCTCCTATTGGAAGCGCGACCAATTTGAGCAGATTAGCTTACCAAAATCTTCACTTTCCTATCTCTTTTGGGGAGGATTTTTTATTGGAGTAGGTATCCTTACAAAAGGCCAGGTGGCCTACCTGATTGCCTGCTTGACCTTCTTTGTATATTGGGTGTACCAGCGGTTGCGCTTTTATGTGAATGTGCCTCAGTTTTTGTTCTTCACCCTGGCGGCAACCTTGGTCACGCTGGGCTGGTATGGCCTAGAGACCTGGAAGAATGGCACTTGGTTTATTGTAGAATTTAATAAATACCAGTACCGCCTATTTAGCACACCCGATGCGGGGCACAAAGGCTTTCCTGGTTATCATTTTGTGGTATTGCTAGTGGGTTGTTTTCCTGCTTCTATCTTTGCGATTCGATCGTTCTTTAAATCTAAGGTAGAGGAAGCCCCTTTCCAGAAAGATTTTCGAATCTGGATGAAGTTTCTTTTCTGGGCAGTATTGATCCTCTTTACCATCGTGCGCTCTAAGATTGTACACTATTCTTCAATGTGCTATTTCCCGCTTACCTTTTTGGCCGCTTTTGTCATCGAAAAAATCATAACGGGAGAAATCGCCTTCAATCGATGGATGCGCATTGGCCTGTTCAGCATTGGGGGCTTGTTTGTGTTTGCCACAATAGCCTTACCGTTTGTGGGTATGAATATCGATGTGCTCAAACCGCTATTTAACGATCCTTTTGCGGTAGCCAACTTGGATGCAGAGGTGAACTGGACGGGCTTTGAAGTCATTCCAGGCGTATTCTTACTAGTGGTATTAATACTTAGTATACGCTATCTCCGTCGTCGGGAGTACCAGCGTGGGTTTATTGGGCTATTTGGAGGAACTGCCGTATTTGTGATGCTTACCCTGATCTTTTATATCGGCCGTATTGAGAGCTATTCACAACGTGCTGCTATCGAATTTTACGAAAGTAAGATAGCGGAGGACTGCTACATCATCACTCATGCCTACAAGTCGTATGCGCATTTGTTTTATGCTAAAAAACGACCGGTAACTAATGAAGAGAGCTACAGTAAAGACTGGCTCATTAGTGGTGCGGCGGACAAACCCGTTTATGTGGTAGCCAAAATTCACCGCACCAAGGAGATGGAGGAATTTCCAAATCTTAAAGAGCTATATCGTAAAAATGGCTTCGTGTTTTACCAACGTACAGATGCCCCCGTAACCAACTAGTTTTACGGAGGCATCTGCCTGCTAATTTTCTGCACGCTTACTACCTATCGTCTTGCAATCTGCTTTAGCAGCGTATTTACAGCTTTTTTCAGCTGAGGATCCTGCCCTTTTGCCTTGCTATCTGGTGCATTATCCAAAATGATGTCTGGTACCGCAGGCCCATGCTCCATATTCTCCCCCGTTGCCTTAACATACCAAGCCCGAAATGGCATTCTCACCCGAGAACCATCAATCAGCCGCTGCCCTCCAGTAGAGATCACCGCGCCAAAGGTTGGCGTACCCACTAGCGTACCATGCCCCAGCGTCTTGTACGCATGCGAGAAAATCTCTGCATTACTGTAGCTATTTTGGTTGCATAAAGCAATAGAAGGCATTGTCAGCGCAGGGAATGGCAAGCGCTCTCCAAATGGATAGTTGTCACTAAACTTGGTATGCTCTTTTTCCAGACTGGCAGCAGCTCCCCTTGGTATCGTGTAGGAATGCTGCCGAACATTTAAAACGGCCATCAACATATCAGTCGTCCAGCCACCACCATTAAAGCGTACATCAATCACCATACCTCGCTTACCCAGACCACTCGCCGTCAGCTCCCGCTCAAAGCGTTCAAAGCTCGACCAATTCATCCCACGAATGTGGATATAGCCCAACTGGCCATCGGAGTACTCTTCCACCAGTCTCTTGCGCTCTGCTACCCACGCTTCATATTGCTGGGTATTGAGGAATCGAGCAGGGCGAATCACTACCTCACGGAGCTGTCCATCACGTCCAAGTACCTCCAAAAGTGTTCGCTCATTCGCCGTACCCTCCAGGTATTTGTACATATTAACATTCCCCGTAAGGGCCACCCCATTAATAGCTATAATAACCTCGCCCTCTTCCAATTTACTACTCGTCCGATCCGCAGGTCCATCTGGGATGATACTAGTCACCCGCACCCCACGGCTATCTGGCACTACCTCGATACCGAGCAAGCCAGTTTGTTCGCGCTGCGTCTGTTCAGGGTTAGGCCCGTACATGCCCATGTGGCTAGCGTCCAACTGTCCGAGCATTTCGTTAAAGATGTCTCTAAAATCCTGAGACGTAGAAGCGGATAAGGCCAGTGGCTCGTATTTTTTGCGCAAAGCAGCAAAATCCCGACCGTGGAAGTTAGGGTCATAAAAGCCCAGGTTAAGCGCTCGCCAAGCCTCATCAAATACTTGTTGGCGCTCCGTGGCATGGTCGATGATCATCTTCGCCTGATAGGGCAAATTCTCTAGTTTCCCACTTTCTGCATTCATCTTAGCAATACTTCCTCTGGTGTCTAGCACCAATATATTTTTGCCTTTCTTATCCCAAGCTAGGCCACGAATCGACTTATTGGGCAGTAATACTTTGTCTTCTGTGCCATCCCATTTTACTTTTCTAAACGAGCGCTTTCCTTCACTCCCCTGGCGCCCCCCTCGATTAGTAGAGAAGTAAAATGTTTCTCCATCTTTTGAAATAGCTAAGTTGGACTCGCTACCTGGTAGGCGTGTAACTTGCTCCAAACGATTGTGGATATTCTCAAAATCAATGGTAATGCCGGTATCAGTAGTATCTTTTTTGCTCTTTTCTTCGTCCTCATCTTCTTCCCAATCGCGTTGGGTTTTCTCCCAATCTTCCTTGGCTAGCCAGACAAACCACACGTCTGCATCTCCATTATTTCGATCCGACAAAAAGCCAAGTTTGCTCCCGTCCTCACTCCAAACCGCTCCATAGTCGCGCCGTGGATGCAAGCTCACATTAATAGGTGGCTGACTATTGTCAGCAGCGTGAACGTATACTTCTTCATTAAAATTTAAATCTTCCACATTGTAGGCCAACCATTTGCCATCGGGGCTCCAGCTAATCCCAGCAGGTGTACTCCAGCTGTCGTGCAGTAGCTTTTCTTCTGTCAGTTGGCCTTCCGGCGAAATAGCAGCTACTACCAATTGTCCTCTATCGCGACGGAACGCTATTTTATCTCGCTCGGGCGAAAGCATCAGACTGCCCTCTTCGGCAGGCGTATTAGTTACTGGCTGAATATTGAGTTTTAACGTTTTGTACAAATTAGGCTCTTCCGCATCTCCCGAACGCGCCATGAAAATATCGTAGTTTCCATTCCGATCAGATAAGAAAACCAGCGTTGTATCATTCAGCCATTCTACACTTTGATCTCTGAAGGGCGATTTAGTAATTTGGCGTGCTCGCTTCTTATCCTTATCCGCCGGATAGATATACACCTCCCCACGCACTGCAAAAGCGATGTACTTTCCATTTGGCGAAAGGGCCATCTCATCTGCATTATTCGAGTAGGTCTTGCGCTCCATGGGGTCAAAGCGATTATCTTTCGTTACGTCTATCTTGACAGCAGTGGGGCGACTCCCCTTTTCCAATTTCATGGTCAATATCTGATTCCCTTTTTCAAGAATGGCTAGCTGTCCATTACCACTTACATCAAAGTAGCGAATGCCTTCATCCTTAAAATTAGTGAGCGCCACAGGAGGGTTGCCTGCCACTCCATTTCTGATAGTCAGCTTGTAAATATTGTATCGACCAGTACGGGCGCTTAGAAAATACACGGTATTGGCATCTCCCCACTCTGGATAAATATCTTGCCCATCATGGGTAGTAAGTTGAGTAAATTTTCTAGTCTTTCGGTCAAACAGCCAGAGGTCTTTGTTGGCCGGTCCATTATAGGCTTCTCGCTCAATTCGGCAGGAGCCACGAGCGAACACAACATAGCGCCCATCAGGTGAAGGAGTAGGCATATAGCCCAAGGCATCCATACTCCGAAAGGGAGTTCCACCATTGCCATCCAACTGATAAATCTCCGACTCTCGCTCTACTTGTTTGAAGGCGCGATTGGTATTAAACAGCACGGTACCGTCTGCTTCCCACTTGGCGTAAAAGTCGCCAGAAGAATAATGGGTGTGGCGCTGAAGCTGATCTCCCCGCCTCGAAATAGTGAACAAATCGGTATTATTATATCGCCTTCCCTCGAATAAAATAGTTTCCCCATTGGGGCTCCACTGTGGGCGAGTAGCATAGCTTTGGTGGATGGTCAGGCGCCGTGCTTCCCCTCCTTGAGTAGGTACGATCCAGATGTCGCCTTGGTAAGAAAAGGCAATCTCGCTGGCATCAGGGCTTAGTGCTGGAAAGCGCAGTAGCTCTTGGCTCCAGGCTAGTGAGGCACAAAAAATAACCAATACAAGTAGTATGATTCGTCTCATATTCAAGTTGTAGTTTTGAAAAAATTTTCTAATTTTTTTCTTTATTGAATGATTAGTTGTTAAATTTGAAAGGCCTGCAATATTGTATGTGGAAAATTAGAAAAAGATTAGCTTTTCTTAAGTATAATTTTCTTGCAATGTGCACGTAGATATGGTAAATCTTGAATTTAACCCATAATGTGAATGCCTGCTTCCCTTTGTAGAAGCGGGTCATTTTTTATTTCCACTGACTGTTCTTAAACAACTTTCCCCCTTTCCTGTTTAGCTTGAAATAATTTCAACCTCAATGGGGCCACGTTTCGATCACCGACTACAGCCAGAACAAGCTGGCAACTACGCAGACCTCCGCATCTTGGAGGAGGATCCTTGGCTCCAAGATACGGAAGTAAAATACCATTTGCGGCATGTCAAGAAGCAGTGGGTGGTATCGCTGGTTTTCATTTCTATTCACAATCCTTTTCAGTTTATCAAGCACACCATTACTTACTGTACTACTTACCGAAAGGCCTGTATTTATGGTGATTACTATCGCCGGATAGCGGCAAAAGACCCAAGAGGGTATCTTAAAACTGACCTAGATCAGTTTCAGCTTTGCCTCAATTAGACTTGTGTTGATATTTATCTATCATTTTACAACTACCAAGTACAATTTCTGTTAGAGAGGTACTTTTAATCCTTTTTGCTTTCTTTTGAAAAGCACTGAAAAAGGTCTATATTGAGGGCTTAGGCTAGCATAAAACTTACAAATAATTTGGTAGCCTTGGCATTCCACCAACAACAAATAAATGGAAAGAGTAGAACTCAACATTATTGCTTTAGCAAATAGCGAATCACAACCTAATAGTTTCGTGGTGATTCTCAAGGAGGAGAGTGGAGAAAGGAGGCTACCTGTTGTTATTGGTGGATTTGAAGCGCAGGCCATTGCCATAGCTATCGAAAATATTAAGCCCAATCGACCGCTCACGCATGATCTTTTCAAAAATACCCTAGTCACCCTCGGTATTGATCTAGAAGAGATCATTATTTCTGACTTGAAGCATGGCATTTTCTATGCCACGCTCATTTGCCGACAGGCGAATGGAGATATTGTGGAGTTGGACTCTCGTACCTCTGATGCCTTGGCGTTAGCGGTAAGATTTGGTTGTCCGATTTATGCCTACGAGTTTATACTTAGCGAAGCTGGCATTGCTTTAGAAGGAACTTCTGAAGAACCTATTGCAAGTACACAGGCGGTGCAAAAGGAACCTCCCCTCACCAAGTTTTCTACTGAGGATTTAGAGAAAAAACTAGAAGAAGCACTCGGCCAAGAAAACTACGAACGTGCCGCACAAATCCGCGACGAACTCAACCGCCGCGAGAGTTAAAAAATAATTGCCTAATCATGACTTTTTTTGCACCTGAAATCTACCAGGAACGTCGTCAACAACTGATGCAATCACTAGGTAGTGGGCTCATTCTATTGCTCGGCAATGAAGAAAGTCCGATGAACTACACCGATAATACCTATCCATTTCGGCAAGACAGCAACTTCCTCTACTTCTGTGGTGTTGATCGCCCGCATGTGGCTATGCTTATAGATATAGAAGCGGGTACCTCCACCCTATTTGGCGACGACCCTAGCGTAGATTCTATTGTCTGGACAGGCCCACAAACCAGTATGGCCGAACTGGGTCAACTATGCGGCACTGCTCATCACGCTAGCTACTCCAACCTCCCTAAAGCACTCGAAGCAGCCCGTTCGAAGCAGAGACCTATTCACTACCTCCCTCCCTATCGCCACGATAATGCCATCAAGCTACATGAATGGCTGGAGATTCCGTTACGGCAGCTCAAAGAAAAAGCTTCTACTGCATTGATCAAGGCCATTATTGCGCAAGCATCTTACAAAAGCCCGGTCGAGGTGGCAGAAATGGAGAAAGCAGTAAACACCTCCCAGAAAATGCACGTGGCAGTTATGCAGAATGTGCGAGCAGGCATGATCGAGGCAGAGCTTGCGGGTTTGGTCGAAGGCTTAGCCATTTCTGGAGGCGGTCGCTTGGCTTATTCCGCTATCCTTACGGTAAATGGGCAAACGCTCCATAACCATCATCACCACAATGTTTTGCGAGAAGGGCAACTTATACTGGGTGATTTTGGGGCAGAAACAGTTATGCGCTATGCTGGTGATATTACCAGAACCGTTCCAGTTAGCAAAACCTTCACCCAGCAGCAAAAAGAGGTCTATAATATCGTACTAGAATCTCAGCTCGACGCCATTGCTGCTTTAAAACCAGGCGTACCCTATCGGGATGTACACCTCTTAGCTTGTAAAACAATAGCAAGTGGCCTAAAAGACCTTGGTCTTATGAAAGGCGATGCCGGCGAAGCAGTGGCTGCGGGAGCACATGCCCTATTCTTCCCGCACGGCTTAGGCCATATGATTGGGCTAGATGTGCACGACATGGAAGATTTGGGTGAGGATTTAGTAGGCTATGATGAGACGATTACACGCAGTACCCAATTTGGACTACGCTCGTTACGCTTGGGGCGTAAATTGGAAACTGGCTTTGTCATTACCGTGGAACCAGGTATTTATTTTATCCCCGAATTAATCGATCAATGGGAAGCAAAGGGGACTTGCAAGGACTTTATCAACTTCGATAAGTTGAAGAGCTACCGCCATTTTAGTGGTATCCGCATTGAAGATGATATTCTGATTACGGAAAATGGCTATCGCATTTTGGGTGACCCTATTCCTAAGACGGTGGCTGAGATTGAGGAGCAGAGAAGCTAAACACTAAACTCCACATCATCAATAATACGGCCGTGGATACAGCGAATGATCCGCGCTGGGAATTGCTCTAGGATGCGATAGTCGTGGGTGGCAAAAAGCACGGCGGTATTATTTTCCTGTGCTACCTGCCGCAATAAGATCATAATATCGTCGGAGGTTTCAGGATCTAGATTTCCGGTTGGCTCGTCAGCGATGATGAGGTCAGGTTTGTTGAGCAGAGCACGAGCAATGACGATGCGCTGCTGCTCCCCGCCTGAAAGTTGATGCGGCATTTTGGGGCCTGACTGGCTTAAGTTAACCATATCCAACACTTCATTAATACGCGCATCAATCTTGCCTTTATCTTTCCAGGCAGTGGCTTTAAGCACAAAAGCAAGATTACGATAGACTGAACGATCACTTAAGAGATTGAAATCCTGAAAGACAATGCCCAAGCGGCGGCGCAGCATTGGGATAGACTTGCGATCTAGCTTAGTAAGATCAAAATTGACGACTTCTCCTTTACCCTGTCGTAGGGGCAAGGCCCCATAAATGGTTTTGAGCAAACTCGATTTTCCACTTCCCGTCTTCCCGATCAAATACGCAAACTCCCCTTTGATCAGCCTCAGATCAACGTCCGCCAGGATTTGTTGCTGGCCCTGGTAAATTTGTGCGCGCTTCAACTCTACGATCTCTAAGCTCATAGAATACGTGGATTTCTGGTTTGTAGTAACACGGTAAAATTACAAGCTTATTTTTCACAAAGACTCATTTCTACAAAAAATTCTGAACCAAATACAATTTTCTGCATTATTCCACTTTTACCAACTTTGAGTAATTTGGGGTTGAACTAACCAAAACGCCCTTACTGCCACCAACATGAAATTAGGAATTCTTAAAGAAATAAATGATCCAAGAGTAGCTGTTATACCGGCTACGCTACCCAAACTGCAAGCCCTGGGCGTAGAGATTTTAGTAGAAAAAGGAGCGGGCTCAACTGCACATTATCACGATGATAACTACAGCGATCATGCTAGTCTGCACGATAGAGCTACCATCGTACAGCAGGCAGATATTTTACTTTCCATTTATCCCATTCCAGAAGCAGAATGGAAAAAGGTAAAACCGGACGCATTACTTATCGCGCAGTTCGAGCCTTTTAATGATACCACCATTGTGGATCGATTAAACGAGCATAACCTTCGGGCATTTAGCATGGATATGATTCCTCGCACGACCCTAGCACAGTCGATGGATGTGCTGTCCTCCATGGCTTCCATTGCAGGCTATAAGGCAGTGTTAGAAGGAGCGCGTTTGTTGCCTCGATACTTACCTATGATGATCACTGCGGCAGGTAGTATTCGCCCAGCTCAAGTGTTGGTATTGGGAGCGGGGGTGGCTGGTTTGCAGGCTATTGCAACCGCTCGGCGCTTAGGAGCTATGGTAGAAGCATTTGATACCCGGGCTGCCGCTAAAGAGGAGGTTTTGAGCCTTGGAGCAAAATTCGTAGAAGTGAAAGGTGCCACCGACGATACTGGTGCGGGAGGCTACGCTGTAGCTCAGTCAGAAGATTTTTTGAAGCGCCAGCGCGCGGAAGTGCAGGCCAGAGCGATGAAGTCTGATATCGTTATCACCACCGCACAAGTCAGAGGAAGAAAAGCACCACTGCTAGTGCCTAAATCAACACTTGACCAGATGAAGCCAGGCTCCGTAGTAGTTGACTTGGCTGCTTCTACTGGCGGTAACTGTGAGGTGTCTGAAAACAACAAAGTGATTACCTATAATGGCATCACGGTACTAGGCAATTCCCAATTAGCTGCATTAATGCCTCAGGATGCCAGTCAGCTCTACAGCAATAATGTGCTCAATTTCTTAAAATTCTTCATCAAAGAAGGTCAACTTGAATTGGACTTTGACCAGGAGATCATTAGTGGTGCCTACATCACTGAAAAGCCAACTCCCAACGAATAAACGATTAACAAATGGATACGATTTATCAGTTTTTTAATGAGTACCTGCTCTTAATCTATCTACTCATTTTCACGATCATTCTGGGTTTTGAAGTGATTTCGAAAGTACCTACCGTATTACACACTCCGCTAATGTCAGGAGCTAATGCGATTAGTGGAGTAGTAATTATTGGTGCGATTTTACTCATCCGTCAGGCCGAACCGACAGACTATTTGAGCTTGGGTTTGGGGCTACTGGGTATCATCTTGGGGATGGTAAATGTGGTAGGCGGCTTTGCTGTGACTGATCGCATGCTCGAAATGTTTAAGAAAAAGAAAAAAGCGAAGTAAATGGCTATCAACTTTTATATCAATCTAGCTTATTTGATTGGCGCAATAGCCTTTGTTTGGGGCTTACGACTACTCAGTTCTCCCGATTCAGCGCGCCGTGGCAATACGCTAGCGGGTGCAGGTATGGGCATTGCGATTATTGCAACTATGCTGTTACCACTTGAAAATGCCTCCAATAACTACGGTTGGATCGTTGGTGGCATGCTCATTGGTGGAATTATCGGCTTGGTCACCTCCAAACGCATCAAGATGACCGCCATGCCACAAATGGTCTCTATTTTTAATGGCTTGGGTGGTGCGTGTGCCGTGGTACTTGCCATGGCAGAGCTGGGCTATTTCTACGCAGGCGAGCGCGCTATGGGCACAGGCGAGTTAACTATCGTTATGTTGGCGCTATTGATTGGTGCCGTTTCGTTCACAGGTAGTATGCTGGCTTTCGCCAAATTGGAGGGACTAATTTGGGATAATACTTTGCAGATTCCCTATCACAATGTACTTAATATGGTACTCTTGGTGGGCACGCTAGGACTTATGGTCTATTTGATTGCTTCCGCAAATGAAGCGAGTATGGTGCTAGCCATTATTTTTATGGTGGTGGCACTGGTGTACGGTGCGTCCTTTGTGATACCTATCGGTGGAGCAGACATGCCGGTGGTGATCTCCCTGCTCAACTCCTTTACTGGACTTTCCGCAGCAGCGGCAGGTTTGATTTATAATAACCAGATCATGCTGGTTGGTGGTATCTTGGTAGGTGCCTCAGGCACCATCCTTACGGTGCTGATGTGTGAGGCTATGAACCGCTCCTTGCTCAATGTCCTCATCGGAGGCTTTGGCGGTGGGGCCAGCAGTTCCAAAGGTGCTGATGGCGATCAGGTCGCCAAAACAACTAATCCAAGTGATGCAGCTATCCAACTCTACTATTCTCAGTCCGTCATGTTTGTGCCTGGCTACGGACTAGCCGTAGCCCAAGCCCAAAAAGCCGTCAAAGAAATTGACGACTTGCTCGAATCCAATGGCGTCGATGTAAAATACGCCATTCACCCCGTAGCCGGGCGCATGCCTGGCCACATGAACGTACTCTTAGCAGAAGCGGACGTCCCCTACCCCAAACTACTAGACCTAGATGATGCTAATTCTGCACTACCTAATACTGATCTAGTAGTCATCGTTGGTGCCAATGACGTAGTCAACCCAGCCGCCGAAGATGATCCTGGTAGCCCGATTTACGGCATGCCTGTCTTGAAAGTATGGGATGCCAAAAATATCATCGTACTCAAGCGCAGTATGCGCCCTGGCTATGCAGGTATTCAGAACCAACTCTTTTTCCACGAAAAGAATAAAATGCTTTTTGGTGATGCGAAGGCTTCGTTGACGACACTTGTTTCGGAGATTAAGGGCTTGTAATTCAAACACCAGTATAGCTGATTTGCAGTTCTATCAGCCTTGGCTACCCAAAAATAAAGCTGCCCAAATACTGTAGCTGTGCTACGGTACGGGTAGGCTTACGATTCCCATCGCCAAGGAAGACTATAAGATTATAGGGGTCGATTACACGGCTTCCACGCTGGAATAGGTGAAGCTGAAAGCAACGGAAGCGAGCGTAACTATTGGGTTTGTCGATGATTTGGTTGCAGGACTTTCAAATGATTTTTTGCTTATATTTATAAATTGAAATTTGAAATCTGCAACAAGCGATGATAACATATATAAAGATCGATGGATTCAAATCATTTCGAAACTTCGAAATGACATTCACGCCTTTTACAGTCATAGCTGGCGCAAATGCGTCGGGAAAAAGTAATTTATTTGATGCCTTAAAGCTATTATCAGACCTATCGCATAGTGATTTAAAAAATGCCTTCACTAATCAAAGAGGAGAAGCTATTGAGCTTTTCACCCAATATGGAAATAATAATTACGTAAGCGAAATGTCGTTTATTGTTGAGTTACTAGTAGACAAGAACATTAAAGATAGCTGGGGAGGAAAAACGAAGTTAAAGTATACCAGATTAAGATATAGACTTAAAATTGCAAGGAAGATAAATACCGAGGGTATTGATGAACTCTTCATCCAAGAAGAACATCTTGAACCAATTCGACACCAAAAAGATACATGGGTATATGAAAATATATCAAAGCAAAATCTTGAGTTTTGGCGTCCAAAAGTTAAAACAGGAAAAAGAGGAAAACCATACATATATACAGAACTACGTAATAATATTCCAACTATTAAGCTCCCACAAGATGGTAGACCAGGAGGGAAAGAAACTCCAGCTAATGCAGTAATTAGAACTGTACTTAGTGGAATAGACGATATAAATTTCCCTCATGCTTTTGCGGCGAGAGAGGAAATGAAAAACTGGAAATTTCTACAATTAAATCCTGATGATTTAAGAGAGCCTACTAAGAAACAGATCGGGATGTCAGATATAATTACACAAACAGGAGAAAATCTAGCTGCCGCTTTATTCCGAATACAATCCAAGGACAGATTTCAATTAAAAGAAATCTCTAGAAAACTAAATAATTTATTACCAAATCTAATCGAAGTAAATGTTTATGATGATAAAGCAAACAACCAGTACATTATAAAACTTACTAGTGAAGATGGAAAAGAGTTTTCATCAAGGGTTCTTTCTGAAGGAACTCTCAGATTATTGACACTATGCATTTTTCTCTTTGATGATATGCACAAAAGTCTTTTATGCTACGAGGAACCAGAAAATGGAATACATCCATTTAGGATTAATTTTCTAACAAAGTTACTATACGATTTAAGTGTCAATTTTAATGATACATCTATGCCATTGAGACAAATATTAGTGAATACACACTCTCCCGTTTTAGTTGGTGAAATTATTAATTGGAGTAAAGATAAAAGAGTTAGCATTTGGTATTCCCAGTTAAACTCTTTAGTCACGGATATAGAAGAAAAAAGAACAAAAATGAATATTACAAAAATACTGCCCGTTGTAAAAAAGACTAAGGATCAGCTTGAAATGAGTTTTCCTAAACTTAATCTCAATGAATCTGAAATTAAGTTAACTCTTTCACAAGTAAAAAGATACCTCGAAACCACAGATATAGAACAAAGTATAAACGTTTTATGACTCGACAACTAATAATTGGATTGATTGGCGAGGGAAAAACAGATTATAGATTTCTTAACAGCATTATAAGAAGAACATATGAGGAGCTGGCTTTTGATTGTGTAGGAGATGTAGAGATATTATCTGTTCAAAATATCAAGATTGACTCTGACACCTTCCCTGAGTATGTATTTAATGCAGCAAAAAAAGCCTATCAGGAGCTAGGAGTTATGATCTTATGCGTTCATACTGACGCTGATGCAAAGAGTGACAATGATATATTCGATCAAAAAATAAATCCTGCTATTGACAAAGTTTTAAATGAAGGGGGAGAAGAAGTTTGTAGAATTATTGTCCCCATCGTTCCGATTACCATGACAGAATCATGGATGCTTGCAGATGAAGATCTTTTGAAAGATGAAATTGGTACAAATCAATCTCTTGCTGTTTTAGGCATCACAAACAAACCAGAGCATATCAGCAATCCAAAAGAAAAATTAAAGGAAGTTATTAGAGCGGCGTTTGCAAAACATAAGGGAAGAAGAAAACAACTAAACATCGCTGAACTTTATCTTCCAATTGGCCAAAAAGCTAAACTGGAAAAGTTAAGAGCTTTGACTTCTTTTAAAAAATTTGAGGAATCTGCTCGCGAAGCATTAATCAAAATGAATTATCTAATCATAGATTGAAACACCCTGCACCCAACTTAGGCTAAATCGTCCATAAGGGATTAAACAAATATTTATCTGCCAATAGCTCTTACCCGTGCTTAGTGTTTGATTGGTATTAAAATTTTAACTTACTTTGCATCTCA
>JBCCRH010000034.1:0-23673 GCA_039208045.1 Bacteroidota bacterium
CAAAAGTGCCTGCTGTAGCATCAAAAGCACTACCGGTAGAAGCCGAGATTTCCAACCATTGGCCACCTACATCCGCTCCATCTAGCAAGCCATTGAGATCAAAAGTAGCGCTTCCATCGTTTTCGCAGATGGGATCAATGGCTTGGGCAGTGCCTGCTACCAAGGGTTGGTCTACCTGAATGGCGACCGCTGCGGGTAGATCGATAGAACAGTCCGGAGCATTGGTATTGACGATGCTAGTGATGGCAAAAGAAGCAGTCTGCGTAGGGTTTAATGCAATGTCTGTGAGTGCCCCCGCTCCCATTACGGTATTAGCAAGTCCGTCGAGTTCATAAACAATATCAAATGGCCCAGCATCACCTGTGATGGATAGTTCGATAGTAGCAGGAGTGCCAGCACAAATAGGATCAATGGTACCCAGCGTAGCTGTGACTGAGGGACAATCAATGGCCGTACAGCTTGCTGTAAACGTCCCTACACTGCAAGGCCCATTGGCAAAAAAGGCTAAGATTTGAATATTTACGACCTCTCCAGGCGTTAGCCCTGTTACCAGATAAGAAGTAGGTGAAGTACTCACGCCAGTTGTTTGTCCACTGATAATACCAGGTATAAAAGCGGTAATATCTGGATTAGTAGGCCATTGAAATTCTACCGAATTTTCGGTAGCCACACAGCTCACATCCAAACTGGTAATGCTTGGCGCTACGAATTCTATCGTTTGCGTTACTTCCTGACTTAAACAACCATTCTGCTCCACCGTAAGGCGAATGGTGTATGTGCCTGGCGTAGCTGTACTTACTTCTTGGGGCCCTTGGCCAGTGCCAGGAGTGGCAGTAAGCCCATCAAAATCCCAATTGTAAGTCGCTGAAAGGCCCATATTACCTTGGTAGGTTAGCGTTATGGTTTCACCAATACACGCCTGGGTTTGGTCGGCTGAAAAATCAGCTTCAGGCTCTAGAGCAATGGTAATGTTTTGGGTATTGCTTTCCACACAATTTCCATTTTCAAGGGCATATTCTACTTGTAACATGCTAGGGCTAGCAAAATCCGCAGCATTAAGCTCGGTGGCTGGTGTACCATTGATGGTCCAAGTGCCGCCCGGGGTAGCATCTGTAGCGAGCAGATCGTCCAGTACGATGGTATTCTCATTATAACAAATAATGCCAGGACTCGTCCATTCAGCATTCAAATTGGCTACTTCTACCACTACTTCATCGGTCGTTACACAAAGTGGATTGAACGCAATATCATCCAGGGCAAAGTCATTCCCTCCTGGATCGAGGTTGACGTTGCTCAGGCAAATCTCCGCAGTGGTAGCACTACCCGAATTCCACACAGCAAAAAATTGCTGCCAATTGCAGATGGCAGAAGTCGGATTAATCACATCGCCAATCTGCACGCCATTGATTTCAAAACGCAGCAAAGCAGGGTTTTGGGACACCACAGAAGTCACCCACGCACTAAAGGCGTAATCACTATCGGGCGATACAGTGACCGTCTGGCACCACACATTATTGGGCTGACCAGAGGCATTGACCACCATCATCAAACCACCACCAGTATGATCGGGGCAATTGGCAAAGCCATTGTGCGTATCGTCGGCATTATCGTCAATCGCATATTGTCCTTCTTGACTCAGCGTACCAAAATTTCCACCCGTGCCATACTCATAATCACTCGTGAAACCCGTATCCCCTTGACTAAAATCACCATTAAAAATCAAATTCTCCGTAGAGAAACTTTCTACACTAAGGGTGAAGGCAGTCGTCTCGGTGACCGTGGCTGTGGGAGTAAGGATGGTAGGATCGTCCAGTAGGTCTGCGGGTTCCCACTGTATGCCAATGGGCGTTTCCGAAACCATGCCTTCGAGCATAACGGATTGGGAGTCATCACAAATCAATACATCAGGCCCTGCATCAACCATCATGGTACAATTTATGGTGGCGGTAGCAGTGGGGGCTTGGGAAGTGTATATACTTGTTAAGGTTAATAGTAGCGTAAATAAACTACTCATAGGTACTTGCTATTTGGTTAATCAAAAACAAGGGTCGTCTACTTTTTCAAAAGTGTGCAGTTGGAAAGAAGAATGAAAGGATGTTGCTAGTGTGGACAAAGTTAGCAATTAAAATATAAATGTGTTTAAATAATCGCTCGCGGATTACAAATCCACTAGGCACGCGCTAGGTTTTTTTGTTGCATAAACCTTATCATTGTCGGCAAATAGAACTATTGCGCATGATCGAACAGCTAAAATATTGGTACAGAGCCTATCGGTATAAGTATAAGGTGGATGTAGCAGAGATCAATTTCATTATCCAAAAGCTGGGGCAGGGCGATGTCGCGGTAGATATTGGCTGTCATAAAGGAGGCTACTTGTATTGGATGCAGCGCCAAGTGGGGCGTACGGGCTATTGCTATGGCTTTGAGCCGCAGCCGGTATTGTTCAGTTACCTGAAAAAAATACAAGACTTGCAGGGCTGGGAGCAAGTCAACATTGAGCAAATGGGTCTTTCTAGCGTTGAGGGAAGCTTTACGCTCAATATTCCTAAGACAAAAAAAGGAAGCTCTCCTGGCGCCACCATCAATCCGGTTGACTCCACCCAAGGGGTATTCGATCAAGTGGAGATTAAGACGACTACGCTGGATACCTATTTCTTGGAGCGCAATATTCAGCCTAAGTTGATTAAAATCGATGTGGAGGGTCACGAGTTGGAAGTGCTTAAGGGTGGAGAACAACTGCTGACCACTCATCGGCCAGCCATTCTTATGGAATGCGAACAGCGCCATTTGCAGCAGCATACCGTAATAGATGTACTGGAACAGCTACACTCTTGGGGCTATCAGGGGCAGTTTATTGAGGGTACCACCTTGAAGCCGATCCAGGAGTTTCGCTTGGAAACCCATCAGCAGCAGGGGAGTGGTCGCTTTTGGGAAGCGGAGGGGTATGTGAATAATTTTGTTTTTGAGTAGTGGTTGGAGGTAAGATTAGGCTGCCTCCTTCTGAGGCGCACATAGAGCTTGTACAGGTTTGTTTATAGGCAGTTAGTTCCTCTGGAACAATTTTGCTCAGCTTAGTCCTGTCCGGCCTACGGGACAAAATTAGGCTGCCTCCTTCGGGGGCGTGTATGGAGCTTGTGCAGGTTTGTTTATATGTAGTTTGTTCCTCTGGAACAATTTTGCTTGACTTAGCTCTGTCGACCTACGGTGCAAGATCAGGCTGCTCCCTTGGAGTGCGCGCATGTGTTTTGTGCAGGTTTGTTTATATGCAGTTTGTTTCTCTGGAACAATTTTGCTCAGCTTAGCACTTTCCGCCTACGGGGCGAAATCAGGCTGCCCCCTTCGGGGGCGCGCATATGTTTTGTGCAGGTTTGTTTATAGGCAGTTTGTTCCTCTGGAACAATTTTGCGCGATCTAGCCTTTTCCGCCTACGGGGCAAGATCAGGCTGCCCCCTTTGGAGGCGCGCATGTGTCTTGACAGGTTTGTTTATAGGCATTTTGTTCCTCTGGAACAGTTTTGCTCAGCTTAGTCCTGTCCGCCTACGGGACAAAATTAGGTTGCCTCCTTCGGGGGCGCGTATGTGGTTTGTAGAGGTTTGTTTATAGGCATTTTGTTCCTCCGGAACAATTTTGATCAACCTATTCTTCGACTGTTACCTGGTAGTAATGTGGACTTAATGTCCTGTAGGGACAAACTGTTTGTAAGCTTACTGAGGTACGCATAGTCCTGTCCGCCTAGCGGACAAGCTGTACATCAGTTTCTATTCCTCAAAATCCTCATCATCACCTAGGTTTAGTTTGGCACCAGCCAGTTCGCTCAGCGCGTGCTGGTCGCCTTGCGCTCTAGCTATTTCCATACCTTTTTTATAGGTAAAAAAGGCTGTGTGAAACTCCTCTTGTTGTTCATATAGCTTGCCTAAATGGTAATAGGTGCCTACGTAATTAGGGTCTTGCTGGGTTAGTTGGAGATAGTGTGCTAGGGCTTTTTGGGGCTGCTGTAGCTTTTCGTATTCTTTAGCTAAAGCAAAGAGAATGAAGGAATCCTGGGGATTTTCTTCCGCAAATTGGAGGAGTTGGTTTAAGCGATTATTGGCCATAAGTGAGTTGACAACTATTGAGTTTGAATGAATGTAAGCATGTCCAGCGAATTTTCGCTAAAATGCCATTGGCGTGTGAGCAAAATAAGTATATTTGTGTTGAAATATAATAGAACAAAAAACTATTCCAGATGAAATTACTTGTTTGTGTAAGTAAAACACCAGATACCACCACAAAAATTAGCTTTAATGAGGCGGGTAATGAGTTCAACGAAGCTGGGGTGCAGTTCATCATGAATCCTTATGATGAATGGTATGCACTAGTTCGTGCGCTTGAACTCAAAGAAGCTGCGGGTGGAACCGTGACGATCGTTAATGTTGGCCCAAAAGCTAATGATACGGTAATTCGCAAAGGCTTAGCTATTGGTGCGGATAGTGCAGTACGCATTGACACTGACCCAAAAAGCGCACTAGCGGTTGCCAAGCAGATTGCTGCCTTTGCAAAAGCAGAAGGCTTCGATATGATTTTCTTGGGTAAGGAGACTATCAACTATAATGGTTCAGAGGTAGGGGCCATGTTGGCCGAGCTACTAGATTTGCCGTTCATTTCTTATGCTAGTAAGATGGAGGTAGCAGGCAATACAGCGACCATTAGCCGCGATATTGAGGGCGGTACAGAGGTAGTAGAAGTAGATACTCCTTTTGTACTGAGTGCAGCGAAAGGCTTAGCAGAACAACGCATACCCAATATGCGAGGAATTATGATGGCTAAGCGAAAGCCATTAAAGGTAGTACCGCCTGTGGAAGCCAACGACCCTTCCGTAGTGGTGCACTATGATTTGCCACCGGTAAAGTCAGCCGTGAAGTTAGTGGATGCAGAAAATATGGACGAGCTCGTCCGCCTACTGCATGAGGAAGCGAAAGCAATTTAATTTATTGAATAAAGAAAACTCCAATATATAATGTTATTAGTATTTGCGGAAAGCGTAAAAGGTCAATTCAAGAAGGCAGCTTTTGAAGCTGTCACTTATGGGCATCAAACTGCTCAGGTGCTGGGAAAAGAATGTGTAGCATTGGTATTAGGTAATGCAGAAGGTGCAGCACAACTTGGAAAATATGGGGCCTCTAAGGTATTACACGTTGGTGATGATACATTAGATCAATTTGATAGTCAAGTATACACTAGTGTGATTGCTGCGGCGGCGGAATCTGTTGGTGCAGAAGTAGTGATATTGAGCCACTCTTCCACTGGTAAGTCATTGTTGGGCCGTTTGGCGGCGCGCTTGGATGCTGGCTCTGTAGCTGGCGTGAACGCTGTTCCAACAAACGATGGTGCTTTTAAAGTGCAGAAAGGCGTATTCTCTGGTAAGGCCATTGCAACTTATCAGTTAGACTCGGCAGTAAAGGTATTATCCCTGATGGGAAATGCAATACAGCCAGATGCATCGGGTAGCGATGTGGTAGTAGAAGCGTTGAGTGTAGCAGTGCCAGCAAGTCGTGTGAAAGTAAAATCAGTAGAGCGCGTAGAAGGTATTGTGCCGCTTCCAGAAGCGGAATTGGTCGTATCGGCAGGACGTGGTATGAAAGGACCGGAGAACTGGCAAATCATCGAAACCCTAGCGGATGAATTAGGGGCAACTACTGCCTGTTCTCGCCCAGTATCTGATGTGGGTTGGCGCCCTCACCACGAGCACGTAGGACAAACCGGTATTGCTATTCGTCCCAACCTCTACATTGCGGTTGGTATTAGCGGTGCTATCCAGCACTTAGCAGGGGTTAATAGTTCTAAAACGATTGTGGTGATTAATAAAGACCCAGAAGCTCCTTTCTTCAAAGCGGCAGACTACGGCGTGGTAGGTGATTTGTTTGATGTCGTACCGCGATTGACGGAATCCCTGAAGAAATTTAAGACTGCATAGTAGTCTTTGCCATTAATTTACCGTATATTTGCGGCCGCTATAACTGATTTCCGTAATCACTAATGGTAAAAAATTAAATTAATGGGAGCTTATTTATCAAAAGACAAAATGGAAGAAATTTTCCAAGAATATGGAGGTTCTTCCAAAAACACTGGTTCTATCGAGGGCCAAGTAGCATTATTCACTTTCCGGATTAAGGAAATGTCGAAGCACCTACAGCAAAACAAAAAAGATCATGCTTGTCGTAAAGCACTTTTAACACTCGTAGGTAAACGTAGAAGGCTACTGGCTTACTACATGAAAAAAGACATACAAGGATACCGTACACTAATTGAGAAATTAGGTATTCGTAAGTAAAACAATAAAAGGAAGAGCCGCCTGCTGTGGTTCTTCCTTTCTTCTTTTTGTCAAAGCTATCTATAATTTCAGTGGATTAGGCTTGTATTTGGCAGCTACTCCTTATATTTGTAGCAATCCGCTATTAGTACTTTCCTCAGCTAAAATCATTTTTACTGCCGAAATTGCTCAAATAACGCACAAAAAGAGAATAGAGTCACTAACAACAGCGACACAAAGAGAACAATCAGACAGTTGCTCTATTTCAACGAACAAACTTCAGAATTTTAAATATTTAGATAAAAGTTAGATTAATATGGGACAACCGATTCCAATTTCTACGTCCTTTGATCTTCCAGATGGAACGACGGTGACGCTCGAAACCGGTAAGCTAGCCTCTCAGGCACACGGTTCGGCGGTAGTTAAAGTAGGAAACACCATGCTATTTGCAACGGTCGTTTCTGCAAAAGAGGCAAAAGAAGGGCAGAGCTTTTTTCCCCTCTCTGTAGATTATCAGGAAAAATTTGCTGCTGCTGGTCGAATTCCAGGCAACTTTTTCAGAAGAGAAGCTAAGCTAAACGACTACGAGATTTTAACCTCTCGCTTAGTTGACCGGGCTATCCGCCCGCTCTTCCCAGATGGCTATATGAATGAGACGCAAATCATTATCAACCTGATCTCTGGTGAGCCAGAAGTACTACCTGATGCCTACACTGCCTTGGTAGCTTCTACTGCACTTGCTGTATCAGATATTCCTTTTGCTGGGCCCATCTCCGAAGTACGAGTGGCACGTATCAAAGGAAAATATGTGGTTAATCCATATCGCTCAGATTTAGAAGAAGCAGATTTGGATATTATCGTGGCTGCAACTATCGATAATGTGATGATGGTAGAAGGCGAAGCCAAAGAATGTCAAGAAGCAGATTTGGTGGAAGCCATCAAGATAGGGCACGAAGCCATCAAAGTACAGTGTAACGCACAACTAGCGCTTGCAGAGAAAGTAGGAGAGAAGGCGACAGTGAAGCGCGTGCTGCCTGAAGCTGAAGCAGATGAAGAGCTGAAAGCTGAAATTGCAAGCATTGCAAAAGATAAAGTGTACGAAGTCGCCAAAGGCGCCTTAGATAAGTCCGCACGTAAGAAGGGCTTCAAAGAAGCGGAAGAGCATTTAGTTGAAAAACTCCTAGAAGCACACGACGAGGAGTATATGGAGGAAAAAGCGGATTTGATTAAGAAATACTACGGTAAGCTAAAAAAGGAGGTGATCCGCGAAATGGTAATGGCAGAGCATGTCCGTTTGGATGGCCGTAAACTAGACGAAATCCGTAATATCTGGACAGAAGTAGACTATCTACCTTCGGCACACGGTTCGGCGGTCTTTACTCGTGGAGAGACCCAGTCGTTAACTTCGCTTACCCTTGGTACCAAGCTGGACAAAGCAATGTTGGATACAGCTTTGAAAAACTCTTTGGAGAATTTCATTTTGCACTATAATTTCCCTGCTTTCTCAGTAGGGGAGATCAAGCCCATGCGCGGCCCAGGCCGTCGTGAGGTGGGGCATGCAAACTTGGCAGGCCGCTCGCTCAAGCAGGTGTTACCCGACGAAATGCCTTACACCATTCGCTTAGTATCCGATATTTTAGAATCAAATGGTTCCTCTTCTATGGCTACTGTTTGTGCCGGTTCATTGGCTTTAATGGATGGTGGTGTGAAGATTAAAGCGCCAGTATCTGGTATTGCAATGGGCTTAATTTCTGATGGTGAGCGCACAGCAGTACTATCGGATATCCTGGGTGATGAAGATGCACTTGGTGATATGGACTTCAAAGTAACGGGTACCGAGAAAGGAATTACTGCTTGTCAGATGGACATCAAGATCGAAGGACTACCGTACGAAGTATTAGAGTCTGCTCTAGGGCAAGCACGTGAAGGACGCCTGCACATCTTGAATGAGATGGCCAAGACGATCAGCACACCAAACGAAGATTACAAGCCACATGCACCGCGTATTGTGGAGTTAGTGATCGACAAGAGCTTTATTGGTGCTGTGATTGGGCCAGGTGGTAAAGTCATTCAGGAAATCCAAAAAGAAACCAATACGACCATCAATATCGAGGAGGTAGACGATAAAGGAGTAGTGAGCATTGCGAGTGCAGATAAAGCTTCTATCGATGCTGCTTTGAGCCGTATCAATAAGATCACCTTCACCCCTCAGGTAGGTGATGTATACGATGCAGTCGTTAAAACGGTGATGCCTTATGGGGTATTTGTCGATTTCCACGGCAAGAGTGGCCTATTACACGTCAGTGAAATTTCACACAGCCGTATCGATAAGGTAGAGGACGTCTTCAAAGAAGGCGATGACGTAAAAGTGAAGCTCATTGGGGTGGATAATAAAACTGGAAAGCTGCGTTTATCTCGCAAAGCCTTGCTAGCACGCCCTCAGCGTAATGGCAATAGCGGCGGCGACCGGAGAGACAATGGTGGTGGACGCGACAATCGCAGAAACTAACCTGTAAAAATAAAACAGAACGCAAAGCAAATGAAATGCCTGGATTCCGTTGGAGTTCAGGCATTTTGTGTTGATATGGTCAGTGGGTCTCGACTTCGCTCGACCCACTATTCCGTCTTTCAGCATCAAATGTTTAAAAAACGGAAACTTTTTTAAAAAATGGTTGTAATTTACAAGGGCCAGCATTTAAGATTTTTTCGATAAAAAGTCAAGTATTATTTCTGAATGTGGCAACTTTTTTGAAAGAAAAGCGTATATTCAAATCCCATAATCCTAGAAAATACTCGCGCATGCGTCAGTTAAAGATTACAAACAAAATTACGGCCAGAGAAAGCCTAGCGCTCGATAAATATCTCAATGATATTGGCAAAATTCCTATGCTCAATGCCGACGAAGAGGCTGAACTAGCCCGCCGAATCCGGCAAGGTGATCAAGAGGCATTGGACAAGCTCACGCGCTCCAACCTCCGTTTTGTGGTATCGGTAGCCAAGCAATACCAAAACCAAGGCCTCTCTCTGAGTGATCTTATCAATGAAGGAAACGTTGGCTTGATGAAAGCGGGCAAGCGTTTCGATGAAACCAAAGGCTTTAAGTTTATCTCTTATGCCGTATGGTGGATTCGTCAGTCGATTCTACAAGCAATTGTAGAGTACTCGCGAATCGTTCGTTTGCCTCTTAATAAGGTAGGCTCTTACAACAAAGTAAATGAAGCCTTTTTATCGTTTGTACAGGAGTTTGAGCGAGAGCCGACCCACGAAGAATTGGCAGAGCTACTTAACATGACGCCCAAAGAAATCTCCAATATGCTAAAGGGCAATGGCCGTCACCTTTCGGTAGATGCCCCACTAAGTGGTGAAGATGGAGATTCCACGATGCTCGATGTGATCTCCTCCGAACAAGATATGACGCCTGACGGCAACCTGATGGAGCAGTCCTTAAAAGAAGAGGTGCAACAAGGTCTATCGATTTTATCTCCCAGAGAGGTAGAAGTACTTTCTTCCTACTATGGGCTAAATGGCCACAAAGCACTAACCTTAGAAGAGATAGGGGAATTATATGGCCTTACGCGCGAGCGCGTACGCCAGATCAAGGAGCGGGCGATTCGGCGCTTGCGCAAATCGTACAACCGCAATGCGCTTAAATCTTATCTTGGATAATTACTCACTTTAGATAAGACTATAAAAATCCAGTGCTTTCCGGAGTACTGGATTTTTGTGTTTAATAGCGCGTGCTATGCCTCTTTCGTAAAACTTGGCCCGTGCTAAGTGGATTTGTAATCCGCGTGACCCTGAAACCTAATAATTAGTATGCGTCTTTACCTCTTCCTACTTCTTATGTTATGGCTAGTTGCTTGCAACGCTGACCAAGAGCGTCCCAATGATGCTAGGCAGCTAGCGGCTGGATTACAGTCAAAGCTCCCTGTCAGCGTTTTTGATCAGCCTGAAGGGAAGCTCATTAAGCTGTTATCACCAGGAACTACCATCCAGGAAACCACGCAAACTACTTCTTACTTTAGTTTCTTAACCATTGAGGGGCAGACGTACTGCGAGCCTTGGCTAAAAATAGCGCTGCCGCAACAACAAGAAGGATGGATATTCCCAAATCCCAACGAATTGGCAATGCGTGATTCAGCAGCTTACATTCATTGGATACACCAAAAGCGCATGCAGGCGATCTGGGGCGAACGTCTGGTATCGTCTATCCACGCATACGGAAAAGCATTTGAAGCCATTCAGACTGCTGAGGACTTTGTGACAACTTACCAAAAAGGCTATGCCTTGCGCGATACCTTAATAGTAGCCTTAAGCGATGCCTCCACACTAACAGCGCAGCGAAAGCTACCCGATCTTTTTTGGCTAAAAGCATGTATCCCTGGCTTTACCCCCCAGCTTATTCATCAAGAAAAGGACTATTACCTATTTCAAGACTACAAGCAATGGGCAGCCCAAGCTCAGCGAACCAAAGGGAAAGCTGATGACGCTTTTGTGGACTTTTTATTTCAAGTATTTCCAGTCGATAGTTTGGAATATACAGTACCTGCCTGGAAAATAGAATATGCTGAAAAGCAGCACTATAGCTTGCTTGGTAGAGGCATTCACCAGCAGCTATTAGATCGTATGCAAGGCTTAATCGATGCAGAAACGCCCTTTGTAGAATCGCTCAACCGGATCAAAAGAGGACTTGTTGAAGATATAACACAAGCTGATATTGCTTTTTGGGAGCCGTCGGCGATGGCAATACAAGAATTAGATGCTATTTTAGCGACAGCTTACACTTTTTTGAGCCAAGAAGATTGGATTGGCCTCAAAAGTCGGCGGCAACAACTAGAGCAGCCCCAGCAATGGGGGATTCGCTTCCATCTAAAGTCTGGAAACTACAATTAATACAATACGTACATGTTATATTTTGCTTTTGCTACTTTATTAGTCACCATCATTGCGTTAGTTTGGGTACTTCGTATTTTTTCCTCGTACAATCCTGGTAAAAAGCGCGTGCAGGAGGATCTGAAAAAAATGAAGTTGGACTTGGATCAACAGAATGTAGAATTGGTACCCATAGATGAAGGAGAACTGGAGCTATTTTCTACCAACCAAATCAAGCAAATCTTAAAAAAGGGAATCACTACTACCGCCACTGGTGTTTTTACTACCATTTTTGATGAACCCGTTTTAGCATATAGCTACAAGAAATACGTCTCCAAAGGGCACAACGCTATCCTATTAGTGAGAACAGCTAATCATGAGTTTGCCTACCGCATTCAAAAGGGGGAAATCCGTATTGTAATTGATAGCCAACTAGTTGGCGCGCTAAAAGCAGACGGTGTGCTATACGGCGCGAAGAGTCAAAAGGTATTAGCAAAGGTAAATCGCGAATCAGATCGTCAGCTACCTGTATTGGTCAATAATCGAGAAGTAGGTAATCTGGCTCTAGTACCAACAGGAAGCAGTAAGCTAAAAGATCGCGCTTTTCAATTCGTACGCGATGATTTAAGCAGAGATGAACGCAATATTTTCCTATCGCTGGCCGCCTTGGAGATGGTCATGCAGAAGGTAGAGCAGTAAAGTGAATCTAAACGTTGTAAACCTACCAATTCTCTTGTATCTTTAGCCTATAGTTCAACAACGCTATTCAAAGCCCAGCCACAGAACCTTTTATCTTAAGTTTTGTTTTTGCTATACTTAATTCAAAGACATGAGTTTATCTAAAAAGGCAAAGTTAATCATCTATCGCTTTCGCGAAAAAGGGCTGGAAGTTTTCCTAGAGCAAAACGACACCCAGGCATCAGACCATAATTGGGTACTACCCGAAGGTGATTTTGATAGCGATCAGTCGAAAAAGCTGCTAAGTGAAGACCGTATCATTGAGTTAGATCCTGTAACTACTGAAGACGCCAGCGAAGAAGCTAAAGCTGTAGAAGGAGATTGGCATGATATTCCTTCCCTCAAGGGCTTGCTGTATGAAGATGCTAAGTGGCTCAAAAATAAGCTTGACAGAGGCGGTTTCTTTGGGGTAAAAGATGCGTTCAAAAAGGTACTACCTCATCAGTATGAATTTCTGAAGGAGCTAAAAGATATTCTGGTAGATCGCAATTCGCTAAAGAATATGTAGTATCGATCAACTTCCAATCGGATTCTCGATAATTGTTCCAGTCTGTATTTTCCACAATTCTGCATAGATACCTCTTTGTTCTACTAGGGTCTCGTGCGTTCCTTGTTCGAAGACTGTTCCATCTTTTAGTACTAGTATTTTATCGGCATTGCGAATGGTAGAGAGACGATGGGCAATAATAATTGCCGTCCTCCCTGTTGTTAGTTCTTCTAAGCTTTCTTGTATCGCCCGCTCTGTTTCTGTGTCCACAGCACTAGTCGCTTCATCCAAAATCAGGATGGGGGCATCTTTCAAGATAGCACGGGCAATACTCAGGCGCTGGCGCTGTCCACCCGATAGCTTAATGCCTCGTTCTCCTACAATAGTATCATATTGATCAGGTAAAGATTCGATAAAAGAAGCCAGCTGTGCTTTTTTTGCCGCTGATTGAATAGCGTCAAGCGTCATTTCTCCCAAGCCATAGGCAATATTTTCGCGGATGGTGCCATGAAAGATGTATACTTCTTGGCTGACCAAGGCAATATGTTTGCGCAACTGTTGGAGGGCTATATCTCGCAGGTCAATTCCTTCAATACGAATATTCCCTTTTTGCACATCATAGAATCGTAGCAAGAGCTTGATCAGCGTCGTCTTGCCACCACCAGTAGGGCCCGCAATTCCAATGGTCTGGCCTTTTTTGATGGTAAAATCAAGCCCACTAAGAATAGGTTGCCCCGCTTGGTAGGCAAAGTCTACTTGGTCAAATTGGATATGCCCCACTTCCTTGGGGAGCGATGTGGGTTGCTTGGCTTGCATGATAGCAGGAGGACTGTCAATGAGGCCAAAGATACGCCTAGCCGCTGCACGAGCCCGTTCGTACTCATCAAACACGACGCCTAGGCGAGTAACGGGCCAAAGCAAGCGCTGCGTCATCATAGCAAAAAAAGCAAGGTTTCCTACGGTAAACCTGCCCGGCTCAAATAGCACCCAGTAGGCACCAATAAGCAAGGTGAGCGCAAAGCCAACCGTAATCAACATTCTGATTAGTGGTACATAGATAGAGCTCCATCGGATCGCTTTGTAATTGGCATCTCTATACTGGGCCGATACTTCATTGACTCGGCCCATTTCATACTGCTCTGCCGTAAAACTCTTAATTACTTGAATACCAGAAATATTATTTTCTAAGCGACTGCTAAGCGCTCCCACGCCTTCCCGCACCGTCTTGTAATAGGGCGCAATCATTTTTTGATAGTACAAGCTACCTAAAATGATAAACGGAATGGGAATCATCCCAACTAGCCCTAGCTCCAGTGATACAGCGCACAAAGACCAACCTGCCACTAATACCAAGGTAATAAGCTGCACAATTTCATTAAATATATTATTGAGGAAACGCTCTAGCTGATTGATATCATCATTAAGCATCGACATCAGATTGCCGGTACGCTGCTCCTCAAAGTAGGCTAGTTCTTTACCTTGAAGCTGCTTATAGGCCAGCATGCGCAAGTCGTGCTGTACCTTTTGCGCCAAGCGCATAAATCCGCGCTTAAATAGCCATTCAAAAAAGCTTTCGCCACCAAAAATAAGGGCAGTGAGGATGATCAAAAAAATAACGATTGGCCAAGGCTCCGTCAGGCCCGTCCACGCTGGAATCCAAGCTGGGATATTGCCACTCACACTATCAATAATCCAAGCGGTCAAAAAGGGAGGCATCAAATCTAGCACCTTGTTGACAATACTATAAGTAGTATTAAGTACTAAATTCTTTTGATAGGCTTTGAGGTAGGCAAATAGCCTGCGCATGGGGCGGTTTGGGTACTGCATATGTTAATCAACTTTAGCCTATGCTATTTGTTCATCAGGCTTGGCATTAAGCTGCTCAATTTGCTGCTGAGCTAATGCTAAGACCATTTGCAACTGTTCCGCTCGACTGATGTCGGTATTATCGATCAGAATAGCATCATTAGCTCTTTTGAGGGGGCTGTCTGCTCGGGTAGAATCAATATGATCGCGTTCTAGCAGGTTCTGTTGCACTTCTTTTCGGTCTGCCGAGATGCCTTTGGCTTGCAATTCTTCAAACCTACGCTTGGTGCGTTCTTCGATGCTTGCAGTCAGGAATACTTTGAGTTCTGCGGAAGGAAAAACGACTGTTCCAATATCGCGACCATCCAACACAACGCCTTTGCGTTTGCCCATCGTTTGCTGCTGATGCACCATTGCCTGGCGCACGGCGGACAGGGTAGCTACTGGACTTACAAATTCTGATACATACATTTTTCGGATTTCTTCTTCCACATTTTCCCCATTAAGGAAGGTCTGATTGCCACTCTCCTGATGCTCAAAATGAATGTTGATCTGTTCTAGTGCACCGCTGACAGCCCGTTCATCCTTTATGTCTATCTGGTTTCGTAAAAAGAAAAGAGTAACGGCTCTGTACATGGCTCCTGTATCGATATACGCATATCCTAAGGCTTTCGCCAAATCTTTCGCCAAGGTACTTTTTCCACAAGAAGAGTGGCCATCAATAGCAATAATGATCGCTTGCTGCATCAAATCGTATTTTACCCTGCAAAGATAGCAAATGCTATAATCTTAGTTGTTACTTAAGTATCCTGTAGCTGTCTGGTTAGAATGTTCCAGAGCGTCTCATAAGGGATGACCTCCAATTCGGCATTCTGGCCCCGGTAGAAGAACGGCGTTTCGAGTAGCCGAGCATAATATTTTTCATGGGCGCGCATTTCTTCGATCTGAAAATCAGCTTTGCTGAGCTGGATCAGTAACTTAACAAACTGACGGGCTCTAAAAAACTGCTCCGACTTTAGGCGTTTGTTGGTAAGCGAGCGCAGTTGATCAATTCTTTCATTAGCTAGGGCATAGCTGCGTTTATCGATCAGAAATAGCGTCTGTAGTACTAGGATAAGGATATTGTAGTTGCGGTACTGACGGGGATAATTGGCCACCTGATTGATAAATTGACTCACCTTGAAGGACTTGCTTTTCTGAGTCGCCAAAACTGGATTATTCTTGAAAGGTACTTCAATGATATAATTGAGGTAAGCCTCAAAGATATTCCACTTTTCACGCTCCATGAGGTCCAGCTTTTTAAAGTTGGTTTCGCTCTTCGCCTTTTTGACAATAGCAGAAGCTTGGATATAATTTTCCGTATGAAATACTAATAACATATAATATTCCATAAAGATAAACCAGTGGGTATTGCGGTCGCGGATCAGCCGGAGGCAGCGCTCTGCGCTTTCTTTACCTTGTCGATAGTTTCTAAGATGCAGATAGGCCGACATGCGCTTGATAAAAAACTGTACCTGCCGCTGCGGCTGCGTGAAACCACCTGAGCCCGTCAGATGTTGCTCTGCTTGCTCACACACTTCTAGCATCGACTCAAATTCTTTACTCAACTCGAAGCGTAAGATCCATACCATGTACACATTGTAGAAAATAATGGGGGAGTCATATATATCTGATAGATTGACTAGTTGGTTGGCATTCGCCTCAATGAGGTCCATATGTTGGTTGATCTCTTCTTGTGATTGCTGGTAGTACATAAATACCTGCTGAAAGAGTTCTTCCGACTTGACCTCGGCATTCAGAATTTCGGTATACTGTTGAATGATGGCATTGTAAGAATTGAACTCCTTTTCATCATTGTTTTTGGCTGCGTAGTTTCTCAACAATCGCGCACAACCAATAATAATGTCTGCAAACTTGAATTTTAGAGAGGTAGTCAGCGTTTGACGAGCCATCGATTGTACGGTGTGGTGCGCACCATTATTGGCCAAAATATTGATTAAAACCCAATCTTTATTACAAGAAAAGTAGGCCCGTTCATAATTGGGGGCAGAAGGCGTATTTACATCTAGAAAGAATAGCGTGTTGAGTAGCCTTTTTTTAAACCTGGATTTGAGCTGCCGATATTTGGCGTCGGTAGGTGTGCTTTTGTACAGCAAGGTAGCTGCATCTCTATCATTTTTGAGCTGATTGTTGACCAATGCCTCATAGAAGATATTGAATTTACTCTTCTTGTTTTTCAGTGCATTATCATCAAAAATTTCAATTTTATTAACTCGTTTTTTTGTTACAATTTTAGCGATCTCCAGTAAGTTTTTCATAGTATGCCGTCTTATAGAGTCTAAAATAGCACAAAAAACAAGGAGTAGGAAGGCAAGAGGCAATTTTTTAACTGTCACAAATTATAAAAGGCTTTGCACATACACGTGCAAAACCTTCTATTGGTCTTTACCTAGTGAAGATGCGCCACCTAGGCTAGATGGAGACGGCTAAATAAAAAATAGCGTCAATATTCATCCTCATTGAACAGGAAGTCATCCTTCTTTGGATAATCCTGCCATATTTCTTCCATATTTTCATAAGTCTCCCCTTCGTCCTCCATCGCTTGTAGGTTTTCTACCACTTCCAAAGGCGCACCAGAGCGCATAGAATAATCGATAAGTTCATCTCGCGTGGCAGGCCAAGGGGCATCTTCCAAATAATGAGCAAGTTCTAATGTCCAATACATATGATTAATTGATGGTTATTTTGCTGCGTTTTTAATCAATAATAAAAATCGCTGAACCGCAATAGTGAATAATAGTTGTATTTCTAAATCGGTTGCTATATATAAAATTCCCCTTTTATTGTCAAGGGGGTAGGTCAAAAAAATAATATGCTATGGATTCTTGGGGAGATAAGCGGCAATAATTTCAAAACCTTGTTCTTCATAACCATAAGGAATACGGCCAATCTCTGACGAATCTATCGGACCCGTAGGGTCGCAAAAGAAAAACTTTTTGCCTTTGTACTGTACCGCATCTCCTCGCATACCAGGTATAGAAATCGCCAAAGTCAGGTGGTCTTCGTAGGCTATGACTACCATCGGAAGCTTTAGTAACTTCTTGACCATTGCATACATCAACGCCACTCGATCCTCACAGTCCGAATAAGGATACAAAAAGACCTCTTCTGGAATCATAGGCTTGCTGTAGCCGAAAAATGACTTATCTTCTTTGTAAGCAAAAGAAGATCGAGTGAACGAGATCAATATTTTAATCGCATCTTCTGCGGATTGCTTACTGATCAAACGCTTCAATTTGGGTAGTAAAGAAGCTTCTGTCAGCTTCGAAAAAGGAACTTGTAGGTATTGCGATTCGTGCATCAATGGATAGGTGCGCATCAACATTTTTGCAGTAGCATCCGTCTCCATTTTAAGCTGATAACGCTGATTTTCTACACTAAACTCAAGTACTTTTTCTTGAGGCAGTTCCTTGAGTTTTGGTAGCCGCTTCAAATAAAATTTAAATGGCCTACCCGCTCGATTAGGTTTAAAATCCAGCATATATAGCGCCTCCCTTCGTCTCTTTTTATTTTTAATACTGGTCAAATTGGCAAAATTTCGGCCGTCTGCTTCAATAATAGGTACCTCAAATAACTCTTCGTCGGTATGGACATACACAAACACTTCTTTATTCAAATAGGTAAGTCGTGTGTCAAAACCTACCTTGCTTAATAAAAACCATAAGGTTAGTTGTTTGCGTAGCTTTGTTTTCCCTTCTAATATTTGATCTACTGATTCTTGCATTAACTCATAAAACAACCAGTCATTCAAGTCTTTTTCCCCCTGCAAAAGCAATAAATGATCTAGCAAAAGGGAATAGTTGGTAGCTTCCATCTGCTTAAAATAGCGGACTAACACCTGATCCTGCACTCGGACGGTCGTATTGAGTTTCATATCGGAGTCAAATGGAATGGTGAGGTTTTCGCTATAAAACGCGATGGTCACGGACTGCGGGCTAGCATAAAGCCCGGTACTGAGCAGCAGTGGGAAGAGGAATTTTAATAACTGGGTCATATTAGGGAATTAAAAAAGCGTATCCATAGTGAATACGCTTTCTCAATGCTATTTATTATGAGATAGTATCATTTACATCATATAATCAGCATCGCATCGCCGTAGCTGAAGAAGCGGTACTTCTCCTTAATGGCTTGCTGATAGGCCTCCATAATTAAATCATAACCACCAAAAGCACAGATCATAATCAAAAGGCTGGACTTTGGTAGGTGCATGTTAGTCACCATGGCATTGGCAATACTAAACTCGTAGGGAGGATAGATAAACAAATTGGTCCATCCACTAGCTGATTTTAGTAGCCCTTCTGCTGATACTGCTGATTCAATAGATCGCATAGAAGTGGTACCAACCGCACATACTCGGCGCTTTTCTTTCTTCCCTTTGTTCACTTTTTCAGCAGCCTCTTGTGTGATACGGAAAAACTCGGCATCCATTTTGTGCTTCGACAAATCTTCCACATCGATTCCTCTAAACGTGCCAAGTCCAATATGGAGGGTAAGTTCTGCAAAATCGACTCCTTTGATCTCGAAACGCTTCATCAATTCGCGGCTGAAATGTAAGCCTGCCGTTGGTGCAGCTACCGCGCCAATCTCTTTGGCATAAATGGTCTGATAGCGTTCTTTATCAATTGCCTCTACGCTGCGATTGATATATTTTGGAAGCGGGGTATTACCCAACCGGTTTAGTTCTTTTTGGAACTCCTCGTCGCTACCATCAAATAAGAAGCGAATGGTTCGACCTCTAGAGGTCGTATTATCTACCACTTCAGCTACCAAAATATCATTGTCGTCCTTATCACTAAAATACAGCTTGTTGCCTACTCGAATTTTACGAGCTGGATCGACCAAGACATCCCAAAGGCGTGATTCACTATTGAGCTCCCGCAATAGGAATACTTCGATGCTAGCCCCTGTCTTTTCTTTCCGTCCATACAGCCGGGCAGGGAAAACCTTCGTGTTATTGAAAATCAAGACATCATCTTCATCAAAGTATTCGATAATATCTTTGAAGATGCGATGCTCAATTTTTCCAGTATCCTTGTGTATGACCATCATGCGCGATTCATCGCGATTCCGCTCAGGATATTGGGCAATAAGCTCCTTAGGTAATTCAAAACCGAAGTGTGAAAGTTTGGTCCTCATTCGTTAGTTTTTTCAAAAAAATTGCTGGCAAATATAGCAATTCTAACCTACAAATGGTAAAAACTAAATGCTTCCTTTCCTGCTAGTTCGGAAAGGCACATGTTGGCAGAGAAATATAGCGGCTTAATCGATTGGATTGTGCCATTCTCTGCGTCACCAGTAGTTTAGCGTTGCTTTACCACTCTAGAACATTGAATTGGTAAATGTGTTTCGTCCAGAACAAATACTACACCCTGATGAGAACGATTTTTAAAGTGATTACCGAAAGTATTCGACAAGCCCTAGGGCAATTAAGAGCGAATAAACTGCGCAGCTTTTTGTCGCTGCTAGGTATCTCCATTGGGATTTTTTGCATCATTGGCGTGCTATCAGGCGTTGATTCATTAGAAGATAACGTCCGAGGGAGCCTCGAAAAGCTTGGCAATGATGTAGTGTATGTTAAGAAATGGCCGTGGGCTAATATCGGTAATGAGTGGTGGAAGTACTTTCGTAGACCCAATCCTTCGCATGCCGATTTTGAGGTGGTACAGGCGCGTACCAAAACGGCAGAACTTACCTCTTTTCATGTAGTTATCGGATTCAAAACGGTCAAGTACCGTTCAAGCAGTGTAGAACGAACCATTCTTATCGGTTCTTCCTTGGAGTTTGCAGATATGTTCAAGATAGAGTTTGAGAAGGGGCGCTATTTCTCGCCTTCTGAATATAATTTTGGTAGCAATAAGATCATCTTAGGGTATAAGGTAGCAGAGCAGCTCTTCGGCACTATTGAGCCAATCGGTAAAGTGGTAAAAATGAGTGGCCGCAAATACGAGGTCATAGGAGTCATCGAAAAAGCGGGTAACGATCTGTTGAACCCCCTAGACTTCGATGAGGCGCTTATCATTTCTTATCCCAGTGCAAGAGGGGTTGCCAATCTTAAAGCACGAGATATTTTTGATGCTACCGTCACCATTAAAGCATCGGATGGGGTAAGCCTCCGTTCGATGAAAGACGAAGTAAAGGGTATCCTACGCGCCCACCGTCGCTTAAAACCCAAAGAAGACGATAACTTTTCGCTCAATGAGCTATCGATGATCTCCGCCGTATTTGATAACTTCTTCTTCGTACTCAATATTCTAGGTATTGTGATTGGCTTTTTTGCCATCTTAGTCGGAGGAGTAGGGGTGGCCAATATCATGTTTGTATCAGTAAAAGAGCGAACCAGTATGATTGGGGTCAAAAAAGCACTGGGGGCTAAGAAGTATATGATTCTCCTGGAATTTTTGATTGAGTCCATTGTGCTCTGTCTGATCGGTGGATTTATGGGCTTAGCGTTGGTCTATGTCGTAGTCACCGTCTTATCCAATGCCATCGATTTCGAGCTATTCCTGTCGGTAAGTAATATGACTATCGGCTTATTCCTATCCATCTTCATTGGAACGGTTTCGGGACTAGTACCTGCCTTCTTGGCCGCAAGAATGGATCCAGTAGTAGCTATGCGTAAATAGCATTGAAATAGTGAAATATAGGGGGATGCTCGCATAATTCGCCAGGAATAGTATTTTTGCAGCGGTAAACCACCATTTGATCGTTTATTCTGAAGCATATTATGAGCAAGCTCCTATCTATTGTTATTCCTGCATACAACGAAGAGGCTACGATCCACTTGATTCTCAATAAGGTAAAAGCCGTTCAGCTCATTGGCGGACTCCAAAAAGAGCTGATTATCGTAAACGATTGCTCTAAAGATGACACCAAGGGAGCCATCATGCGCTACATGGAGCAAAACCCCGATCTAGACATTCAGTATCGGGAGCATGAGGTCAATAAAGGAAAGGGAGCAGCCCTGCACACCGGCATCAAAGAAGCCTCCGGCGACTATATTATCATTCAAGATGCCGACCTCGAATACGATCCAGAAGAGTATAATATTTTGCTAAAACCTATGCTGAGTAAGGTAGCTGATGTCGTTTACGGCTCGCGCTTTATGGGAGGTCGTCCGCACCGTATTCTCTTCTTTTGGCACTCTATTGGCAACAAGTTTCTCACTTTCCTCTCCAATGCCTTTACCAATCTGAACCTCACCGATATGGAAACCTGCTATAAGCTTTTCCGGTCGGATATTATTAAGTCGCTTACGCTAAAAGAAAACCGCTTTGGCTTCGAGCCAGAGGTGACCGCAAAAGTAGCGCGGATTAAAAATATCCGTATCTACGAAGTGGGGATTTCTTACTATGGGCGTACGTACGAGGAAGGGAAAAAAATTAACTGGCAAGATGGCTTCCGAGCCATTTATTGTATCCTGAAGTATAACCTGTTCTCTAAATAATCGTATCAAATTCATTTTCCTGCGCCTGATCTCGGTAGCGCTCTTCAGCAGCGCGGCGCAATGCTTGGAGCTGCTGGAATTGCTCTAGTACACCTGTCTGAAAAGACTTATCGACAAGTTGGCGGACATCCTGTATGGTCTCAAGTTGGTCACCTGTTCTAAACTTGTAGGTTTGCTCCAACAAGCCGATTTCAAATTTTATGGAGTAGCGATTAGCCATTTTAAAAATGGTCACCTTCATATGGGGGTGCTCAATATAGCCGACAATGCGCATATGTTAGGAATTGTTGTTTTGAATAGAACTGCTTAGTTGTTGGTAAAGTTGCTGAAATTCTGGGAAGTCAGCCAGGAGGTCGAGGTGACGCTGGATGGTGGACTCATCCTTTCGGATAGCTGGGCCGGTTTGCATAGCGCTGGGAGGGGCTTCTTGCACTTTGGCCGCTGTTTCTTGAATGAGTGCTTTGAGGAGATCAAAAGGGAGATCGTGTTGCGCTAAAATAGTTTTTGCTACCGCAAAAAGATGATTTGAAAAGTTATTAGCAAACACAGCTGCAATGTGTAAGATAGCTCGATCTTGATCCGTGATGTGGTAGACCTGACTGCTTAATTTTTTGGCTAAAGCCAAAAGGGAAGACTGGTCAGCAGATAAGTTGGCATCAATGCAAAGTGGTACCGTTCCAAAGTCAATTGGGCGGGCTTTGCTAAGCGTTTGGAGCGGATAAAACACCCCGTACCGCTGGTAGTGGCTTTCGCCAAAAATCGTAGATGGCGTTGCCCCAGAAGTATGGCACAGCAGCGCATTTTCCGAAAGGATATTTCTAAGCTGCGCCACCACCGGAGCGATTGCTTGATCGTTGACTGCCAATAAATACAAGTGAGCAGAAGGAACGATTTGATTAAGCTGTGCAACGCCGTGGCTATCAAGCTCCTCAGCTAGTGCCTGACTTGCCGAAAGCGTTCGGCTGTATACCTGAATTACTTCTACTCCCGCTTTATGCAGGGCCTGTCCTAGGTGCCAGGCCACATTTCCAGCACCAATCAGAACGACTTGCTCTATGCTTCTCAACGTGTTTGAATTCGATGCCAAGTACTCAAGGCCAATCCCAGCATCATGAAAATCGAGCCTGCCCAGAAGAAGTTGATGCCTGGAAATTCGATCGCTTCTAAAACGATGTAGTCCGAGCGCTGCGAATTAGTTGCTAGCTCAACAGTAAGGGGCTTTGGCTCTGATTGCTTTCTTGCCAAAAGCAAGCTTACCGTCTCTGTGGTAGGATCGATACCTACAAAGCGCGCGTGGAATCCGAGCGTATTCACGTTGGCCTTAAAGTTAAGCGGCCGTTGTCCACGTATTACGTAAACAGGCTCTGCGGTATAAGCTTCGCCCTGCTCGTCTTTCACTTCTAATACTGCGCTTACCGCAATATCGCCATCTTCTCTTTGGTAGCCAGGGTGTACTGGCGTTCGGCTAAAGCGTTGGAAGTCAACTGTCAATCCATCGATAGTGGTAGACTCCCCCTGCTTAAGCACTACTTCTTGATAGTCTAGCGCTTCCTCGGGCGTAAAAATCAAGTCATAGGCTTCTGGCGTCAAACGCACTTTGGCAGCCAACTCATTGATTTGTACCGGAAAGTTATACATCAGCTGCCCCTGCAAATTGAGCATAGGCGTAACGGTATAAATACTGTCTTCCTTCTCTCTACTGATTTGGATAACTGCTCCCAGTGGCAAATCTTCGTTCTCTGGTTTATATTCAGGGTGCTTCGGATTAGTAGCTAGTTCCTTAAATCGCAACTGGTAATTTCTCAGGACGAACGTATCTCTATCTTTAATGGGTACAGTATCGATCAGTGTTTGCCATTTTCCTGCCTCAAGCTCTATGCGGCGATACTGTAGGCTATCCTCTCGCTGTTGACGGTACTCAAAATCCATCTCTACATTAGGTAGCGAAGCAATATGCGTAAATACATCTCGATCCGC
>JBCCRH010000035.1:0-23360 GCA_039208045.1 Bacteroidota bacterium
CTACACTCCAGACGTTATCCCAATTTTCGCAGTTTGGTGCCAAATTTCCATCCGTATCCAGTGGTCCAGGTAGGTAATCATAGTCTCTATTAGCAGGGCTATTTCCAGCGTAGCCGTAGGTAGGGGTAGAGATGAACAATTCATTGGCAGCATTGATACCACCAAGCCACAGGCCTGCTGCAAAGATACTATTGGGTGAGTTGGTATTGGTGAAGGGCGCTTGGAATTGCGCATTACCCCCTTTATCTAGGAATAGACTACCAGAATTATTGAGCAAAGCTCGAATATTGTTGGCATGTAAGTAGGTGTCGTTGATGGCTCCTTCGCATTCTTGAGCGTGGAGCTGCTGAACAGCGAAGAGGGACAAACAGAGTAGTCCAAAAGACAAAATCTTTTTCATCGTCTAGGGTTTTAGTGTTTAGTAAATATTAAAAGTAGTAAAAACTACAGGCGCTTGCAAATGCCCCGATTGTAAAGAGCGATGCACTTATAGTTCGCCAACCCAAGATTTGTGAATTCTGACTTGCCCTTTTTTCGCCTTGCTGCGTTGAGAAGCCTCGGCGTGACTGGGGCCATGCTTACGTTTCTCGCCTTGCAAGTCAAAAAAATGTCGGCGCCATATTTTCACAAATCTTGCATTGGTGAACTATACTTACCTTTGCGGGAAATGCAAGCTATGTTAGCCAAACGAATTATTCCTTGTTTAGATATTAAAGACGGACGAACGGTAAAAGGCGTCAATTTTGTGAACTTGCGTGATGCTGGTGATCCGGTGGAGTTAGGGAAGTTGTATAGTGATAATGGCGCTGATGAGCTAGTGTTTTTGGATATTACGGCGACGCATGAGAAGCGCAAGACGCTGGCGGCGCTTGCGCGAAAGATTGCTGGTAACCTGAGTATTCCCTTTACGATAGGTGGTGGTATTCGTTCAGTGGAAGATGTGGATGTACTCTTGGAATCCGGTGCTGATAAAATATCGATTAACTCTGCTGCAGTGCGCAGGCCGGACTTGGTGGATGACTTGGCCAAGCAATTTGGCAGCCAGTTTGTGGTAGTGGCGGTGGACGCAAAACTAGTGGATGGGGAGTGGTTGTTGCATTTGAATGGGGGGCGGGTACCTACAGAGATTCGCCTGCTAGATTGGGTGGTGGAATGCCAAGAGCGGGGTGCTGGGGAGATTCTCTTCACCTCCATGAATCATGATGGAACGAAAGCGGGGTTTGCCAACGAGATACTGGCGGAGGTAGCGGATGCAATTTCTATACCTGTCATCGCATCGGGTGGCGCGGGGACGATGGAGCACTTTTATGAAGTGTTTACAAAGGGAAAGGCAGATGCAGGGCTGGCGGCTAGCATTTTTCACTTTCGTGAAATAGAAATTCGAGATTTGAAAACGTATTTACGGGAGCAGGGGATTCCGATCCGCATGGGATAGCGCGGCGGACTGTGCTCGGACGGCCTAACGATGTGGAACAGTGGCAGCCTCAGGCTGACAGACCCCATCAGGACTTTGTCTGATGGGGGCCGATCCGCCTTAAGCGGAGAGCTGTGAAACGTAGTGCCACGCCTTAGGCGGGGAGGCCCCTAATCATCATCAAAAAGCAAGAGGACTTATGGTAGTCAGTGAAAAAGCACATATTGCAGACTTAGATTTTAAAAAACAAAGCGGTCTTCTTCCCGCTATCATTCAGCATGTGGAAACGAAGGAAGTCTTGATGCTAGGCTACATGAATGCGGAAGCGCTGCATCATACGATGAAAACGGGTAAAGTGACGTTTTTTAGTCGCAGCAAGCAACGCCTGTGGACGAAAGGGGAGACCTCGGGGAATATACTGGAACTTCGCACTATTCAAACGGATTGTGATCGGGATGCATTACTCATTCAGGCGGTGCCGCATGGCCCTACCTGCCATACGGGAACAAATAGCTGTTTCGAAGCAAAATAATACAATAACTATGGAATTCTTATACACCTTGCAAGCCATCATCCAAGAGCGGAAGGCACACCCAAGTGCTGAATCGTACACCTCTAAACTCTTCGCGAAAGGCATCAATAAGATCGCTCAAAAGGTAGGAGAGGAGGCAGTAGAGCTAGTCATTGAGGCAAAAGACGATAATACCGATTTATTTTTAAATGAAGCGGCTGATTTGATGTACCACTATATAGTATTATTAGTGGAAAAAGGCCATACTTTAGAAGAAGTGACGGCTATTTTAGAAAAACGGCATAAATAATTTTGTTTAAGCATCTTTTCATACTTTAGATACGTTCTAATTTAACATCTATACCTACAAAATTCATTGATATTTAGGTGTAGAATGCCTATTTTGCAAGTAGAAAGAGTTTTCTAATCGAAAAAAGGGCTAAACGCCTTTAAGTAGATAAAATTATTTTTGTTAAGCCACTTTATAGACAAAATACATTAGCGAAGAATAATTAGAACAACCAACTAGCCCACTATTACCGTTTTTAAGCCAACTTAAGCTAACTAACTTACTGATTTACTATTAGAGGTGTACTATGTTATGGAAAAGTACTGTCGAAGGGCAGTAGATTTTAAAAGGCATTTTTTATTTTTTATAAACTATAAACAAATGGAAAACACGTACTTGGTCACGGGGGGCAGCTCCGGGCTAGGGTATGCGTTAGCTTTAGAACTCGCGAAAACTGGTGCTACCATCGTTTTGCTTTGCAAAAACAAGGCAAGAGGAAAGAAAGCACGGGTAAACATGATTGCAAAGAGCCGCAACCCTAATATCGATCTGCTCTGCTACGACCTATCTGACAAAGCCGCTGTTTATGCTGCCGCCAAAGAAATAAAAGGCCGATACAGCAGGCTACATCTACTGGCCAATATTGCCGGCGCACTGTACCCAACCCGCCAACTTAGCACCGACGGAATTGAGTTGAACTTTGCTACTAACGTCGTGGGGCCATTCTTGCTCACACATTTGCTTACAGACTTATTGGTACGCACTGAGAATGCTCGCATTATCAATGTGTCGGGAGAAGATCACCGCACGGGGCAGATTCACTATGACGATCCGGGCTTAAGTCGCTTTTTTACGCTGATGCGCGCCAAAGAGCAAGTGGCTATGGCGAGGGTATTGTGGACCTACGAGCTATCGCGACAGCTACGCCACACTAGTGTATCAGTGCACACTTTTGCACCAGGGCGCACCCGCACTAATTTATTGCGGAACCTGCCTCTATTGCAGAAATTGCCCGCACTAATTGCCAATAAGTTCTGGGCGTCGTCCGCCAAGAAATCGATTCAATCGATGGTACCGATTGCTCTAGGTAATCGCCACCAAAACTGTACTGGAAAATACTTCTATAAAGGAAGAGAAGAAGATACCGTACCGATCACCTACGATACAGAAACCTGTGCCCGCTTTTGGCAACTATTGGAAGATCATGCAGGTGTTCAGACGGCCTTTTATGATATGCTAGAAAGTCGATTTTAAAAGGAGTTTTGGAAAGCTATTCGGCCCGCTCGATTTTTGTTGGGCCCGCTGGGTAGCTTTTCATTGCTTGACTACATAGTTAGCATATGCATACTCCGCCCGCAAATACAACTTATTCCGCTCCGCATCCACTCGGTAACTTTTTCGATCTTTAGGAAAGATGAAGCCGCCTTTTTCTTCGAAGGTAGTATTCAGTACATAGCTATAATGATCCGCATGCTGTACCATATAGCCTACGAAGGTGTAATCTGCTGCATCGTAGTAGTGCCACCAGGTATCAGGGGTAGTATGTGTATCATGGGTGCTTGGGTTGTAGACCGCTTTTAGTACTTCCACTGCTTTGCCATTATCGAGGGTATCTTTGCCAGCATAGGAAAGGGCTACGCCTTTATCCAATAGCTTGAAGGGGATGCTCACCACAAAGGTGGCGCTTTCAATCGTTTTCAATAAGCTTTCTGTTTTAGCAGTGGCATCAACTTGGGCATTGATAAGTTTGGAAACCCGATTTCCGTCTTGCACAATCTGATGGACTTTGCCTTTTTCTAGCCATTGGATTTCGACCATTTTTTTGGGTTGGTAGAAATAATGATGCTGCTGCTGAGCACTTTTTTCTACTTGTTGGGCTTCATCGAAGAGGGAATAAAACTTCTGAAAAGACAGCCGCTTTAGCTTGTTCCAGGCTTCCAGGCCACCTGCACGGTCAATAGCTTTTTTCAGTAGTACGCTAGCAGCTTGATCCTCGATATGGGCATAAGGATCGGCTGGTGCGGTAGTGGTAGTTGGGGAGGCATCAGTAGGAGTGCTCGGTTGACATCCAACAGTTAGCGCAGCGAAAGTGGTAGCGAGCAAAATAAAACGAACATATCTATTCATAAACCAAATTTTGCGCTAAAAATAAAAAAACACATCCTCATCTTTTTTGTTACTTTTGGTGAAATAAAAAAAATACGATATGACTATCGATGAATTAACAGCAGAAGTACATAAGTCAGCTGCTAATATGCCGCAGCTCGGCAAATCTATTAAGCTTGCGCTAAAAGAAGGCACCATCCATATTGATTTGACTGGGGACTCACCAGCGATTACGAATGAAGATAAAGATGCTGATTGTGTAATCACTACCGATATAGATACTTTGGTGGGTATGCGCACCGGCTCCGTTAACCCTATGATGGCCATGATGGGCGGAAAGATCAAGATCAAAGGCGATATGGGCCTAGCTATGAAATTGCAGGGGCTGCTTACGTAGGGGAAATACGGGTGACGGATTACGGGTGACGGATGACGGATTACGAGTTTTGAATTCATAATCCGTCATCCGTCATCCAAAACTCGTCACCCAAAACTCACCACTGTTCATTGCTCGATGTCCGTTCGTTTCCCATCTAAGCTTACCTCATTCCGATCTTTCCAATACTGCTGAATACCTTCCTCTCCTTTATTGACTGCCCATTTGTTAAGTGCATCGCGATCTTCCTCGAAGCTATAGAGTGGGACGGCCATGCCACACGAAGTCTGCACCTCATAAATTGACACATCAAAGATTTGTCGAGCACCTGGTAAGGGTGGGAATAGTGGGGCTAGGGTAGTCCATTCTGGGGAGTCGGGATGGTATATTTTGGCTTGACCATATAAGCGTAGTATCATAGGTGCTCCTTCAAAAGCGCAGAACATGATGGTCATGCGGTCGTTTTCTAGGATGTGGGCGGCCGTTTCGTTGCCGCTACCCGTTACATTGAGCCATACGACGCGATCGGGAGCAAGTACGCGCAGGGAGTCCATGCCTTTCGGCGAAACGTTTACACGTGTATCAGCGCCTCCGGCGGTGCCTACGAAAAATATCTTTTGAGCTTCAATGAAGGTTTGTAATCGACTACTAATGGTTGGAAAACGTTTTCCCATGAGGTGAATTTTTTTAAGCATCTTCAGAAAGCGTAGCTTGGTAATTCATAGCACTACTCAGCTTGTCTAGCAATGTGGATTGCCAATTCTACCTCCCCAGGAAGACTAATAGCATCTTCGCTTGTTAAGCCTTCTACCAGTTCAAGAGCAATACACAAGGTTTCTCCTTTGATATAGTCGCCAAACTGGGCGATAGCCGGTTCGATGACCTCATCTTTTTGTAGCTGCACCGTAATCCGATCCGTAATATTGAAGTCCTTGTCTTTGCGTAAATTCTGGATGCGGTTGACCAACTCCCGAGCCATTCCTTCTGCACGAAGACTATCAGTAAGGGTAGTATCCAATGCCACCGTCAATGCGCCATCATTAGCAATCTGCATACCTGGGATATCCTCTGTCGCAATTTCAAAATCTGCCGCTGTTAGCTCAAATTGAGTACCGTCGATGTCTAGGGTGTACTGGTTCGTCTGTTCAATGGTAGCAATATCTTCCTGAGTCATACGACCGATAATTTGAGCAGCAGCCTTCATATTTTTACCCAAGCGACGCCCCAGCGTTTTGAAATTCGGCTTGATTTTCTTTTTGATAATGCCTGTGGTATCATCCAGGTATTCGGTTGCTTTTACATTCACCTCTGCTAAGATCAAGTCTTCTACTGCTTCCACTTGTTCTTGGAAGGTATCGTTTAGTACTGGCAGAATGATTTTTTGCAATGGCTGGCGCACGTTCAGTTTTTCTTGCTTTCGCAAAGAAAATACGAGCGACGAAATGCGCTGGGCATAATCCATGCGCTCTTCCAACTGCTGATCTATAGCCGCTTTGTCTACTTTTGGGAAAAGCGCTAGGTGAACGGACTCTGCGGTCTCTTTGCCCGTAATGGTATTCAAATTGCGATACAGCCAATCGGCAAAGAACGGCGAGATCGGTGCCATCAGCTTGGCGATGGTCGTCATACACTGGTAAAGCGTTTGATAAGCTGCCAGCTCATCTTGTCCGTAGGTTTCGCTCCAAAAACGTTTACGGTTGCGGCGCACATACCAGTTACTCAGGTCACGATCGACAAATTCCTGGATGCGGCGTGCCGCATTAGTAGGTTCGTAGTCCGCATAGTCAGCACCTACATCACGGATGAGGGAGTTGAGGCGCGAGATGACCCAGCGGTCTATTTCTTGCCTTTCGGCTAATGGTAGTTCTGCCTCTTTGTATTGGAAACCGCAAAGGTTAGCGTATTGCGCAAAAATGCCATTGTAGGTTTGGAAGAGCGGGCGGAAAAATTTCTTACGCACCTCATCTATACCATCGACATCAAACTTGAGGTTGTCCCAAGGCTGGGCATTAGAGATCATATACCAGCGCACGGCATCTGCTCCAAATTTGGCAATCGCCTGGAATGGATCGACCGCATTCCCCAAGCGCTTCGACATTTTTACGCCGTTCTTATCCAGTACCAAGCCATTCGACACCACATTTTTATAAGCTACACTATCAAACACCATGGTAGCAATCGCATGGAGTGTGTAAAACCAGCCCCGCGTCTGATCCACCCCTTCAGCAATAAAATCAGCTGGAAACTTTTGGTCGAACTTGTCGGCGTTTTCAAAGGGATAGTGCCACTGCGCGTAGGGCATAGAGCCACTATCAAACCATACATCAATCAAATCCAGCTCGCGATACATCGGCTCGCCATTCTCTGTAACCAACACGATTTCATCGATATAAGGGCGGTGTAAATCTTTAGGCACTTCTTGTCTTTTGCCTAGTGCTTTATTCGTCTTTTCGATTGCTTCGCGCAGTTCCTCAATAGAGCCAATACAAATCTCTTGATCGCCATCTTTCGTACGCCAAATCGGCAATGGAATACCCCAGTAGCGCGAGCGCGAGAGGTTCCAATCTTGAAGATTTTCCAGCCATTTGCCAAAGCGCCCTTCCCCGGTGGAAGCCGGCTTCCAATTGATCGTTTGGTTCAGCTCGAACATACGCTCTTTGACCGAAGCAGCTTTGATAAACCAACTATCCAAGGGATAGTACAGCACCGGACGGTCTGTCCGCCAGCAATGTGGATAGTTGTGTAGGTATTTTTCAGAATGAAAAAGCTTATTCTCTGCCTTGAGCTTGATTACAATGTCAGCATCCACCGGGCGGTCTTCGTCTTGCCCGTAGTCTTTGACATACCGGCCCGCAAAGTCGCTCACTTCATTCACGAATTTTCCTTGGTTATCCACCAAGGGCATATCATTTCCCTTAGGATCTTTCACCATGAGTGGTGGAATACCATACTGGCGTGCCACCTTAAAGTCATCTGCCCCAAAAGTCGGTGCAATGTGCACAATACCCGTACCATCCGCGGTCGATACAAAATCGCCAATCAGTACCTTAAAGGCAGGTCGGTCGGGCTGCACATAGGTCAGCAATTGCTCATATTCGGTGCCTTCCAGCTCGTGCCCTTGCATTTCGCCCACAATCTCTAGGTAGGGGATGGGCTTGTTTCCTGGCTTCACTTCTTCTGGTTTCAAATCGGCCTTCGCCTCTGTAAAATAAGCACCCAAGCGATCCTTTGCCATGATGACGATAGAAGGCTCTTGGGTGTAGCGGTTGTAGCCCCGTACTTTTACGTAAGTGATATTTTTACCTACCGCCAAGGCCGTATTAGAAGGGAGGGTCCAAGGTGTGGTGGTCCAAGCCAAGAAGTACTCGTTTTCGCTACCTTTGATTTTGAATTGGGCGATCGCCGAAATATCCTTAATCTCTTTATATGCTCCTGGCATATTTAGCTCGTGCGAGCTGAGGCCGGTACCTGCTGCTGGCGAGTAGGGCTGAATGGTAAAGCCTTTATATAAGAGGTCTTTCTTGTAGAGCTGCTGCAAGAGCCACCAAACCGATTCAATGTACTCGTTTTCATACGTGATGTAGGGATGTTCCAAATCCACCCAATAGCCCATCTTCCGCGTAATATCGTCCCACATATCCTTGTAGCGCATCACCGTTTCGCGGCATTTTTGGTTGTACTCGTCTACGCTAATGGTCTTGCCAATATCTTCTTTGGTAATTCCCAATTCTTTTTCTACACTCAATTCAATGGGCAATCCATGCGTATCCCAGCCTCCTTTCCGCTCCACGCGCTTGCCCTGCATCGTCTGAAAGCGACAGAAAATATCCTTAATGGTACGCGCCATCACATGGTGAATGCCCGGCTTGCCGTTGGCAGAAGGCGGCCCTTCAAAAAACACAAAATTGTTATCCGCATCTCGTTGGTCAACACTCTTTTTGAAAATATCCTGGCTATCCCAAAATTGGAGGATTTCCTGATCAATTTCCGAAAGGTTGAGCGTCTTATACAGCTTATACATAGTTGGATACTCTGTTGAAAAAGGTTATACATTTTAATTGGCCGCAAAGATAAGGAATAATGCTACATATCGGCGATGATGATAGAATGGGCAAAAAAATTAAATATCTGTGCGGGGAAAGGCTCAAAAAGGAGCAAGGAACGGGCTGTTCTGCACTTTTTTGTTTAGTTTTGAGCTGCGCCTCCTACGCAACTGATGTAACACCACTGTAGTTCCCTTCAAACACTTAGACTAAAACTAACGCTGCGGTTCTTCTAATCAAGAACCAATACAGCCATATTGGTGGTCGCTTTAACAAATCGATAGCTCATAAGCCCATGAAAAGATTAATTACCCTCCTACTCTTTATAGGAATAGCTGTAAGCTCATTTGCAGCTTCTGCTATTCCCATATGTGGCCCTGGTCAGTCTACACACACCTATTGTTATACGGATGGCCTAGTGGATGAAGTGGCTTTTGAGATTTGCCCTTCCGAAGGGCGGATTGTAGAAGCTGATATTAACCAGGGAGAGTTTTTTGAGATACTCAATGACAACCTAACGGTGTACTCCGGTGCTGCTGGCTCAGGTACGGATGGTACGATTGTCTTTGGCCCAGCAAGTGGGGATTTGACAACCGTTTCTGGCAATCAAGATATACAAAGCCTAGCGGCAGGGGAGTGTCTCATCTTTGTGATTAATAGCAATACCATTGAGATGCCAGTGAGCTGTGCAGATGGCTATTTTGACGAACTGGCGGTATGCAGCGAAGAAAAACTGGGGATGGTTACGTTTGCCAATCCTGGTGCGTTCAATATCGCTGATTTGCCGCAGGCAAATCTATCTGGGGGTTTCCCAAGCGGAGGGGTGTACTCTAGCCCTACAGCAGGTGCCGTTACCGATAATAGCGATGGGGAGACGTTTACCTTTACCGCAGTGAATGGGATAGGTACTTATGAACTTATTTACACCTTGGAAGGAATTCCCGCGAATGTGATGGTACAAGTATATGAGTCGGGTGAAGTGAGCTTCATAGCGCCTGATGATTTGTGTATCGATGAGGGAGAGCTAACAGACTTGGGAAGAGGAACGCCAAGCGGTGGAGTCTACGCTGGAAATGGCGTTATGGATGATGGTAATGGAATGACGTATTCCTTCGATCCTGAAGTAGCAGGGGAAGGCACTACTACCATCACCTATATTGTAGGAAATGAGGGAGCTAGTGATGAAGTGCAGGTATCGGTACCACCTGATATTACACTCAATACTGCTACTTCCTATTGTTTGGATGCCCCGATAGCTAATATTCCTCTTGTAGGAGGTAGTCCAGCAGGTGGGGTTTATTCAGGGCCTGGTGTGACGGACGGTGAAAATGGCATGAACTATATGCTTGATCCAACAGTAGCAGGGCCTGGCGAGATAACGATTACCTACACCATCGACGATGGCAATGGCTGTATCGTAGAAGCCGAGAGCACCATTGAAATTATTGCCTGTGAGGCAGCAATAACTACCGCTTGTGAGTGTCTGGAAAATGCTAGTGTGATTGACGTGGATGCTGCTACTGGAGGGGATGATGGCCAATTTTTAGAAGTTATCTCCGTAATAGATGGCGAAGGGGGAATGCTTCCCGCTAATCAAACCTGGATCGTGACTGCGGCAAGCGGTGCTTTTGATGCTGATAATATTCCCAATGCAGGGATGCAAAGCCAAGGCACCCCTGTGGCGACTGACGGTAGCATTAATCTTACCTACAATAGTACCGCTGGCACCTATGAGTTGCCTTTTGTACACAATGATGGAGTGGGCTATAGTATTACGGTGGTAGGTCCTTTTCCAGTTGGTAGCCCCGTCAATTCTACGTTAACGTTTACCAATAATTGTAGCTATCCTAGTCCAGTTTTTGACCCTGCGTTGCAAGATATTTATTGCGCTACTAGCCCAGCTATCACCTTAGGTGGAACGGATGCTATCGGTGCCGACATGGTAACCTTCGCCATCGACGGAAGTGAAGCTACTGTTTTTGATCCATCAAGCTTAGATGCTGAAATCTATCAAGTGAGGATGGATTACCAAGGAGCAGATGATGGGAATAATGGGATAGCGCCCATGAATGGAAGTGCCTTCCCTGGCTGCCTCCAACAAGTACAAAAAGAGGTAGAAGTATCCATGGGAACATTACCTGAAGTTAACTTGAATACCGTAGATGTTTATTGTCTAGATGCACCAATTTCGGGACTTCCTTTAACGGGCGGTAGCCCGGCAGGAGGGGTATATTCTGGTATTGGGGTGACCGACAATGGAGGCAGTTATTCGCTTGATCCTACAGTAGGCGGACCTGGAACCCTTGCTATTTCCTACACGATTACTGATGATATAACAGGCTGTACGAGCACAGCGACGAGTACGATTGAGATCATCGATTGTCAAGAAGAAATTATACAAGCTTGTGAATGTTTGGACAATGCGAGTGTCATAGACCTAGATAATACTACTGGTGGAGACGATGGTCAGTTCGCTGAGCTAATTGCTGTGGTTGATAGTGAAGGCGGAATGCTTCCTGCTAATCAGATGTGGACAGTCACAGAAGCCACAGGCGCTTTCGATGCTGATAATATACCCACCCCTGGTATGCAAAGTGCTGGCGTAGCCATAGCAACGGATGGTAGTGTTATGCTCACTTACAATAGCGACTTAGGCAGCTACGAGTTGGAATTTGTACATACGGATGCTGTTGGATACGAAATTACGGTAGTGGGGCCATTTGTAGCGGGCAGTCCAGCCAATGCTACCTTGACCTTTGCCAATAATTGCAGCTATCCAAACCCTACTTTTGATCCCGCTTTACAAGATCGTTACTGCATCGACGACGCAGCCTTCACCTTAGGTGGAACTGATGCAGTGGGTGCTGATGCCGTTTCCTTCACCGTAAATGGAACTACGGCTTTTAGTTTTGATCCGTCTGCTTCAGAGGCGGGTGCTTACGATATTCTTATGACCTATGATGGCCTAGACGATGGAGGCGCTAACCCAGGCTGTATTCAACAAGTACAAAAGCAAATAGAGGTGACTGATCTACCAGAAGTCACTTTAAATACGGTAGCTTCCTATTGCTTAGATGCGCCACTAACTAATCTTCCCTTGGTAGGAGGGCTTCCAATTGGAGGGGAATATTCGGGCACAGGCGTAACCGATAATAATGGGAACTATAATCTAGACCCAAGCGTAGGGGGACCTGGTACGATTACCATCACGTATACCTATACCGACCCAACAACAGGATGTACCAATTCTACTACTAGTGATATTGAAATTATCAATTGCCAAGAGGCAATTACGCAAGCCTGCGGCTGCTTAGACAATGCAAGCCCGATTGATGCAGATGCGGGTACAGGCGGCGATGATGGGCAATTTTCAGAGGTGATTTCGGTAGTGGATGGGGAAGGTGGGATGTTGCCCAGTGGACAAATTTGGACGGTTACTGCAGCCATGGGTGCTTTTGATGCTGATAATATCCCTGCTTCAGGCGTGCAAAGTGCGGGTGTACCTGTGGCAACAGATGGGAGTGTTACGCTGAATTATAATAGTACCTCAGGTACTTACGAACTGTCATTTGTACATACAGATGCCATTGGCTACAGCCTTACCTTAGTGGGCCCTTTCGCGGCTGGTAGCCCAGCCAACTCTACCTTAATATTCACCAATAATTGTAGCTATCCCAATCCTTCGTTCACCACTAACTTTGCGGATGGTTATTGTGAAGATGATCCTGTGGTTGTATTGGCAGGTACCGATATGGTAGGTGCTGATTTGATCTCCTTTGCCATTGATGGTTCGCCAGTTACCTCTTTTGATCCGTCTTCTTTGGGAGCTGGGAGCTATGTTATCGAAATGATTTATGATGGGCTGGATGATGGCAATGCCTTTCCAGGCTGTATACAGCGTGTGCAAAAGCAAGTAGCCATTAGTGAACAACCTGCAACTCCTGTGGCAGAGCAACTGACAGGGGAGATATGCGGAGACGAAACGGCTACACTCAGTGTGGAAGCCCCAAGGGCAGGCCTTGAAATCAACTGGATGGTGATTGCCGCCCCAGTCGGCTCTAGTTTTACAACCAATGATATCTTAGGCGCGGGTGAAGATGGGGTAGACTATCAGACGAACCTAGATGTGGATGGGCGCCGCTTACTCATAAAGGGCAGTGAGGCCATTGTGATGGGTACGTATCTTTTCCAAGCATTTACAGTCGATCCACTTACTGGATGCCAGAGCGAGATGCTGAGCGATATTTTTGAAGTTACTGTTGGAATGGAGTCAACGCTCGCATGTCCGGCAGATCAAACCATTACTTTGATTACCGATGCCACAACTTTCGACTGTTTAGCGACAGCGACATTCACTAACCCTATAGTGGATCATGGCATATGTGGCGCGGTGACTCTTACGGTCTCTATAGATGGAGGAGCCCCAATAGCTGTCGAAGCAGGCGAACCTTTTACCGCAAATTTCGATGCTTTAGGCATATATGAAATAACGTATACTTTAGAAGATGAATCCGGTAATTCGAGCAGTTGCACCTTCACCGTCACCATAGAAGGTTTGCCTTGCGGTTGGGTGGATAATGGCGGCTTAGGATGTACGGATAATACCTCCAGTTTTGATCAAGCAAATGAAACCTTTATCCTGGGTGCACCGGATTGTATGCCTGCGTTTCCATTTTTTGAAGATGAATCTGCTTTTGTCTTTACGGAGCTTTGCGGTGATGGAGAAATCTTTGCCCTAGTGAGTGGGCTGGATGGTACAGGTTTTGCAGGAGTTCAAGTTCGAGCCTCCGAAGAGGTGGGAGCAGAAAAAGTAGCTATTGGTACGAATATGGTGGATCGTATTCGCAAAGAAATCCGGGTATTGAATGGCTATCCTGCCTATCCACAGCCTATTGCTTCTTTTGATCAGTTTTGGGTGCGCATTGTGCGTGCGGGCGATTCATTTTTTGGCTCTGCCTCCATAGATGGAGTCTTCTGGACGCCCTACATTGCTCAGAATATACTAATGCCAGAGTGCGTGCTCGTTGGCTTGTACACCTATGGTGAAAAGCAAGCGTCCAACATTTCTGCTAGTTTTGACAATGTATTTGTAAGTAGCCTAGATGGCGAGAACATAGCAGGTAATGGTGGAAGTACAACGAACAGGCTTCAGCTAGAGCGCTCAGCGGAAAGCATCCGCCTATTCCCCAATCCAACTAGTGGTATCCTGAGTGTGGATTTATCTCCATACCTTGGGGGAAGTGCTACTATTCGGATATTTAACAGTATTGGCCAGCAGGTGCAAGCCCAGGAAATTGAAGAAATTCAAATGAGTACTGAGCGGCTAGATGTGAGTAAGCTAGAGCCTGGCGTGTATACTATTGCCTTTAAGCTGGGTGATGCATTGGTAACAGAGCGGGTTGTTATTGCGCGCTAGCGAAGGTGGAACATTTGTGCACCCTTTTGGAACACTTGTCCATTTTTGAATGAAAAAATGTAGCTACCTTGCAAATAAATGAAATAAACACCTGAAATTACATAGCAAACTTGATTTAGCATTATTTGAATACGTGAGCCAGCGTGCTTATATTTATTACTTATACGCCATTTCATCCCCGATTACATAACTCAAACACCGATTACTGATTACTACCAAGTAGTAGTAGACTTGTTTCGCCGGCCACTAAATGGCTGCAAGCGGCAAGATTTTATCCTGCACTGCGTTAAAAAGCCTCGCCGATGCTACGGCATCGCCTGCGTTTTTTGCCTTGTTCAGAATAAAATTTGCTACGCTTTCGCTCATTCGCGACCGGCGGAACAAGTCTAACTATACTGTCTTTGTACTTCTAATTAATAATAATTTAGATAAACCCAATTAATATTTTTATGATGAGAATTAAGAAGCCTATTACTTTCCTGTTGCTATTAGTAGCAACCGTTGCGCTGAGCACACTTAGCGCCCAAGATTACGTGAAAGACGTAACGATTAAAAAGGAGCAAGCTGCTATTCGCTTAGCTAAAGATGCCCCTGATAACTATGCCCTCCGTATTTCCGGACCCGGCGACTTTATCTCTAACTCTACAGTAGAGGTAGTAGAAGCCATTACCCTCACTGCATTTGACAAAGATGGTAGCGCATTTGCAGATGGACAGTACACCCTAGAAATTACACCTATTCTCACGCTCTCGGAAGAAGATCGCACCATTTTGCGTAAACTATCCGATGCACGTGATATGGAAGCTCTGGCAGCCTTCAGAGCAGAACGCAACTTGCCTGAGGCGATGAATTCCTATGTCGTATACTACAGCATCAAAGATGGAAAGTTCATTGCGCCTTTAGCAGAGCCCAAAGCTACTGAAACTACCGCTTTTGACTGGCCAGTACTAGGCAAAGCGATGGCACAAGACGACCCTGCACTGTACGCAAGTATCACACGTCGCCACCTGTATTATGGACAGGCGGCCACTGGCAGTGCTGCTGATTTAGCTGCTGATAATACGCCGATGATGGAAGAAGCACAGGTCTTTGCAACTGATCTTATTGTACAAGGGAGCGCTTGTGTAGGCTTCGATTGTGTCAATAGTGAATCTTTTGGTTCTGACACTGGGCGATACAAGGAAAATAACCTACGTATACACTTTAATGATACTTCGAACTCTGCAAATTTTCCGGGTAATGACTGGCGGATTACGATTAATGACTCCAGTAATGGTGGTGCTAACTACTTTGGGGTAGAAGATGCTAGTGCAGGTAGAATTCCATTCCGTATTGAAGCAGGTGCTCGTGCCAATTCATTGTATGTAGATGATGAAGGAAAGGTTGGTATTGGTACCGCTACTCCCGTAGTAGAAGCTCATATCCGCGATGGAGACAGTCCTACGCTTCGCTTAGAGCAAGACGGCTCTAATGGTTGGCAACCGCGGACTTGGGATATATCGGGTAATGAAACCAATTTTTTTATTCGTGATGCGAATAATAGTTCTGCCTTGCCTTTCCGAATTAGAGCTGGTGCTCCTGATAACTCGATCTTTGTTAAAGGAGATGGAGATATTGGACTGGGTACGGATTCTCCTAGTAGTGCATTACACGTAAAATCAGGTGATGTGTATGTAGAAGCAGGAAATATGGGGATCAATGCGGCACCTTCAGCTTCCTTTGCACTGAATGTAGTGGGAACGTCTAACCTGACCGGACCTACAGCGGTAACCGGTGACTTTACAAATATTATGACCAATGGTACTGGAACTTCATTCTTTACTTCTGGCTTTGCACAAGTGCTCCGTATGGATGCAACTACTGGTGTGGTGACCTTTGGAGATGGCAACGTAACCTTCGGTTCTAATAGTAACGTAGGTCTCGGTGTGACAGGGCCTACTAGACAGCTAGAACTGAGCAAGGATGAGGCGGTCAAGCCAAATGGTGGTGTTTGGACAGCAGCTTCTGATCGCCGCTTGAAGCAAAATATCAAGCCGTTCAAAGATGGTCTATCTAAGATTATGGGTATCAATCCTGTATCGTACAACTACAACGACAAATCAGGCTACAATACCGAAAAGGAGCATATTGGTATTATCGCGCAAGAAGTACAAACAGTAGCACCTTACATGGTGAAGGCCTTGAATCCTGGAAAAAATGACTACCTATCTTATGATGGTACGGCGCTCAGCTTCATCTTAGTGAATGCAGTTAAAGAGCAGCAGGCATTGATTGATGCGCAGCAAACGGAGATTGCTGCCTTGAAGGCAGAAGTGGCGGAAGTAAATGAGATGAAAGCCCAAGTAGCTGCATTGGCTAAAATAGTAGCAGAGCTACAAGCAGATAAAGCGCAAGGGGCTACGGAAACAGTAGAAACCACAGAAGATAAATAATGCTCGTTGTAAGAACACTTTTTCTAAAGACAGATAAAAAAATAATAATGAAACATATCAAAATATTAAGCTTATTAGTGTGCCTGCTGGCTTCTTCTACGCTGGTAGTAGCACAAAATAATGGTCGCGATGGTAATACAGCGCCACAGCAGGCAGCACCTGCTGCAGAGACCAATGTTCGAGTGGATGAAATGGTTAATGGTACCGACTTTGATGAGCCACGGCTCAACCTCCGAGAAGACGAGGAGGTCAATCGAGATTTTGTATTCCCACGCGACTTTGCCGTCTTGGAAGACGAGTTGCTAAATAGCGCAAATATTAGCCAAGTGCTAGATCAGTTCAACGCACTGAAAACAATGGTGATGGAGCTGCGCACCGCTAACGAAGAGCTACGCCTAGAAAACCGCAACATCCGCAAAAGCCTAGGCTCTTGCTGTACAGCCACGGAGTTAGGCCTGTCGGCTAGCGATGCTTACTTGATGCAAAACGCTCCTAATCCAGTGCATGCGAATACCCAAGTAGAGTTCTTCGTCCCAGAAGGATTGACCAATGCGACAATTGAAATCCGCGACATCAAGGGCGTGCTAATCGAATCGTACGCAGTAGGTACAGATGGCTTTGGCAAGCTGGATATTGACCGAGCAAACCTTCAGACAGGTACCTACCTTTACTATCTCACTATAGATGGCGAAGTGGTCGACTCTAAAGTGATGATTATTAAATAGTACTGATTGAACTAAGTAACAGCCAAAGAATAAGTTCCGCATTTTGGCAAGGGGATTTTGCTCTAAGACAAGGCGAAAAATGCAGGCGATGCCTTAGCATCGGCGAGGCTTTTCAACGCGGTATTGGAGCAAAAGAGCCAGCCATAAATCGAGAAGTTATTCTTTGACTGTTACTAAAACCTATATAAGGATGAAAAAGACTAATCTGCTAGTGTTATGTCTAGTTAGCGGGATAGTCATTGGCTCTGCTCAGAATTTTTCTGAGCAGAGTCTTGCTATCGGCTTCGACCATTCGGTAAATGCAAGAGCTTTGATGGGAGGAGGTGCCGCTTTTTTTGACTACGATAATGATGGGGATGAGGACATGTATGTAACCGGAGGGTACAGAAAAGATGATCTCTATGAGAATAATGGCGATGGCACCTTTACTAGAATATTTGCTGACATCGGCATTGGTATTACAGTACAATACAACACGACGGGCGTCACCACCGGCGACATCGACAATGATGGTGATCGGGATATATTTGTGGCCACCTGGGATAGGTCGGCAGGCTCGGAATTGCCCACTGGTAGAAGCCTTTTGTTCTTAAACAACGGCGACGGAACCTTCACTGAAATTGGGCAGTTCGCTGGGATCACGGAGGAAGTCTTTACGATAGGAGGTATTTTCCTAGACTACAATAAGGATGGCTTTTTGGATATCTATGCCATGAATCATATTCTTCAGCCCAATTTTATAACAGACGAAGATGGCCTCCAGGCTTTTGACCACGATTGCTACGCCAATTTTCTATACCTCAACAATGGCAATAATACCTTCACGGAAGTTGGGGAAGCACTTGGCGTAAATGACGAGGGCTGTGCCCTCGCCGCTATTGCCACCGATTATGATATGGATGGCGACTTGGATCTCTATATCGCCAATGATTTTGGGGAGTATATTATCCCGAATATGCTTTTTGAAAACAATTATCCGATCGATAATTTTTCTAATGTAAGTAGTGAAAGAGGGGCTGATCTTCCAATTTTTGGAATGGGTATTGCTTGTGGTGATTACGACCACGATCAAGACTTTGACTACTACGTGACCAACCTTGGCCGTAATGTATTGTGTGAAAATACAGACGGTAATTTCGTAGATGTAACCACCATTGCAGGCGTAGAAAACGCAACTGTTCCAGAAGAGAATGATCTGAATACTACTGGTTGGGGCACTGCTTTTTTTGATATTGATAATGATACTTGGGAAGACTTGTATGTAGCAAACGGCCGTATTCCTTCCCTTCCACAACACGCCACCGCTACCTTTGATCCCGATAAGCTATACCTCAATAATGGAGATAAGACCTTTACCGACGTTTCTGATGAAGCAGGCGTAAGCGATACCGACTATGTGCATGGCATGGCCTATGCCGACTACGATGAAGATGGTGATTTGGATATTGTGACAGTAGCACTTAGTGAGCTGGGCGGTCGTTCCAAATTCTATATCAATGAAACGGAGCATGATAACAACTACATTCAACTTAAGCTCATCGGGGTAGAAAGCAATCGCGATGCTTTTGGTTCGAAAGCATTTGTGTATACGGATGATCTGGTGCAAATAAAAGAAATAGATGGTGGCGGTGCTAGTCATGCTTCACAGCATACGAGTATTTTGCATTTTGGCTTGGGCCAATACGAGCAGGTGGACAGCGTACGTATTGAGTGGACTAACGGGATTACTCAAGTGGTGGATAACCCAGCAATCAATATGCGCCACACAGTGGTAGAAGATGTAACGACTAGTCTCTTTGAGCCAGTTCAAGGTACACTGGATGTCGTGGTAGCGCCCAATCCATTCATAAATCAAGTGACGCTGTATGCAGGCGATCGATTCGTTCAGGAGGAGCTGGCGGTAAAACTCACCACAATGGACGGTAGCACGGTGCTAGAAACCACCCTAGTACTAGATGGCCAATCTAATCTAGGAATAGACGAATCACTGCCAGCAGGCATGTATATCCTTCAGCTGCGCTCATCCACCGAATGGATGGCCCAGAAACTAATCAAAAAATAACCGATGAAAAGACTAATTACACTATTGTTAATGGGAATGGCCTTTTGTTGCCTCCCGAATAGAGCCCTCACCCAGTGTGGTGCTGGAGAGACTTTTAATAATTACTGTTATGGTATTAATGAACTGAATAACGTGGCCTTCGAATTTTGCCCCACAGCAGGGATGGCGGCGGAGTCCATTATTCAGCAGGGAACATTTTTTGCTAATGTGATTCATACACTGGCGGTATATCGAGGGGCCAGTGGCTCAGGCGCTGCTGGTACTATCGTTTTTGGACCTTCGACAGGTGACCTTGCTTCTTTGCCTTTAGCGGATCGCACTATAGAAGGGCTAGCTGCTGATCAGTGCCTTATTTTTGTGATTAATAGCAATGCGGTTCCAGTTACTTGTCAAACAAGTGGGCTTACAGAGTTACAAGTCTGTAGCAAAAGCGTAGCTCCTGCTGTTACCGTAGCATTGACTATTGCACCTACGGACGAATTCTGCTCTGATGACGGCGTACAAACGCTCAGCGGAGGCACACCATCTGGAGGTATGTATAGTGGCACGGGCGTTAGCGATCTGGGCAATGGTAGTTTTGAGTTTGATCCTACTGGCCTCAGTGGAACTATTACAATTACTTACGAGCAAGGAGGAAATATGGCAACAGATGACATTACGGTAATAGCAGCTAATTCAACGACTTTTAGCGCTTTAGCGGACCTATGTATCGATGCAGGCGTACAAATGAATGTGAGTGGTGGGACGCCGAGCGGAGGTAGCTTTAGCGGTCCTGGGGTTACGGACAATACAGATGGTACCTACAACTTTAGTCCGGGCGTAGCGGGATTAGGAGTGCATACGATTACCTACACAGATGCAGGAGCCTGTATGGACGAAGCTACTGATCAAGTAGAAGCGCTAGCTCCTTGTGGTTGTCCGACCGGTCAGAATTCTTTCTTTTATTGCCCCGGTAATAATGAGACGGATGTCGTGATGTTTGAAGTATGCCCAAGCGCAGGCATGGCGGCTCAGGCTACTATCACTGCAGGTACGCTAGCTTCGTCTCCTTTTACAGATGGAGATGTCTTAAATGTATTTTCTGGTGCTAGCGGCTCTGCCAATGCTGGTACACTCATACAGGGGCCACTATCAGGAAACTTATCAGGCACCATGATTAGTGGTAGTGTCGCGGACGATTGCTTGATATTTGTATTGACAACAGGAGGTGCCGGTAGCTGCCAAGATGGTAACGAAACGGGTATTGCTGTTTGTGGAGAAGACACAGCTCCAACGGTTGCTTTTCTTGATCCAGGAGATTTTTGTATTACCGATTTACCTGCATCGGGTTTAGGAGGGGGCCTTCCAACGGGCGGAGTATACTCTAGTACTACCCCTGGCGCAGTGACGGATGGGAGTGATGGTACCACGTTTGGTTTTACTGCCGTAAATGGGCCAGGCATGTATGAATTGGTCTACACCCTTGGTGGTGGTTCAGATAATGTATTCGTTGAGGTGTTTGCTTCTGGATTGGTAGCTTTTACGGCACCTAATGATCTATGTATTGATGCTGGAATCCAAACAGGTTTAGGCGGCGGTACGCCGACAGGTGGTACTTATAGTGGCAGTGGGGTAACAGATGATGGAAACGGGACAACGTATACCTTTAATCCTGCTCTTGCAGGTCTCGGAATAACGGCAATTTCTTATACCGATGCTAGTGGCTGTATGGAAACTGCTATGGATGACATAGAAGTGCTCGCAGCCTGTAGCTGTCCTTCTGGAGAACGTACGTTTTTCCACTGTCAAGAAGATGATGAAAGCGATCTTGTCTTATTTGAGATTTGTCCAACAGCTAGTGGGCAAACCGTTCAGGCAAATATTACGCAAGGGCAATACAGTACCGCCTTTATGGATGGGGACGAGCTTACTGTTTATGCAGGCGCGAGTGGTACGGGTACTGCGGGCCGAGTAGTTTTTGGGCCATTGGGTGGCAATCTTGCTGGTAATAGTATCACAGGTTCTTGTGATAATGACTGCTTGACCTTTGTGAGTTCGACAGGGCCGATAGGTAGCTGTGCTGGTGGACAGGAGCTGCCTCTTATCGTTTGTGCAAGCGATACTCCAGCAGCTGGCACTTCTGACCCCATGATTGATAAAGCAACAGCTGAATTCTGTGCTCCAGTGAATGATGCTGCGCTTAGGCAGATTAGTGCAATGGTGCCAAGTGGCACAGATGAACAAGTGGCTTGGATACTTACTGACGCTCCGGCAGGGAGTCAATTTGACGGTTCAGAGCCCCTCACTTTTAATGCCGGAGTCACAAATACGGAATTCGATATTACCAGTGGCATGAAAGGGAGCGTCCTAACAATGCGAGAGAATGGGAATGGCAGCGCCGCCAGCCCCGCCGATAATGTGTACGGTACGTGGACTTTTTCTATTAAAATTGTCAACACAGTAACCGAATGTGAAAGTGCAGCACTAGCTGGTCTTTCTGTGACTACTCATGAAAAGCCTACCGTAACGATCATTGCTGATCCGAACACCAGCAACATCTGTGTAGGAACAACAGTTATGTACGATGCTAGTATTATATCTACCGATGGAGGTACCTACAGTTATGACTGGTGTTCTTATGCTTCTAGTGATGGAAGCGGCGCTTGCCTTACGAATGACTTTGATGACAATACCATCCAAATGCCAACGGTAAGCTGGACGAACGCTATTGGGTCAAGATCCGTAGGAGTGACAGTTATGAGTGACGTGAATGGCTGTATGGCCACTGATCTCTTTAGCTTCAGTATATCACTAAATCCTACGCCGCCAGTAGCAGACAAGACAACTGGTAGTCTGTGTGTGGGTCAGGATGCCGCTACGGTATTTGTAGATGACCCTGGCATGAACCGAGAAATTGTCTGGGTAGTACTGGAAGCACCAGCGGGGGCGAGCTTTGCGATGGGGGATGACTTAGAACCCAATGTCAATGCCTCAGACTATCGTACCGACTTAGATGCCAACGGCCGCCGACTGCGCATAAAGAATAATGCAGCAGTGGGTACCTATCGCTTTAAAGCGAAAACTAGAGAAACTTCAGCTGGCTGTGAGAGTGCCCCCACTACAGAAGAATTTACCATTACGGTAAATGCAACACCAGCCGTTCCTACTATTGATCGTCAAGATCTCGTTAGATGTAGAAGAGAGACCGCCACTATTTCTGTGCTACCTGCTACGGATGTAGAGTTTGTCTGGAAAGTATTGGAAGCACCATCAGGAGTAAGCTTTATGGCTGGAGACAAGCTAGAGCCTGGCGTTGATGGTTCAGACTATCGGACGGACCTTCAGGCAGATGGCAGAGAACTGCGTACCAAAGGCAGTGCTCGTGCTGGTTTATATCGCTTTAAGGTACTTGCAAGAGATGTAAATACTGGCTGTGAAAGTGAGTTGACAGCTGATGAACTTTCGATCTTAATCAACGATCTTCCAATGGTACCTACACCTGATGTGGATATGGCGATGGGCTGTGCTGGCTCTACTGGTGCTGATGTATCAGTAGTTGACCCAATGGATAGTGATCTTGAAGTATCTTGGGAAGTGCTAGAAGCACCAGCAGGTGCTACGATTAGCATGGGCGACATCCTCGCTCCTGGTACTGCTGATAGCCACTACCGCACTACCGTACCTAATGAGCCTTATACTTTACGTATCAAGAGTAACAATTCCGTTACCCCCGGTACCTACCGCTTCAAGGCTTTCTTCACCAATGCTTCTACTGGCTGTGTAGGTGATGCAACCACTGCAGAATTTGTCATTGAAATTAATGAAAATCCAGCCGATCCTATTGCAGGTGTCGCTACCAAGGAGTTTTGCAATGGTGATGTGGATATGCCAAGCTTAGCTAATACTGGTATTAGCGTAAGCAATACCTTGACAGCAGATGAAAAAGTAGTGTGGGTACTAACGAGCGCACCAGCTGGTTCTGCCTATGCAATGGATGATGAATTCAC
>JBCCRH010000036.1:0-23317 GCA_039208045.1 Bacteroidota bacterium
ATAGGTGCTTAAAACTCGTAGTCAAAGCGCACCGTCAAATTTCGGGGTGCGTCCATCAAACCAGGGCGGGAAGTATACTCTTCATTGAGGGCATTACCCAAAATGACAGATGTTTTCAGGCCAAAGTCAAACTGATAAGACGATCTAAAACTTACTACATTGAAGCCATTAGGATTTTGATCTCGGAAGTCCCCTAATCCTGGAACGATTACTGTTTCCAGTACTCCATCTATCGCTTCCATAAAGCTATTGTAGAAATATTCTACACCAAATCGAAAGTTTTTGAAAGGCTCTAGCTCTACATCAGCCTTGATGAGGTGCCTTGAGCGATACTTGAGAATATTCTCCTGAGTAGAGGAATTCAAGAAATTCGTTTCCCCCTCTGTTGGATTAAAGAAGTCATCTACTTCGGTATCCCACTCCTTGAACGTTGGGTCAATGTAGGTGTATCCTGCTAGCACATTGAAGGGCATGTCACCTAGTGTTCCTTGGCCAGCAATGGTGAATTCTCCGCCTGTAATCTCTGTAGCTCCGATGTTGACTGCACTAAACCCAATTCCAAATTCGGTGAATCCAAAGTTGAACTCTACCATATTGTCATACTCGGAGGTAAATGCAGCTATATCCACAAAGCCTTGGAAGCCACCTAGCTTGAAGCCCTGTTTGATACCAATCTCAGCCGTCCAGCCCGTTTCGAATTCCAAATCAGGGTTAGGTACCACGGTGATTGCACCAGCATTGGTAAAGATGAATTTCTCTGCAATGGAAGGAAAACGGTAGCCTTGCCCCCACGAAGCACGAATAAAAGTATAGTCGGTCAATTGGTAATTAGCCCCCAATCGGAAGACTGGTCTCGAATCTTCTTCTTCAGAAGGATCAACCACTACCTGATCGACTGCAAAACCAGGATTGTCGAGGCGGTTATATTCATAGCGCACCCCTGCGGATACGTTTAAACGCTCAAACAGCTTCTTTTCCAATTGGAGGTAAGCACCCAAGTTTAAAGAAGTGAAGGTCGTATCTCCATACAGCTCTGCCGAGATATTAGATTGTAAAGCCACTGCACCAGCAGTAATCACAAGGCCTATATCGTCCAGCTTTCGCTGAAATTGATATTCCCCATAGGAAGAACTAGAGCTATTGGATTGGTTGTCGCTATTATCATTATCGACGCGCAGAAAGCGCCCTTGGAATTTATGACGACTTCCGCTTTTGTCATAGTAGGTAATAAATGGATCAATATTATATCGATTGCGTTCGCGTGTAGCTACAGAAGTGGAGTCGCCAACAAAGGGCGTTGAGGGATCTGCCCAGTAGAAGAACGATCCGGCAGAGCCGTAGTTAATATTACCATTAACTCCAAAGCTCAATCGATCATTTAAGCGATAGCGGGTGGAGAAATTAAAGCGGCCAAACTTGCGATAAGTATCTTGGTTAAAGCTTTCTTCATTGAAGTAGAAGCCACCCAGCACCAAGTCTAGCTTGTCTATTTTTCGGCGGTGTACTGCACTCGTCGCGAAGGTGTAGGGCGTTCCTTCTCCCTCTTCATTCCACCAAGCAAAATCTTCAGTTGCTGGGTTGAAATAGTGCGTAAAGAAGGTTGAAATCGTAGTCTCTGGCTCGGATTTGGCGTAAGCCGTACGTACATTTACAATGCCATTGAGTGCCGAGGAGCCATAGAGCGCCGAAGCTGCCCCTTTTAGCACTTCCACTTGGCTAATGTTCTCCACAGGCACATCATCCCAATTTGGGAAGCCTGCGTCGGGCTGCAAAATAGGAATATCGTCCACCAAGAGTAGCACTCGACTTCCAGCACCCTGAGAGTACCCAGAACCCCCTCGAATGTTCGCCTGACCGTCGATAATGGTAACGCCTGGAATTTTTTCAATGGCTTTGTCTAAGGTGGGCTTGCTCGTGTTCTCTATCAGCTGTGGTTGAAGTACCTCAAGAGAAACGGTGACCTCTCCAAGCTTTTTCTCGTACTTGCCGCTAGTCACCGTAGCAGTGTTTAAGATATTAGATTCTTGGTTCAGTGCCACCCTGATGCGTTGCTCTTCTCCTGCCTTGATATCTATGGTAGATACAAAAAGCTCGTATCCAATATATCTAAATTCCACTTCATGTTTGCCTGGCTCTAGTGCCAGCTCAAAGCTTCCATCAAAATCAGTCACTACACCTACGTCTTTGCTCGAAACGGTAGCAGCAATGAGGGGTTCGCCAGTGGCCTTATCGGTAACTATTCCAGTGAAAAATCCTTTTTGGGCTGATATACTTGCGTTGATGCCTAGGAAAAGCAGTAAAAGGTAGAAAAAACGTTTGCTCATATGATAATATTTGATTGTCATAAAATGAAGGGTGTCATCGATCAAAGAGCAATATGGTCATCAAAAATAGGGGAAAGCTTTCGATAATTTATAGTATGCCAGACAACTTTTTATAAATCTTAGCCATTTTTAACTTTGTAGCAAAGCCAACATTATATAATTTAGCGCAGCGAAATACCCAAATCGACTTTATACAGTAGTACTTTTCCCACTCCAATGCACACCCTACACGGATAATTTTTGCATATAATTGAATCTGACATTTTAACCAAAATCTAAACTATGAAAAGATTTATTCTACTCTTTTGTGCAGTATGCTTGTACACTGCTTTGTCTGCTCAGTGTGATCCGGTCGCAGATATTACCGATACCGAGGTCGTTTTACCGAGTCCATTTACGCCAGACAATCCTGGTAGTGGTATTTCTGATACTGCTTGTATCAACCAGCCTTTTGAATTTGTGGTGAGCCTCAGCCCTCCAGATGAATTCAACGGTACTGCTATCGCCTCTATTAACATCAATCCAGAGGGAGGGGTTACTGGTTTGCCTGATGGGATCGACTACGTTTGTAATCCCCCAAATTGTGTGTTTGATGCGGATACTACCGGCTGTATTGTACTAACTGGTACACCAACCAATGTGGATCAAATTGGCGCTAATTCACTAACTATTACAGGCCTAATCCTTTTCAGTCCTTCTGGGCAGTTTCCAATTAGTTTTCCTAGTCCATTGATTGCTCCAGGGGAGTACTTCTTATTTGTAAAAGAAGAGGGCGCAGAAAATTGCTTTGAGCCCGTAGGTACCAATGAGCTTGCTAATTTCGTATCGATGACGAATCGCCCTAATCCATTTAGTGCTTGGACGACCATTGTCGTCAATTCAGATTTGGTGGGGAACTACCAGTTTGCCGTGCATGATGTACTAGGTCGAAGCCTAGAGCAACGAGTAGTCAATATCACTGAAGGAGAGAACTTGATTGAATTTGATGGTTCTAACTTAGCAAACGGCATCTACGTCTACTCGCTGAGCGACGGAAAAAACGTGATTTCCAAGCGTATGATTTTGCATAAATAATAAACGTACAAAACGTATACAGGAAGTGGCATTGATGCCGCTTCCTTCCACACTCTGAGACACTTCTCCCTTTTTTAGCCCTTTTATTATACTACTCATCTCCCTATTTCTTAATCCTTGGAGCAGTTTCCTCCCAATATATGGTTGAAGGAACTGTTCACAGACATTTATTACTATGAAGAAATATTTTACACTAGTACTGCTACTATTGAGCAGTGTAATGGGCCATTTGAATGGTCAAACGGGATGTCCAGGTTGTGTAGTAGAGCTACCGGAGCTACCAGAGGATACCATCTATTTAGCTCCAGCTCCTAATGGACAAGTGGGAGTCGCTTACGATAATGATGTTAGCTTCCGCATGCCCATTTCTACGGATCCAGTAGCTGCGGTTGACCCAGATGTGCCTGGCGGAGTCGCGCTTGAATCCATTACTGTTCTATCGGTTACCAATGTTCCTCCAGGCTTAAATTGGGAGCTTGATCGAACGGAGTTTGAGCTGCCAGAAATTACCGATGGCTGCATCAAGTTTTGTGGTACGCCTTTGCAGCCGGGCTTATATTTTGTAGAGGTGATTGTAGAAGCACAGGTATTCTTTATTTCCGAGGTGGCTTCTTTTGAATTTCCAATACTCATAGAGCCCGGGGTGAGTAATACGGATGGCTTTTCTATTGTCAACAATACAGGTTGTGGCTCGGTAACTGCCTCTTTTACCAATAACAATCCTTCTAACGGGGAGGCAGGCTTTTCCTACGTTTGGGATTTTGGAAATGGCAATGGCTCCATTGATGAAAATCCAGCTGACCAAGTATACACTGAACCAGGCGTGTACGAGGTAGGATACCGTGCTATTGTAGATACTTCAGGGGCTTTTTTAACAAAAATGACCATCTTATCCGCAAGCTGCGATGACATTTTTAATAATGCCCCAGACTTTATGTTTAAGATTTTTGATGCAGAAAATGTAGAAGTATTCACTTCCAATACTTTGGATAATATATCACCGCCTGTTTCCTTTACCCTCAATTTTGCAATTGGAGATGGTAATTTTAGGCTGGATGTCATCGATGATGATCAGGGGATTAATGGTGGGGATGATTTGTGTGGGTCGGTCAATTTTAATCGCTTGACGCAAGGCGTGCTTACTAGTGGTGATTTATCGGTGGAGTTGGAAATCTTTACGCCTATCGATACCATCGCAGCAGTGGATACAATTACTGTTTTTGAGCAGCCGTCGCCACCAATTATAGAGGGCTTGCCTACCAATCCACTTTGTGTGGGCGATATGCTCAATCTAACGACTAACTTCTTCACCAATATCCAATGGTATAGGGATAGCTTAGCGCTGGTAGGCGAGACCATAAGTACGCTGCAAGTAGGCGAAACGGGTGATTATTATGTGACCTACACTACGGAAGATGGCTGTTTCGCTTCTTCTGATCCAGCAACCATCATATTTAATGAGTTACCTGATTTTCCAGTTTTCACTAATGAAAATAATTTGCTGAAGGTATTTGATACGGAGGCACTTCCAGCTGAATACGCCCTACAATGGTTTTTAAATGGTACCGAAATACCTGGAGAAACCGATACGGTATTCTGCATCCCAGCTACCGCTAATTACTCCCTAGAAGTGACAGACCTGAGCACCAATTGCTCCAATACTTATTCGCAAGCGGTTAGTTTTGATAGCAATTTCCCAGGCTGTATCACGAGCGTTTCCGATTTATCCAATGTATTGAGTGCTTTACAGCTGTTTCCTAATCCTGTTAGTCAGTCAGAAGTGCATATACAAATTAGTGCAAAGCACCCTATGCAGCTAGATTGGAACCTTTTTAACAGCATAGGACAGGCCTTGAAGGGTGGAATTTGGGAGATTAACAGAGGAAGTAATACCCCTACTATTGACGTGACGAATCTTACTCCTGGCGTCTATTTTCTTTCCTTAAGTTCTGATAATCAGGCTTCCACGCTTCGTTTTGTCCGAAAATAAGGTTTTCTTTGTAGTGGATTAGCCTCAGGCTGATCCACTACTACCTCTTACCAGAACCTAAAGTATTTAAAAATAAACCATAAGATGTTGTAAATTTGCAATCAGCTTTGATGCATAATTAATATTTAACCTATGACGGCCCAAATTGAAAAGAGAGAAATCGGCAATTTGGTAGTGGAAGGAATTCCTGAAATTCCTAAGCGGATTAATGAAAAGCTTTTTCAGTATCAGAACACCAGAGAAGCTTCACTCGTGGATTGGACCAGTGATGGGCAGTCTATTCTTATTGTTACTCGCTTCGGAGAATCTCCACAGTTTCACCTTATTGAAGAGCCTGGTGGTCTGCGAGAACAGCTAACCTTTTTTGGAGAGCCCGTTTTTAATGGCCAGGTTAGACCTGGATTGGAAGAACAAGGCTTCCTTTTTTCAAAGGATAAAGGAGGAGATGAACTCTATCAGCTGCATTACTTCGATATTACTCACCAAACGGTTCAGCAGCTGACAGATGGTACTTCTAAAAATGGCAGTGGTATCTGGAATAAAATGGGCACCGCTTTTGTCTACACCAGCACTCGGCGCAATCAGGTGGATCACGATATTTATGTCGTATACTTTGATGGAAAAGAACGCAAGGAACAGCTGGTGTTGGAGGCTTCGGGTCTTTGGTATCCCATTGATTGGAGCCCCAATGAAGAGTGGATTACAGTAGGGAACTATCGCTCAGTGAGTGATAGCCAATTGTACCGGCTTCATCTACAATCTGGGCAATTATTTCCATTATCAGAACCTCCAAGTGGGGGGGTAGCTCAAAGGGGTGGTCTATGGAGTAAAGATGGGAAAGCCATTTATTTTACTTCCGATTTAGATAGTGACTTCCGTCGATTGTATACCTACAACATAGAAAGTCAGACTAGCCATTTGCTCTCGGAGGATTTAGACTGGAATGTAGAGAGCGTATGCATGAACGCTAGCGGCAACCTTTTGGCGCTGACCGTCAATGAAAATGCTTACAGCAAGACGTTTATACTAGACCTTGAAACGCAAACACTAGAGCATGTTGCATCCATACCTGAAGGAATTGTGGAGGGTATAAAGTGGCATCCGGAACAGGATGCTTTTGCTTTTGGACTTAATCGGCCGAATGCTCCTGCTGATATTTTTGTGTGGGATCACCAGGCAAAGGCATTGACCCAGTGGACATTCAGCGAAGTGGGGGGCTTAGACCCGAGTGTATTTGTGGCTCCAACGCCTATTTTTTACGATTCTTTTGATGAAAATGGTGTAGGGAAGCGGCAGATTCCGGCATTTTATTTCCGCCCGAAAAGCAAAAAGGAGAAATACCCCGTACTGATTTATATTCATGGTGGGCCCGAAAGCCAGTATCGCCCCATTTTTTCACCAACCTTCCAATATTATCTGAATGAGCTGGAAATAGCCGTAGTGGCTCCTAATGTTAGAGGCTCGACAGGCTATGGTAAAGAATACCTGAGCTTGGATAATGGCTATCTGCGGGAGAACTCGGTGAAGGATATTGGTAAGTTGCTCGATTGGATCGATCAGCAACCGGAGCTAGACCAAGAACGTATCGCTGTTATAGGAGGTTCTTATGGGGGATACATGGTATTGGCATCGATGACGCATTTCAACGAACGGCTAAAATGTGGTATTGATATAGTAGGTATCAGTAATTTTATCACGTTCCTGGAAAATACAAAGTCGTATCGGCGTGCCTTGCGGCGAATGGAATATGGAGACGAGCGCGACCCTAAGATGCGCTTACACTTGCAAAAAATCTCCCCACTTACTAATGCACATAAGATCACTAAACCTTTGCTTATTGTACAAGGGATGAATGACCCGCGCGTGCCTGCCAGTGAAGCCGAACAAATGCTACGAGCGATTCGGAGCAATGGGGGAGAGGCTTGGTATCTCTTGGCCAAAGATGAAGGGCATGGCTTTCGCAAAAAGACGAATCGAGATTTTTACACGCAGGCAGTAATCGTATTTTTACAGCAATATCTGCTGGAATAGGCTATCGGGTAAATAGATATGCTAGCCTGAATCCGTCGATCGTTTCGATGGCATCAATTTCTTCTATCCGAACTTGGGCCGCCGCCGCTCGTAGCACTTTCAGGTGATCGCTTACCAGTCGCTGCGGAATCGCTACTTGTACTTTGGCTACATCGCCAAAATCTTGCTGTACCATCTCCAGCTCCAATTTCTTTATGCCATTCATCACTTGGCTCATCAAGCTATAGTCAAACTGAATCTCGTAAATATCTTCTATTGTTTTGATGATAACCTCAGCTTTTTCGAGCGCATCCGCTGCTGCCGTCCGATAGGCATTAATCAAGCCTGAAGTGCCCAGTTTTGTCCCTCCAAAGTATCGGACTACCACAATAAATACATTACTCAAACCAAAACTATCGATTTGACCCAGAATTGGCCGCCCAGCTGTTCCGCTAGGTTCTCCATCATCATTCGCCCGAAAGTTCGTTTTATCGATGCCCAAGCGATAGGCATAGCAGTGATGGCGGGCTTTGAAGTGCTCTTTTTTTACTTCCTCCAACTGCTGTTGCCAGTCTTCTTGGGTATAAGCCGGAAAAGCATAGCTTACAAACTTACTGCCTCGATCTCGGAACTCTCCCGTACTTGACTCTTGCAGCGTTTTATATTGATCACTTGTTAGCATATTCATCACTTTGAGGGCAAGGTAAGGGAATTTTTCACAATCGTTATTAACAACTCATTAGGTCTTATTTACAATTGATTGACGGCCTATTTTAGAAGAATTGTGGAGCTTTACATGGCAAGTGTTTATGGGTCGTGTATATTTGCAAAAAAACCAAAAGTGGAGCCAACCCTAACACGCTTTGATCAGTTCATTCGAAAATGTAAGGATGTCTTTGTCAAGAAGACCATCGATTATGGTACGGCATGGCGTATTTTGCGGCTGCCTTCGGTAACCGATCAGCTCTACATCAAGGCCAAGCGTATCAGAAGTATTGAAGAAAAAGGGGTGCAAAAAGTAGCAGACTCTATCGATCTTGAGTATGTAGGCCTGATCAATTACAGTATTATGGCGCTGCTGCAAATGCGATTGACCGACGCAGATGGCTTAGAACTATCTGCTGATGTGGTGGAAAAATACTATGATGAAGAGGTGAAAATAACGCGTAAATTGCTACAACAAAAAAACCATGACTATGGAGAGGTGTGGCGAGAAATGCGCGTGAGTTCGATCACCGACTTGATATTGATGAAACTGCTGCGCATCAAGCAGATCGAAGATAATCGTGGAAAAACAATTATTTCCGAAGGGATTGATGCGAATTATAGAGATATTATCAATTACGCTATTTTTGCGATGATTCTTATTGAAGACAACTAAATAAAGATAAAAATGACATTGACTACTCTTGTCTTATCAGTCGCTATTACCGCATTAGCATTCACACTAATTGCTGGTTTGGGGATGCGAAAAGTGGATAACTACCTAGTCAGTTACTTACAATTTTTTACAGGTGTACTTTTTATTTTTTCAGGCTGGGTAAAGGCAATCGATCCCTTGGGAACTGCTTATAAAATGGAACAGTACTTTGCGGAATTTGAGAGCACGTTTGAAGGAACTTGGATGTCCTTTCTAGCGCCCATGTTTCCGGCACTTTCAGAATATTCCATCGGATTTTCGGTATTTATGATTGTACTGGAAATAGTGCTAGGAGTGATGCTATTGGTAGGCTTTTGGCGTCGTTTTGCTGCTTGGACTTTTTTCTTAATCGTTGCCTTCTTTACCTTCCTTACAGGCTTTACCTACCTCACGGGCTATGTTCCTGAGGGTGTCAATTTCTTTGAGTTTGGTAAGTGGGGGCCTTATGTTTCTACCAATATGAAGGTGACAGATTGTGGGTGCTTTGGGGATTTCTTGAAGCTGGAGCCTAAGGTCTCCTTTATAAAGGATTTAGTGCTGCTAGTGCCAGCTATCCTGTTTTTATTTACTTGGAAAAATATGCACCAGCTCTTCTCACCTGCTGCTCGCTATAGTGCTGTTATCCTCAGTGGTATTGCTCTAACAGCTTACTGCTTCAACAACTATGCTTGGAATTTGCCGCATACTGATTTCCGTCCCTTTAAGGTTGGGGTGAATGTGGGGGAGCAAAAGAACTTGGAAGAAGAAGCGGTCGCTAATGTAGAAATCACGGCCTACAAGCTGCGCAACATTGAAACCGGTGAAGAACAGCTATTAGCCTACGATGAGTACTTAAAGCAATACAAAAACTTTCCAAAAGAAGAATGGGAAGCCGAGCAAATAAAAACAGAACCAGCCATACCGACTACTAAGATTAGCGATTTCAGTGCTTCGGACGAAAATGGAGAGGATGCAACTGAAGAATTACTATTTGCTGAAGGCTATAGCCTAATGTTTGTAGCTTATAAATTGTATGGCACAGAAGGTAGTAAGCTGGAAGTGAAAACGGATACGATCTATGCTTTAGATACCATTCCATCCGTAGATACCCTGCTGGTGGAGAAAAAAATTGTTGACTTCAAAAAGCGACAAGTCACTGTGGCTACTTACGACTGGGATGATAAGTATTTAGGCCCTTGGAAGGCTGCTGCTGCGCCATTGATGAATAAAGCTGCACAAGATGGCCACAAGGCTTACGCCATTACTGCTTACGCTGATCCCGATAAGATTACTGCTTTCAAGCAAGCTATAGAAGTAGATGCACCATTTTATGTAGCAGATGATATTTTGCTGAAAACGATTGTCCGCTCCAACCCTGGCTTGGTGCTGCTAAAAGATGGCGAGATAAAGGCGAAATTCCACCACCGCAATATGCCTACGTACGAAGAGTTGAAGGCCAACTATATGCAGGACTAGATAGATTACTCTGTATGCAGTTGATAAGAGGTGACTTATTGAGTTAAGTCACCTTTTATTTTTGGTTATACAATCATTTTTTTTGGAATTTAAAAAATTACCTTTTCTTTGTAGGGCAGTTGACGACTGACAATTGTGCAAACGTATTTTTGAAACTATGCTTAGCAGAAGGAATATACGCATTAAGGTTATGCAAGTGCTCTATTCAATGAATAGAGACTCCAAGCTTCATCTCAATGGAGCCCTCGATGCTTACCGAAAAGGTGTACTGCTGTCGTACGAGTTGTTTCTTTTCAATTTACTTCTTTTTATAAAAGTGGCAGGCTATGCCAAAGAGGATGCTAAGCAAAAGTCCTCTAAACTCTTACCCACCGAAGAAGACAAGAAATTTACGGATAAATTAAGTTCCAACCAGATTGTTGAGACGATTCGGAAGTCTCATGGTTTTCAGACCTTAGTGAAGCACTATGCACTGGAAGATAAGGTGGATGAAGATGGAGTTAGGAGAGTATATCAAGAGTTTGCGAAAGAAGATAGCTACAAAGCTTACGTAGGGCAGGAGACTTCAATGCTAGATGACCATAAGGCCGTGCTATTGGCTTTGTATAAGTTTTGTATCAATAGTGAAACCTTTAATGATCTGTTAGAGGATAACTTCGCACTCTGGGTAGACGATAAATCGCTGGTAGTAGGAGCAACGAAAAAAACAATCAAAGCACTCCCGGATGGCGATGATTTCTACGAGAAGCATCGCCCTGGAGATGAGACCACTAAAGAATTTGGTGAAGTATTATTGTCTGAAGTTTGTCAAAACGACAGTAAATTGTTAGCTTTAATCGAGCCTACGTTAAAGAACTGGGATGTCGAACGAGTAGCGGTTATTGATATGATTTTGTTGAAGATGGCGCTGTGTGAATTACTACAATTTCCGACTATTCCGACTAAAGTTACTTTGAATGAATTTGTGGATATATCTAAACAATATAGCACAGATAAAAGCAAAGACTTCATAAACGGCATTCTTGATCGACTAATGAAAAAACTCCACAAAGAGGGACAGATTAATAAAAAGGGCAGAGGCTTAGTGGAATAACAATAAGGTATCATAATCTCACCCGATATAGGTACAGCTATATCTCTATTTTCAACAGCATACACGAATCACGTGAAGCAACTTCTATTTGCTAAGTTTAAACACAGTATTGAACTAATTCAACTACTATATTCTTGACATTCAAAAACTCTAGTATGAAAAAAGTATTGCTTATTTTATCCCTCGTAGTTTTGTTTGCAATCCCAAGCATGCAAGCACAGTACGCCGAGGCTAAGCATGCAATTGGCATCCGTTATATCGGAGCGAATTACCAACTACCAATTACTGATAACCTAAGAGATGACGACTTTACTTATGGTATGGAAATCGAGTATACGGGTTATTTAGCGGACTACCTGAACATTGCTGTTCCATTCAAAATCCACAAAGCTGAATTGCCGAGGGACGAAATGGGGGATGTCAGAAGTTCTGCGGCCTTGAGTTTAGACGCACTACTTCAGCTTCAATATTTTAAGGAGCCAGCTTTTGTGAACCCTTACATTTTTGCTGGTCTTGGTGCAATAAATGAAGACCTAGAAGATTTTACCTTTGCCGCTCCAGTTGGTTTAGGTTTTAACTTCCGTTTGGGTAAGCACGCTTACCTGTCTACCAAGGCGGAATATCGTTTCGGCTTTGATGATTTGCGCGATAACTTACAGTTAGGTGCCGGTATCAAAATCATCCTTGGTGAAGGGGTGAAAGATGCAGATAAGGATGGTATTCCGGACGAAGAAGATGCTTGTCCAATGACCCCAGGTTTACCAGCTTATAATGGTTGTCCAGATACCGATGGTGATGGATTAGCCGATCCTCAGGATGAGTGTCCGACTGAAGCAGGACCTGCTAACCTGAAAGGTTGCCCAGATAAAGACGGCGATGGCTTAGCTGATAAGAATGACAAATGTCCTGATGAGGCAGGACCAATGAATAATGACGGTTGCCCCATCCTAGACGCAGATGGCGATGGTGTATTGGATGAAGACGATGAATGTCCTTCTGTTCCTGGTTTAGCGGCTACTAAAGGTTGCCCAGATACCGATGGTGACGGTATTGCGGATAAGAATGATAAATGCCCTGGTCAGGCTGGTTTGGCACAATTTGACGGTTGTCCAGATACCGATAGTGATGGCATTCCGGATGGTGATGATAAGTGTCCTAAGGTAGCTGGTTTAGCGGAGTTTGATGGTTGCCCAGATACAGATGGTGACGGTATTATCGACAGTCAGGATGCCTGCCCAACCCTAGCTGGTGTGCCAGAATTCAGAGGCTGCCCAGAAATCACAGCAAAAGAGAAAGAAGTACTAGAGTTTGCTACGCAAGCGATCCAGTTTGAAACCGGTAAGAGTTCTTTCAAAACAGAATCATATCCAATCTTGGATCAGATCGTTGAAATTTTGAAGAAGTATGAGGGCTATAACGTGAAAATTGAGGGTCATACCGATAGTGTAGGTAGTGCAGAAACAAATCAGAAGCTTTCTGACGACCGTGCTCAAGCTTGCTACGATTATTTCCGTGGTAAGGGAATCAGCTCAAGTCGAATGACATCTCAAGGCTTTGGTGAGGATAAGCCAATTGCAAATAATAAGTACAAGTCTGGCCGCGATAAGAACCGTCGGGTAGAGTTTGACGTATTCTTGAAAGATCAATAAGGTAGGATTTTGATCTACCATTGAATGGGGTTTCTTCTGTGTGAGGAAATCCCATTTCTTATTTAGTGGGCACGTCAGTATATTTGCCGCATGAGTGAAAAAATTATCATCTTAGATTTTGGGTCGCAATACACCCAGTTGATTGCTCGGCGGGTGCGCGAGTTGAATATTTACAGCGAAATCATTCCCTACAATAAAATTCCAGTCTTAGATGAGCAGACTAAGGCCGTTATCTTTTCTGGCAGCCCCTTTTCTGTACTGGAAGAAAAAGCCTTACATCCTGACTTAGATAAAGTAATTGGTAAACTACCTGTGCTTGGTATTTGCTATGGTGCGCAGTATTTAGCGCAGTTCTATGGTGGAAAAGTACAACGCTCAGAAAAACGGGAATACGGCAAAGCCCATCTTGCTAAAATTGAAGCTACAGAACCTTTCCTCAGAGATGTGACTACCGACTCCCAAGTATGGATGTCGCATGGCGATACGATTATGGAATTGCCCGATGCATTTGAGTTGCTGGCAAGTACGAACAGCATTAATGTTGCTGCGTATAAAGCTAAGGCAGATACTTTTGCAGCACCAGTGTATGGCATACAATTTCATCCTGAAGTAGCCCATAGCCTGGAAGGCAAAAAAATGCTCAGAAATTTCTTGGTAGATATTGCAGGTTGTACAGCCGATTGGACGCCTGCCCATTTTGTAGAAGATACCATTGAAGGCTTGAAGCAGCAGCTTGGTGAAGAGCAGGTATTGATGGGACTGAGTGGGGGAGTAGACTCTACGGTAGCGGCTACGCTTTTGCATCGAGCCATTGGTGATCGATTGATTTGCTTTTTTATCGATAACGGCCTACTTAGAAAGGACGAGTTTGAAGAAGTGTTGAATTCCTATCAAGGGATGGGCCTTAATGTAGTGGGGGTAGATGCCAAAAAAGAATTTTACGCTGCCCTGGAAGGCGTTATCGATCCAGAGAAAAAGCGCAAGGCTATAGGTCGCGTATTTATCGAAGTATTTGAGGCAGAAGCGCATAAACTAGAGGAAAAAGGCAAAAAAATGAGCTGGCTAGGGCAAGGAACGATCTATCCAGATGTCATTGAATCCGTTTCAGTGCATGGGCCTAGCGTAACGATTAAGTCGCATCATAATGTTGGAGGCTTACCAGAGCTGCTCAAACTAAAGATTGTGGAGCCACTGCGTTCGCTTTTTAAGGATGAGGTACGTAGAGTAGGGAAGGAGTTGGGCATTCCTACAGCTATTCTTGGAAGGCATCCTTTTCCGGGGCCCGGCTTGGGTATTCGTATTTTAGGGGATATTACGCCTCAAAAAGTTGCATTACTTCAGGAAGCAGATGCTATATTTATCAATAATCTAAAAAAATTCGATCTTTACGATAAGGTGTGGCAAGCAGGTACCGTATTATTACCGGTACAGTCAGTGGGGGTGATGGGAGATGAGCGTACATATGAGAAGACAGTCGTTCTGCGCGCTGTCAATTCATCAGATGGGATGACGGCTGAATGGAGTCGATTGCCTCATGATTTTTTGGCTACCGTATCGAGTGAGATTATCAATAATGTAAAAGGTATAAACCGAGTCGTTTATGATATTAGTACCAAACCTCCAGCTACCATCGAATGGGAGTAAGCTTTTTTGGATTTGCGCCTTGATGGTGTGTTTATTCAGCTCTTGTGATTTGTTTAAAAAAGCACAGCCATCGAATCCAGATGACGTAATTAATGAAAAAGAAAAAGACCTAGACCCCATTCAGGGAAAGCGGGTGTTTGATCCTGAGACTGGTACCTACGTATTTATCGAAGAGACGCCAACAGAGAAGATGGATACCATCGTCTGGAAGCGCTTGGCAGAGAACGACTATCCGCCCATTACCTCAGAAACCAGCTTCTTTGTTGATTCAGAGCTGAGTAGCGAGGTTATTGGAGAGGATACCCGCTTTGGTGGACAATTTCTTTCGTCTTACCGAATTTCTTTAATGCTTCCTTTTCTGACGAATCGCTTTGATGCCACTTCTGGCAATAGGAGTGAAAATAGCGACTACGCTCTGAATTTTTATGGGGGGGCCAGGATGGCGCTGGAAGAGCTAGGAGCAGAAGGCATTAAGTTGCAAGTAGATGTTTTTGATAGCAAAGCAAATGATCGAGTAGTGTACGATATTTTGCGCAACAACTCCACCATTGCGGAGTCTCACCTAATTATTGGCCCCTATCAGAAGCAAAACGTTCGAATGGTAGCTGATTATGCTAAGCAGCGAGAAATTCCATTTGTTTCACCCTACAGCTCTAGTGCCAATTTATCGATGCAAAATCCTTTTTATTTACAAGTCAGCCCACCTCTGAGAGCGCATTGCGAAGCCATTCTGAGCAATGCACTAGATCGTTTTCAGCCTGAGCAGATTGTGCTGGTGGCGCGTGATAAAAAAGAAGAGCTAGAACGCTTTGAGTATTTTCAAAATGCCTATAAGCAAAGCACCGAAGATGGCATAGTAGAGCCATTGGAAGAATTTATTATTTCAAGCAAATCAGTGGATTTGGAAGAAATGGACCTACTCCCATTCTTTGAGTTGAAAGATACGATGGTATTTATTGTTCCCTCTTTCTCTAATGAAACTTTTATCTATAACTTTTTGCGCAAGCTAGATTTGGCGCGTACGCCAGGTGGCTATGTAATTGTATATGGTATGCCACAGTGGATGGAGTATGAAAAAATCGATTACGACTACTACGAGAAGTTAAATGTAACGGTGAGTTCCGATGCTTATATCAATCCACAGGCCGATGCGGTTCGCTTCTTCAGAAAGCGCTTCTTTGATCGATACGGTGCTATACCAAGTAAAGATGCCTTTTTGGGATACGATATAACGCTGTTCTTCGGACGTATGCTTCAAAAATATGGCACGCGATTCCAGTATTACCTCGATCAGGAAGTGAACCAATATTTGCATACCAAATTCGAGATACTACCAGAAGTAGCTAAGACCTCTCGCTTTGGCTTAGAAAAATTTGACATCAATCAGTTCCAAAATAAGTTTTTGAACATTTTAGAGTTCGAGGACTATCAGTTCCAGCCCAAACCTTATTAAGTAAGGGCAATGACACCAGAGCGTACAGCAAAGTTTAAGCGGGTGGCGCGCAGTAGGCAGCCCGACCTATGTGTGATTCTGGAAAATGTCCACGATCACCATAATATTGGGGCGGTGCTGCGTAGTTGTGATTCGGTAGGCATCCAGCAGATTTTTATCCTGAATACCGAAGCGGGGTTGGAGGATAAAAATATCGAGATTGGCCGACGAACGTCCATGGGCGCGCAGAAATGGGTAGATGTGCATTTTTATGCAGATGTAGAGGCCTGCTTCCAGCATGTGAAACAAAGTTGCGATCTGGTGTTCGGTACGCACCTCAGTGAGGAATCAAAAGTTTTGTATGAGTTAGACTTAAGTCAATCGGTTGCTATTCTTTTTGGGAACGAGCGCGATGGCATTTCTGACAAGGTTTTGCCGTATCTGGATGGCAATTTTATGATCCCTCAAGTGGGAATGGTGGAGAGCTTAAATATCTCTGTAGCTTGTGCAGTAACGCTCTATGAAGCCTACCGCCAACGTGCCGCCAAAGGGTACTACGAGGAACACCCTAGCACTACGCCATCCCAACAAAATACCCTTTTCCAAGAATTTGTCGATCGACACAAGTCGGGCGATAGTCGATTAATTGTAGCTCGAAAGTCAGGTGATGTTTAAAATGGGAGATGCCCAATTGGGTAGGTCTAAAATAAACACCTGATATGAAGTTAAAATTATCAATTACGCTCGGATTGCTCCTAATCGCAGTCAGTCAATTACTTATGTCTTTTGGTTATGAATTTTTAATGGCACAGCGGCCTATTGATTATGCCCATTGGGCATTGCTAATAGGAGCTATCCTAATGGTAGGATTATGGTTTCACCTACCAGAAAATGTAACAAAAAATGTAGGCTTAACCCTAATGACTCTTGGTATTGGAGGGATCGCGGGAATGTGTATGATTGATTTTATACTCTGGGCCGCCGAGAGCGACCCTGATACAAAAGAGAAATTATTTGGGATTATTTTTGGCACACCTTCTATCCAGCTTCCTTTCTTGATAATTGGGCCAGCACTGTTTTACACTGGTATGAGTATTGCCACTTATGGCTTGTTTAATACCTACAGATGGCAAGTGATTAGTCTAAATATCGGTGCCCTAATGATTGGCCTTGGGCATGTGGTATTTCAAAATCGAATGATTCCTGTAATTGGGGGCGTATTGCTTTTTATTGGGCTACAATGGATCGTCGCAGCTTCTCGGCAAAGAAGATAAAAATAGATCGATTTTTGCTAATTTTGTGCCCTATGCGATTAAACAGGCTAGTCATAAAGGGCTTCAAAAGTTTTGCTAACGAGACAGTCATCAACTTTCAGGAAGACGTCATTGGTATCGTAGGACCCAATGGGTCGGGCAAGTCCAATGTAGTGGATGCTGTGCGCTGGGTATTAGGGGAGCAAAAAAGCCGAGAGCTACGCCTCGATCAGATGTCGAGTGTTATTTTTAATGGTACCAAAAAGCGGAAGCCAGGAGGGAAAGCCTCCGTATCACTTACTTTTGACAATACCAAAAACATCCTACCCACCGAATATCAATCGGTCACTATCACTCGCTCACTCTACCGAAGTGGAGAAAGTGAATACCAGCTTAATGGCGTCACCTGCCGACTTAAAGACATCACGTCATTATTTTTAGATACTGGAATAGGCTCTAATTCGTATGCAATTATTGCCCTGGGGATGGTCGATGATATTTTGGCAGATAAGGATAACTCCCGCCGTCGCATGTTTGAGCAAGCAGCGGGTATCTCCAAGTACAAAGTCCGTAAGCGAGAAACTCTTAATAAGCTGAAAAATACCAGTGAGGATTTAGATCGGATAGAAGATTTGCTTTTCGAAATCAACAATAATCTAAAGGCGCTAGAAAAACAGGCAAGGCGAACCAAGCGCTACTTTGAGATCAAAGAGCAGTATAAGACCTATAGTATTGATCTGGCCGTCATTAAGATTAATAACTTGAAAGATCGCTTTCAAGACCTGAAAGCGCAGTTGGAAAAAGAACAAGATCAGTATCGAAACTACGATGCTGCTATCAATAAACTAGAGGCAGAACTAGAGCAGGTACGCAAAGCAAATTTGGATAAGGAGCGGGCGCTATCCAGCCAACAGCGAGAGCTGAATGCCTTAGTGGGGCGACTTCGAGGGAAAGAGAACGAAAAACAAATGTTGCTACAAAAGCGGCAATTTGTAGAGCAAACGCTCAAGCGAATGAATGAAGAGATTAGCAGCGCCAGCCAGCGACTAAGCCAACTGACTGAAGATATTGAGTACTATCGGTCAGAGCTTAACCAAGAAAAGCGCCTTGAAGCAAAGCTAGAAGAAGACCTAGAGCGGGCAGAAGCCTACTTGAAGCAAATTCGCGATAATCACGGAAGCCTAAAAGCAGACCTAGATCAGGTGATCAGTGGCCAGCAAGCGCTGGAAAAAGGCGTGTTCGAATTGGAAAAACAGAAAGCGGTTAACTCCAATAAAATTGAAAATTTTAAGCAGCAGCTTTCCCGTGACACGGTCAATATTCAGAACCGACGGGAAGAAATCAGTGGCTTGCAAGAGAAGCGAAAGCAACTAGAGCAACAAGAAACCCAATACCGAGAAAACCTTGAGCAGCTGGAATTGGCTGAAGTACAGCGCCAGTCTAAGCTTCAAGCAACGGAACAAGAGCTAGAAGTATTGACTAAGGAATTGACGAAAGTCAACCGCCAACTGGATGCCAAACGAAATGAGTACAAGCTTACCAAAAGCATGGTGGAGAATCTGGAGGGTTTTCCCGAATCCATCCGCTTCCTGAGCAGTACTAAAGAGTGGAATAAAGAGGCACCCCTACTATCGGATTTGATCTATGTGCAGGAATCTTATCGGGTAGCTATTGAGAACTACCTAGAGCCTTATCTCAACTATTACGTAGTAGCTAATGTAGAAGAAGCCCAAAAGGCGATTTCTCTACTCAACCGATCTCAAAAAGGCAAGGCGAATTTCTTTATTCTCGATGCCTTCAAGGATTATGTGGCTCCTATGGCCCTTTTTCCGGACACCATGCGTGCCATTGAGTTGGTGGAGACGGATGCAGCTTACGCCAATTTATGTAGCTATCTGCTAGAAAATGTGTTAGTAACGGATAAAGAAGAACTCCCCAATGTGGTAGCTGATCAGGATGTGGTGATCCTTTCTCAAAGTGGTCGATTTATTCGGCGTAGATATAGTGTGTCGGGAGGTTCAGTTGGCTTGTTTGAAGGGAAAAAAATCGGGCGGAAAAAGAATTTAGAGGTGCTGGAAGCGGTGATTCAGAAGACGGAAAAGAAAGAAAATAAGCTCTCCACTGCTTTTTATAACTTAAAAGGAAAGCTAGACCAGCTAAAGATCAAGCACACCACAGCTGAGATGCAAGCGGTGCAAAAAGCATTGAATCGGCTGGGGCAGGAGCGGGCCTCTTTGAATACTCGATTGGAGAACTATGAGAGTTTTATCCAAGAAGTGATGGAGAAGCATAGCCAGATGGAGCAGCAGATTAAACTGCTAGAAAAGACGAATAAGGGCATTGATGAAGAGCTGGGTGGCTCCAAGGCTAACCTTCAAAAAATTAGAGCACAGATAGCTAATACCGATGGCTCTTTCCGTCAGGTAGCAGAGCAGCTCAGTAAGGCTTCTGCGGATTTTAATGAGAAGAATATTGCCTTCATTCGGCAGCAAAATAAGGTGGCCGTTTTACAGCGCGAGCTTACTTTTCGCGAAAAGCAACTAGAAGAAACGCGAACAAAAATTACGAGTAATCAATCAAATCTGGTACAATCTGAGCAGGAACAGGAAACGATCGATCGGTCTTTGAACACCTTGGAGCAGGATTTAGCGAAAGCGTATGAAGAACGAAAAGCACAAACCTCTCTGCTGAGCGAGGCGGAGCAAAAGTATTTCAAAGCGAGAGGCGCTATTAATGAGCTGGAAGATCAAATCCGGAAAACCAATAGAAATCGTACCGACGCGCAAGTGCTCATTAATAAACTTAAGGAGAAATTTAGCGATATAAAATTTGAGATTACTTCGCTGTCTCAGCGAGTGAAAATAGAGTTTTCAGTAGAGATTAACGATCTGATCAATCAAGAGCCATCTAATGAAATACCAATTGCCGAATTGGAGGTGAAGGTTGATCGGCTCAAGAGCCGTATCGATAATTATGGAGAGATTAATCCGATGGCGGTAGAGGCCTACGACGAAATGAAGGAGCGTCATGATACGATCAGTAAGCAGCGCGACGATATTGTACAAGCCAAAGACTCCCTGCTAGAGACCATAAAAGAAATTGAAGAGACCGCTACTTCTCAGTTCTTGTATGCTTTTGAAAAGGCTAGACTCTACTTTATCGATGTATTCAGAAGCCTATTTTCGGAAGAAGATAACTGTGATTTGATTTTGCTGTCGCCGGATGATCCCTTGGACTCCAAGATTGAGATTGTGGCGAAGCCCAAAGGAAAACGGCCACAGACGATTAGCCAGCTATCGGGAGGGGAGAAGACGCTTACAGCAACGGCCTTACTTTTCGCTTTATATCTACTGAAACCAGCACCCTTCTGTATTTTTGATGAGGTGGATGCCCCTCTTGACGATGCGAATATTATGAAGTTTAATCGCATCATCAAGAAGTTCTCCCAAGATTCGCAGTTTATAATTGTCACTCACAATAAGCTGACCATGGCTGCGGTAGATGCCATTTATGGCGTCTTTAATGATGGCGGTGTATCGGGGGTAACTCAGGTAGATTTCCGAGATTTTGACCACACCGCCACCTTTGAGGCAAAGCCCTCGTAGAAAATATTAAAGACTCTTAACGTCAATCACTTCGAAGTTTCTCGCATCAAAGTAATCGTCTAAGCCGTAGTCCGTGTTGATGATAATCCCACCTAGTAGAGTTACTTTATCTACATGAAACTCATTCTTACAAGACTTGATATGCTCGTGAATCTTTTTGTCAATCACTTTGTAAGCTGCTTCAGTAATCTTTTTTTGCGAATTGTTGCTATCTAATATCTCTTCACGATAGGGCAGTAAGCTTTCTTCCAATTTCATTTGTTGGTAGTCATCTTCATTTGGTACAGGTCGGTATGAGTTATCCTGAAAGCGATCCAGTGCAAGCATAAGTGCACCGCAAGAATTACCAGTCTGCTCTTGTCGAGGCCGGTACATTTTGCCTAATTCACCATCCAGTGTAATCCCAATGTGAGGGCCATAAAAAATAAAAGCACTTCCATCATCAGGAATATGGTGGGCAAAAGCAGTCATACCCGTTTGGCCTGCAAAAGGAAGGCCACCTAGTCCGCCCATAATGAAAGGACCAAATAATACGCTAAAGAAAGAAGTAGAGGGGATATTGATATCATCTGAACAAACGGAAGTTGCCATTAATACTTTGGAAATATCAATTTGGTGTTCAATTTGCATTTTCCCCAAATAGTTAATAGAAGTATCCTTAGCATCCATTGCATCTGGAAAATGCACTTTTACTGCCTCGTCAAATTTTCTTTGTAGCATAATTTAAAATTGTTTATTTATTTATAGTTTAGATAATATGCGCTTACTTAGGCATCGGTTTAAGAGCTGTTCAATACCCTGGCGTTGTAGATTTTTACCAATAAAAACAAACACCGTTTTTTTGGCTTCTTGAGTAGGCCAAATATCCTTTACTTCCATATCTAGCCGTTTTCCGACAGATTGTACCACGTATCGCTCTTCATGTCCATCCATCCACACCAAGCCTTTCATTCGATAAAGATCTGCCGATTGGAGCATAAGATACATAAAAAGTTGTCGATTTACCATTTGGTAATCAAATGGCTGATCAAAATGAAAAGTATGGGAGATAATTTCCTCTGTATGCTTGTGATGATGGTGGCTATGTGGCTTTTTTACTGGAAATTTTAACTCCTTTTCTGTAGTATGCCCATGATGTGTATGCGCATGTGTATGTGAATGGTCATGCGAATGATGATGATCGTGGTCATGATCATGGTGATGCGCATGTGTATCTTGAAAAAGCTGATCTAGAGGTGATTGTTCAGGATTTAAATCAACAGCAGGGAAGGCACCCTTATGCCCTCGAACAATACTGGCTAAAGGATTTAGTTGATGCAACTTCTGTGCTAGGCTATCTAATTGGGCTGGAAGCACTAGGTCCGTTTTATTAATCAGTAGCACATCGCTGTAGGCTACTTGGTTTTTGGCTTCCTCTGTGTCTACTAGCTGCTGTTCAATTAACTCAGCATCTACAATACAAATAACGCCTTGAAGTGGAAAGTGCTTTTTGATGAGTGGATGCACGACAAAAGGTTCCGCAAGGCCTGTTGGATCAGCCACTCCAGTTGCTTCTATAATGATTTCATCAAATTGGTCTCTACGTTCATAAAGCTCGTTGAGAATATCATATAGGTTGTCATTGAGTGTACAACAGAGGCAGCCATTATTGAGCTCTACAATCGTTTCTGCTTCATCAGGGCGGAGCACTAGCTCGCCATCAATCCCTTGCTCGCCAAACTCGTTCTCAATAATTGCGTAGCGCGTGCCCTTATTTTGCTGAAGCAAATGATTCAGAAAGGTGGTTTTACCTGCCCCCAAGAAGCCGGTAATTATAGTTACTGGTTTGCGTAATTCGCCCATGGTTCAGATAGTGTTATTGGTAAAAGTAAATAGATTATTTGCCATTGCAAGCCAAGTGGAACATAAACTATATTTTGTCACTTCTGGATGTTATTGTGCTGCTGATGTGGAGGCTTTTTTCAACCAGTAAATAACGTTATTCAAATGCTGTTCGCCATACAGTGCTACAAATTGTCTGGTCTCTGGGTTGTTGCTATTTTCATAAACCTTAAGGCGGTTTGCGACAAAATGTTTAGTCAACTTGATCTTGCATTTTTCCACAATGCAGTGCTTCCATTCATCAAAGGTAGTTGGTACCATACTTATAAATTTATTTATGCTATTGATTAATTCTAATGTTGCACGCGCCACACTGCCTGTAATATTTCTTCACGGCTGGGCGGTGTATTATCATGTACACAAGCACCCCGCAACCCTAAAAAGTAAAGCAACAAGAAAATGATGACTGTTATTCTACCAAGCGTGATAGATCGTCGGGGTCTGATGGTCTCCGTCTTGGGTCGGTGGGCTAAGCGCCAGTTGTAAA
>JBCCRH010000037.1:0-23018 GCA_039208045.1 Bacteroidota bacterium
ATCTCTGGTCAGCAGGGGCAAGATTGGATGCTCGTGAGTGGTAATCTGTTCAATGCTGGGCAGATTGGGGTGAAATTTATGGAGCCGGGGACGTATACGATTGAAATGACGGTGGTGAGTTTTGCTTGTGGAGAGTTTACGTTTACACAAGAAGTAACCATTTACGATCCACCAGAAGCTGTTGGTGGGGTCGATTTATCGGTATTGGGGAATATTGGCGATGGTGCTTGTTTACCCGTAGAAATACCCTTGGATGCAAGTGGTTCGATGGGTGCAGATGCCTTCAGTTGGGAAATTGCGCAAGAAAATGGCTGGGAAGTAGCAGCAGGAAACACCCTGGATTCAGCAGCAACTGTGATTAGCTTCACGGAGGGAGGCACCTATGACCTGAGCCTAGCGGTTGGAAATGCTTGTACTACCGTTAATTGGGATACGACCATCCTCATCCCTGGCCCGCCTACTATTGAGCTCGCTCCCCTACCCGATCAGTGCGAGATGGCTACCCTCAACTTTGATGCGAGTTTACTCAGCATCGCTGAAAATGGCTCGCCTGTGGAGAGCTATATCTGGTCATTTGCTGGCGCTACACCAAGCACCTCCAATGAGCAATACCCAAGCAATATTCAGTATGATGAAGCAGGCGAGTATATCGTGACGCTTACTACGATCAATGCCTGTGGCAGCAATACTATTTCTGATACTTTTATGGTACAAGCAATTGTGCCCTTGGAGTTACCTACGGTTCCCACCGTCTGCGATAGTGATGCTGCTTTTCAGCTCAATGCTTCGCCTGCGGGCGGGAGTTGGTCGGGGCCAGGGGTGAGCCCGCAGGGGATGTTTATGCCCAATTATGCACAAGCTGGAAATAATGTATTGACCTACACCTATGGCGTAGCCGCTTGCTTGATGCAGGATACCGTACAAGTAGAAGTGCTCGTCGCGCCAGAAGTAAATGCAGGGCCAGATCAGACCCTTTGTAGCAATGCACCTGATATAGACCTCAGCGGTCTTCCTCCTGGCGGCGAATGGACGGGTATGGACAGCACTTGGCTCAATGGCAGCAACTTCTCCCCTTCCTTGGCTGGCCCTGGCACCTATAACCTCACCTATTCCGTCATTGGTGCCAACCAATGCGCAGGTACCGATGATCTCAATGTCATTGTCCTGCCCATACCGGATGTTGTCGTTACACCTACTTCTTTTTGTGATATTCCAGGTGAAGTATTCCTTCCACAGGCTACTCCTGCTAATGGTGCTTGGAGTGGGCAGGGGGTGGTTGATTCTTCCGGAAAATTTAGCCCTAATGCAGCGGGTGGGCCTGGGATATACCCATTGATCTATAGTGTGGAGGGTACCAATGGATGTGTGGCGGAAGAGTTGGTCGATATCGGTGTGATTTCTCCTGAATTAGTTGATGCAGGGCCAGACACCACGCTTTGTGGCGCCATCCAAGGATATGATTTAGCGGAAGTGGCCACCCCACCAGGCGGAACCTGGCTCTTTGATGGTATCCCAATGGACTCAAATGTGCTCTACCCCATGCTGTCCAATCCGGGAACATATCCGCTGGTGTATCGCATTGGCGCGGGGAGTTGCGAGGTGCGGGATACCGTAGAGCTTGCCATTTTGGAAGTGGAGCAAGCCCAGGCAGGGCCAGGCGAGACGTTCTGCTTGAATGAAAACAGTACCCATTTACAAGGATTTAGCCCTGCGGGAGGAACCTGGGAAGGCCCGGGCATTACCGATGCTAATGCAGGCATCTTCGATCCAAGTAGTTTACCCGCAGGAATGTATAGTCTGAACTATACTATTATCGATCCAACGAATGGATGTCCCAATACCGCAGAAAAGAGCGTGGTCATCCATCCACTACCGGAAGCAGCATTTTCAAGCCCACCTTCGGTTTGCACAAACCAACCTTTGTCTGTCATCAATCAATCGGAAGATGCTGCAGTTTTTGAGTGGGCGTTTGGCGACGGCCAGCAATCGGCCGTTGCCAACCCCATTATTTCGTACCCCGATACGGGCTATTACGATATTCAGCTAACGGTATATAATATATTTGGCTGTAAAGCCATAGCTGACCAAGGTGTACAGGTAAAAGGCCCGCCCACAGCCCTTTTCACGCCAAGTGTAAATGAGCACTGCGGCAGCACAGACATCGGCTTTGAGAACCATAGCACAGGAGACACACCAAGTTTCAGCTGGGATTTCGGTAATGGAACCACGTTTGAAGGCGAAGTACCGCCCGATAGCGTCCTCTACCCCGAATCTAGCGAAGACCAACACTATACCGTTTCGCTTCAAGCGACTAACAGCTGTGGCACCACGGAGTGGACAGACAGTATCTTGATCCGAGCATTTCCAGAAGCCCAATTTGGCTTCACTGTGGACACGGGCTGCGCACCGCTAATCATCCATTTTTCTAATATATCAAGTGGTAGTCTAGATCAATATTGGTGGGATTTTGGCAACGGCCAAACCGCTATGGACAGTCTACCCGCACCTCAAACCTATACCGCTCCCGATAGCACCCAGGCTTTCCCTGTCACCTTGATTGTGGGAAATGCCTGTGGAGCGGATACCCTGACGCAAGAAGTCGTGGTAGAGCCGGAGCAAGTCGAAGCCTTTTTAAACATCAGCAATACCTTGGGATGTGCGCCATTTACGGTTGACCTAGCGTCCTATGCCACTCCGGGCACGCAGGTAAGCTGGGATTTTGGTGATGGTAATGTAAGTAATCAAGCACAGGCCAGCTACACTTTTGAAGAACCTGGCGAGTATGTGATTACTCAGCATGCCTGGAATAGTTGCGATGAAGATAGTACGAGTATAATGATAGAAGTGCAGGCCGCTCCACAACTTGATTTTGAGGTATCTCCAAATTTATGTGATCAGCAAACTATTCAATTCACTATAGAGGGCACTGGTATCGCACAAGCGAACTGGTATTTTGGTAATGGCGATTCGACCGAGGTCACCAACCCGACCTATAGCTTCCAGGAACCGGGCACTTACCTTGTGCGTGTGGAAGGGACAGGCTTGGGCACAGGCTGTACGGCCTCAGTCGAACGCCCCATTACTATTGCCCCTGCGCCAACAGTAGAAGTGGACGTTGACGACAATCAAGGATGTCCGCCACTGGTGGTGACCTTTAGCGAAAGCGAACCCAATACGAGCTTGTACCACCTCTGGGATTTTGGAGATGGGAGCTCTACCGTAGAGGCGAGTCCACAGCATATTTTTACCGATCCAGGTGACTATGAACCGACTCTTACGGTAACGGATGAGCGCGGTTGTTTTACAGTGGTGAGTCCTGGGCAAGTCTTTGTTTATCCTATTCCGACGGCGGCCTTTGCCATTCAAAAAGATAAGGATTGTGGACTACCGATGGGATTGCAGTTTGCAGATCAATCAGAAGGAGCGGATGCTCTAATTTGGCAAAATACGAGTGGTTGGACGAGCAATCAGCAAGAGCCCATGTATACGGTGTATGAAGCAGGTGATTGGGTGACGACTCAGATTGCACAGAATACTTTTGGCTGCCGTGATACGGTGAGCCAGACCCTAGCGATTTACGGTCAGCCAGCGGCCGAGTTTGACCTGTCGGAGTATGAAGGTTGTGCGCCGCTGCAAGTTACCTTTAGTAACTACTCTCAAGGAAACCGATTTATGTGGCTCTTCGGCGATGGCTCTACTTCGGAGTTTGCCACGCCGAGTCACGAGTACACCCAAGCTGGAAATTATCAGGTTGGTTTAGTGGCGGCCTACGATAGTTTGTGTTTTGACACGCTTCGTATGGCTGCCCCTATTCAGGTATTTGCGCAACCTATAGCTAGCTTTGACTGGGAAGCAGAACTTCTTAATAATCAGCCTACTGGTCTGATTCAGTTCACTAATACTTCAAGGGATGCGGAGCGTTATTTCTGGGATTTTGGAGACACCCACACCAGCGAGGAAGTAAGCCCAAGTCATCGCTATACCGAGAATAATCAGTGGAAAGTGCAGCTCACTGCTTGGTCGGAAGGCAATTGTACACATGACACCCTACTCTACTTTTCGCCTGGCGTGATCAAAGGCTTGCACCTACCCAATGCCTTTTCTCCCGATTTGGGTATTGGCGAAACCAAGTATTTTTTCCCGAAAGGGATCGGACTGAAGGAATACCACATTCAGATTTACTCCACCTATGGGCAATTGTTGTGGGAAAGTAATGAGCTCGTCAATGGCGAGCCCGCAGAAGGTTGGGATGGCACCCTGAATGGAGCGCCGCTACCACAGGATGTATACGTATGGAAAGTACGCGCCATTTTTGATGATGAGACACACTGGAAGGGGGTGAAAAAAGAGGGGAGCTACAAGCGAGTTGGCTCCGTAACCCTATTACGATGAGGGATTTATCGTTCTTAACCATGCACGAAGCACTTGCCCTGCCGGTTGATCCTGGTAGGGCCAGCTTCCTGCATCCAAGTGCGTACCATTGTGGATGGTTTCGAGCTGGATCGTACACTGCGTCTTTGCTGTGCAAGCCTCTAAAAAACTATTGGCGCTAGCAAAACGAACCATACCATCGCTCGTACCATGAAGGCAGAGGATGGGAAAGTTCGCACTTTCGTGCAAATAGTTGATTGGGCTTGCGGTTTGAAAGAGCGGTTGGTGCTTAGGGCCCGCATACCAGTGTAGGAGGATGCTCCACTGCATTTTAGCCAAATCTAAGGGAGCGCCGCATAGGAATAGGCCCGCCAGTTGGGCTTTGGTGAAGGTGGTGTGTTGCCACAATGCCTGATCGAACGCCAACAGCGCTGCCAAATTGCCACCAGCTGACATCCCTCCTAAAAGAAATGAAGATACCTCCAAATTAAGCACATCCTTTAACTCCATAATTTTACCCAGTCCTAAGCTCAGGTCTTCTCGAATGTGGGTAACGTTGTAGGTTGGTACACGTCGATAACAGGGCATAAATACGCCATACCCCTGTCGCTGGAAGAAATAGGCGTTGGAAGCGAACATACTCGGCACGCCAAAACACCAGCCACCACCATGGAAGTAGATGATCGCTTGTTCTTTTCGCGGCATATTTTCTAATGGTGGGAAATAAAGTAGATACTGCATATGGTGACTCCCAAAATCATAGCGCTGAGCGGGAGTCTTAGGCGGGCGAGCTTGGCGCATTTTCCACCAGTAGGTAGGCATGTAGGCCAGTTCTTGGAGTAGGTTTCCTTTCGGTAAAAGCCCCATCCTATCCCTCTTCTTCTTGATCCAGTAAGTCGGGGCGGCGGTCTTGTGTGCGCTGCACGGATTGCTCGTAGCGCCAAGCTTCTATGGCAGGGAAATTGCCGGACAGCAAGAGATCAGGCACCTTCCAGCCTCGAAATTCGGCGGGTCGGGTGTAAACAGGAGGTGCTAGTAAGCCATCCTGAAAGCTGTCGGTCAGTGCAGAAGTCTCGTCTCCCAGAACTCCTGGTAGCAAACGCCCCAAAGAATCTACTACTACCGCAGCAGCTAGCTCACCACCAGACAGTACATAGTCTCCAATCGATACTTCGAGCGTAATATAATGCTCCCGAATACGCTCATCCACCCCCTTATAATGCCCACAAAGAATGATTATATTTTGCAAGAGCGAAATGCGATTAGCCTGCCCTTGATCCCAGCGCTGGCCATCGGGCGTCATGTAGACGATTTCATCGTACTCACGTTGGGCTTTTAGCTCATCGATACAATTGGCGATGGGCTCCACCATCATCACCATCCCTGCGCCACCCCCATACTGATAATCGTCGAGCTGTTTATGCCGACCCAAGCCATAGGTACGAAGCTGATGCACGTGTACTTCCAACAGGCCCTTTTCTTGGGCGCGCTTCATGATGGAGTGCTGAAATGGGCTTTCCAGCAGTTCGGGCATTACGGAGATGATGTCAATTCGCATGTGAGGGTACTTCTTACTTAAGCTGCTCGGCTGGGTGGTTCTTTGAGTAGTACTTCTACATCGTATTCAGAAAGCAATTCTTTTAATTCTTCAAGAAACCGATTTTTCAAATCACTGTACTGATTGACCATGAAGCTATCCCCTGATCCATTGGCATGTAACTCAATCATCTGGTTCAGCCGCTCCAACTGCTCCAGAATATCAATTACTCTTGCTGCACTTTCACTGATTAAATTGTCTTCCATGATTCTGACTTAAAGTCTATTTGGATAATACCTTTTTTGAACTGTTTTTTAGCTCTATTAAGCCTAGTCCTACCAAAAAGATCATTCCAATATAATAAATCTGATTTTGTAAATGTATGTTTAGGGTGGTTCGCAGGGTAATTACTTACAATATATGCATCTACTCCAAAGTTTTTTCGAGCTGCACTTGATGAAAACTCTTTTTCCAGAAGCACTTTATTCACTTCATAATCCTCATAATGAACAACCGAAATTAGGTCAATATCCTTTGGACTATCCTTTTTAGTCACAAAACTCCCATCTACCCACTGAAAAAAATCATGTGTTAAAAATGGCTTTAATGCATCGAGATAATTTTGATAGTTTACGAATAGTGATGACCTCGTAGAATCACTATTAAAATTTGCCACAAACGATTTTTCGAACTGCTCTAAGTCTATTTCGATGATAGCATATGGAAATACATTTCCTCTTCTATCGAACTCAATATCCATTCCAATTGGTTTAAGTGATAGTCACAGGTGGTATCTTATTAGATTTATGGCTTGCCCCCAAAGGGGCAGGACTAGATACGCACCAGTAAAGTTACAAACTGTCTATAACCCAGCTCGCTACGAACTAGAAGCGCCCGACTTAGTTGGGCAGCCTATACCTTAGCACCCACCCCATTTTCGGATTATAAGTCCGAACGGCACTGCCCGCTTTACTCCATAAAATACTAATTTTCCTTGATGGAGTAGAGCCACACCTCTTTTGGCGTATTCTGTACCTGTATCCCATGAATAGCTAAATAATCTGTAATCTCACTAGCCTTGGCTCTGTATAAAGCATTGTATCCCAATAATCCTTTTTGAGGGATATACTTCCCTTTCAAGTCATCCGCTACCACTACGATCTGATTCGCTTTTTGCTCTAGCAATTTTGCCACTAAGTCCAGTGGAAAATAGGCGTTCATGGCTCCTTTAGGCATTGCTGCAAGTGCAAGAATTTCCTTGTTCATTTGGCTGATCTGTATAGCTTTCGCATTTACAGTAGTCAAAGTGCTATCTAAGTGTACTCCCAAGCCATCCAAGAGGGTCTGCTCTATTTCCACGAAAGCATATTTCTTTCCTTTCGACTTTTTACGGTAGATAATATCATATCGCCCATTTAAAGATGTGCGATTTTCAATCCTTAGCAAGGATGGAAGTTGCTTGACAAAGGCCAGCAGCTCATCAATCTTGCCCCCACTGTAAGTAATCCCTACCATATTACCATTAGATGCCTCTGCTGACCCACCGAATTCTTTCTCCAAAGAGGGCCGAATCACAAATTGATGAATCATCTCATATTGTGTTTCGCTTTTACCCAATAGCATACGCATGGCATTATAAACTGGGTTTTGCCCTCCATTAAAATTGACGTACGGTAACGAAAAACTATCTTGAGGCGCCACTCCTGAATCGGTTGGTACTGGCTTTTCAGCCAATGTCCCCGTAGCCAATAGCTCCGCCATAATGCTTCGATCCATTTCATTTCCTCTATAAATAAGCTTCCCCATGGGATCAATCACCAAGTAAGTAGGCCTTGCCTGTATAGCATATAGCTCAAATAATGTTTTCGCATCATCTCGAAGCACTTGGTATTGTACCGGGAACTTTTCTAAAAAGTTGGTGACCCGCTCATTAGATTCGTCGGTAATAGATAGAAGTACTAAATCCTCCTTTCGGTATTCTTGTACCATCGCATTTAGCTCAGGGATACCTTCCACACAAGGTTGGCACCAAGTAGCCCAAAAGTCTAGCACAACGAACTTACCTTTAAAATCACTAAGGCGGAGCTCTTTATTGATTGTATAGTTAACCCTTTCAGGAAGTTGAAAATTAGGGGCGGGAGCATTAAGTTCTGTTTGCGCAAATACGCTGGATGGAATAAGCAGAAGCAGAATGAAGAGTGACTTCAACATATTTTTTTATTCAGAGAGAGAAAAATAATTCAAATAGCAGCAAGAGCTAAGGCAACACCTTGGTATCTGCCTGAGGCGGGTACCAAGGTGTTGCAAAAATGGAGCTTCTAGTTAATCTCCAACAACTCCACTTCAAAAATCAGTGCCGAATACGGAGGGATACCTCTGGTACCACGCTCGCCATACGCCAACTGATACGGAATGTAAAATTTATACTTCGAGCCCAAAGGCATAAGTTGCAAACCTTCTACCCAGCCCTGGATAACCTGCGTAACGCCAAAGCTAGTAGGCTTACCTCTATCAACAGAGCTGTCGAATACGGTGCCATCTATGAGCGTACCATGATAGTGTACCTTTACCTTATTGCTTGGGGTAGGCTTTACTCCTTCGCTTGGCTTCAAGACTTCATATTGTAAGCCACTTTCAGTGACTTGTACCTCTGGGCGTTCTGCATTTTTCGCTAAGAAATCTTCTCCCTCACCCGCTAACTTTTTGCGCTGATACTCTGCCACTAGTTGGCTGGCCTCTTGTACAGAAATAGAAGGCGTTTCGCCCTTCATCACTGCTTCTATTGCTTTGGCGAAAGAAATGGCTTCTATCTCGTCAAACCCTTGTTTTTTTAGGTTGCCTGCCATTAAGACGCCTAAGCTGTAACTAACTGAATCCATTGATACTTGTCCATTTAATGTTGATGAAATGCCTAGGGCAACAACCACTAGGCTCAATACAAATTGCTTCATAGCTGAATATTAAATTTTACGATTCGCCCCATCGGAAACTGTCCAGATCGAAGCCTGCTAAGTCTAGCACTCGATCAATCACCGTGGCCACTAATTCTTCAAAGGTATTCGGCCTGCTGTAAAAAGAAGGACTTGCTGCACAAATAATACCTCCTGCCTCGGTAATGAGCTTCATATTATTGATATGAATAAGGTTGTAAGGCGTATCTCTTGGTACCACAATCAAACGTCTCCTTTCTTTTAATATTACATCGGCTGCTCGGGTAATCAGATCATTCGAAATACCCGTTGCGATGCGCCCCATCAGTCCCATGGAGCATGGACACACAATCATCGTCTCATACTTTGCTGAACCAGATGCAAAGGGGGCCATAAAATTTGACTTTTCATAAAAATCAAACGAATAATTTTTAAAATCTTCGTTTTCTAGCTCCAGTTTCCAGTTGAGCTTGGCATTTTTAGTCATCACTACCCCCACTTTTTCCCATTGATCTTGCAGGCGCTCCAATTTATCGAGCAATACTTTGGCGTAAATGGAGCCGCTGGAGCCGCCGATGGCTACTACTACTTTTTTCATTATCTGTATTTAATGGGCTAAGCGGAGTAGAATCCGCGATAACTGTTGTAAGAAAATCAGCGGATTGCAAATCCGCTTAGCCTTTGGGATTATGAATCCACTCGGCCTATATAAAAGGTGTGGGAATAGGAAAGTTTAAAATAATAGCTACAGTTTTATACTTGTCTGCCCCCGAACACTTAAAAGTTAAAAACATATTAAACGAACACCGATCATAGGTGCATAACTAAAATATTTGTTCATTTTACGGTCAAAATCAAGAAGCATGATAACTATAAAAAGGACGCTAGCCATAGGGCTATTTCTAACGCTTGGTATCGCCGTAGCTGCGCAATCAGGTAAGGCTAAAATCAACTGGCTGAGCTGGGAAGAAGCGACGGCGCTGGAAAATACAGAAGGAAAAAAGTATTTCGTCGATCTCTACACCGACTGGTGTGGCTATTGCAAAAAAATGGATCGTACAACGTTTAAAGATCCCAAGGTAGTGGCATTTGTAAATGCTAATTTCATTCCTATCAAACTCAATGCAGAGCAAAAAGAGGATATTCAGTACCGTGGTCATACTATGAAGCTCAACAAAAAAGTGGGTAGACGTGGCATGCACGAACTAGCGATGGCACTGCTGGAAGGATTAGATCGAGTGGGTTACCCCACTTATGTATATCTGGATGCTAAACAAGACCGCATTACGCTTTCGCCAGGCTTTAAGCCAGCTAATGATATGCTGTTAGAGCTTAAATTTGTGGGCGACGATCATTATCAAACTACTTCTTTTCAGGAGTTTGCCAAGAATAATCCTTAGGCTTAGCGTTTATACTTAGGTAGAAATACCTCCTCCAAAAGCAAAAAGTCCCATTCTAAACGTTGTTGTTCAACGTCATGAGTAAGCACCAGCACTTCGTCGGCCTCAAAATTGGTGACGTAGTCTGGTGCATAGGCTTTGTTGACCGTATTGTTAATACCAGAGCCTAGTAGCCAGATGCCTTCGGGGGTCTGATACTCGTACTTTTTGGCGACCATCCCAATATCTCCTCCAATTAGTATCACTTGCGTTCCATGTTCTTGTACCTGTTGCAATAATGGATATACCCAATTTGTAAAATCGGATAAGCTATCACAAGTCATTCGGATATTGGTGGCATTAATGTTAAACGCATTAGAGGGGGCCCTTTTCAGCTCATTTAGCACCCCATGATGGTGTAAGACAACCAAGTGGGAAGCTTCCGAAATTGTATCGCAGACTGTTTGGAGGAGCTGCCACTGCCCTTCCTTTGCTGCGCAGTTTTCCTGGGGTGGAGGGCCATCATACCACCAATAATAGTTGGTGTTGAGCACCAATAGGCAGATACCGTCTTGCCAGGTGGCATAAAACTCTGGCTTTTGGGTCGCGTTGGTGATGCGCTCCACCTGCTCATATTTCAGATCGTGATTACCCAGTGTCCAGTGCACTTTTTCGCTTAAGCTAAAAAGGCTATCTAAGTATGTGACCGTCTCCGCTTCCTGTGTGGTTGCGCTGCATACATCCCCTCCCAACCAAATTTGATCAAACTGGGTATAGTCGACTTGCTCTAAGCGGTAATCGATGCGATTGGGATAATTCCAATCGTAAGGGTGTCCCAGAAAAAGGTAAGTTTTCACTTCTGGTTCAGCCATTTGACAAGCACTACCAACCAGAAGCAAAGCGTATAAGATGATATATAAAATCCTATAAATCATCCAACGAACGCGTCATTTTTTCCAGCTCCAACTGCAAGGCTTCTGCCTCAGAAGAAGAATTGGTGAGCAGCATCTTTTCGGATAGTGACTCGATGGTGTCTAAATAGAATACATCGAGTTCCATATCGGAGCGCAGGGCTTCCATTTCTGCTAGGTCCTCATAATGGTTTTCCTGCAATTTGCGTAAGCGTTCCTGCTTTTCGGCGAGGTCGGCACTCAATTCTTGATTAGCATATAATCGATTCAACTTTTGGAGGCAGGTCTCAAAAAAGCTCTGCTTTTTTAGGCGTACGAGTAATTCCCCTTCAAAAGCTGCTAGTAATCGTTCGGTATCCTTTTTATTAGTTGTATTAAGCGTACTGCTATTTTTGCGCTTTTGTAACTGTAGGTCGCGGAGGTCTGCCTTAATTTCAGCAACTTCGGCTTTGAGTTGCACGAGTTGATCTTCACAATAATCAATGCGTTGCTGAATGGCATTTAAGCTTTTTACACGACTGTCTTTTGCTTTTCGCCTTTGTGCCAAGGCTTGCCAAGCTACATAGCCAAAAATACCAACTACAGCTGCTGCCAGGCCGATCAGTATGGCCATTCTGGCAAAGACAAAAAAGCGGAAGGCTACCAGCAAGAAAATTGCTAGTATGATCCAATTCCACCAATTTATTTTAGTATCTGACATGCTCGTATATCTCTGCCTCTAAAGTAAGAAACAACTTCAAAATAAGACCTGCTTCAACAACTTTCATTTTTTTCAAAAAAAATTACGCAATTTTTAAACCCTTTGTGCCTCTTCCTGTTTACCATGCAGTTTCAGAATCGCTAATGTTTTTTGTTTGTTTATAGTTTATGTAGGTGCTCCTTCTCGGGAGTACCTTTTTTTTTGCCTACCATTCGCATTTCAGCTAGAAGCACTTATTTTTGCGCAAGCACCATCAAAGCGATTTCATGAATTTACTCGAACAATTACAGGAGCGATACATACAAGAGTTCTCAAACAATGTCCCCATTGGCGAGTTTCTGCTCAATATTATCGTTACTGCGATCTTAGTGGCTTTGCTGCGTTTGTTTTATATCCATTATGGAAATGCCATCTCCAACAGGCGCAAGTTTGCAGCTAACTTCCTTCCACTCGCTTTGGGTACCTTACTCATTATTATGATCGTCAAATCATCGATTGCCCTTTCATTAGGCTTGGTAGGTGCTTTGTCTATTGTTCGTTTCAGAGCTGCTATTAAAGACCCCGAAGAATTGACTTATTTATTTATTGCAATTGGTTTGGGGCTTGCGGGAGGGGCGAATCAACCTATATTGGCTATTGTTGCTTTTTCGCTAATCATTGCTATCATCTATATTGGTCAGCGCCTCAGCGGCCAAGCTGCTTTCAAGCGCGAAGACCGGTTGTTTGTCAATATCCATACTGATTTGGAGGACGTTAAACAAATTAGCCAAATCCTTTCCGATCATTTGCCTTATGTAGAGCTCAAACGCTTAGATACACTCGAAAAAGGACTCGACCTTTCCTTTATCTGCAAGGCGAATTCGATTGATGAAATTAGTCAGTTAAAAAATGCGCTAGGTGAATTATCACCTAAAACGCGCCTTTCTATCATTGATCAACCTGATTTGATCCTATGATTATCTCGCAGCAAACAGGGCGCAAGCGGCAGGCCAAATTAGAACAATGGCTAATTGGCGGATTACTCCTCCTTCTCGGTGTAGCGCTGCTCTTGATTTTTGCAGGCATGCCCAATACCAACCAAGCTCTACAAAGTACCAACACTATTCTTTGTGATGCAGAGCAAGTGGAAGGCGATCAATTCGTGCACAATGGGCTAAGCTTTGGCGATAGTGAGCTGCAAAGTGCAGCGCGTGCTCGGTCGGGAACCTATGCTTGCGAGCTGCCTGCGGATGGACAAATGCACTATGGCTTTACCTTCGATTTTACCGATCCCGTCCCCGGAAAAGTCTACAAGGCTTCGGTCTGGCGTTTTCAGCAGAATGGCAGTGTGGGCCGTTTGGCTGTACAGGGCTTTGGCGAAGCTTCTTTTTACGAACAACAAGAACTACCAAGCCTCATTGAGGATGGCTGGGATTTGCTTGAAATTCGCTTTTCTATTCCATTCGGAACATCTTACGACCGTATCAATGTGCATGTCTATGGCGGAGGAACAAGCCCGCTCTATTTTGATGATTTTCAATTAGAAGAGATCGATCAGTGGGCGAATGAAAGTTTTCAACCCGCCATACTCGACCTACAGCTGAGCGACCAAGCTTACAGCAAATTGAAGCGCAAACGCGAAAAAGCCCTGGTAAAGGGCATTTTAGAAACCAACAATAAAGACTGGGTAGAAGCCATGCTCAGCAGCGATGATGCGGAGCCTATTCCCATCAAAATACGACTTAAGGGGGATTGGCTAGATCATTTAGAGGGAGAGAAATGGTCTTTTCGAGTGAAGGTGAAATCGCCCTACGCCTGGAAGCGCATGCGCACCTTTTCGCTCCACACCCCTGAGGCACGCTATTTCTTGCACGAGTGGCTGCTCCATCAATTTTGGGAAAAAGAAGATGTACTGACCACCCGATACGATTTTGTGGAACTACGACTCAATGGTAAATCCCTGGGCATTTACGCCTATGAAGAGCACTTTGACAAACAATTAGTAGAGTACCGGCAACGGCGAGAAGGGCCCATCGTGAAGTTAGGAGAAGAGGGTTTCTGGGCAGGCATGAAGGGGCAGCTACAACATCACGGCTTCTTCCGAGCTGAAACAGAACATACGAGTATGCTCTGGGAAAATGCTCCTATTGAGAGCTTCCACGAAAGTGCCTACCAGAGCGATAGCCTTTCAACAGGCCATTTGGCGCAAGCCCAAAACCTACTGTACCAGTTCAAATATGGCCTAAAGCCAGCCTCCGAAATTTTTGAGGTGGAACGCCTAGCCAAATACTATGCCATCAGCGATTTGCTGAATGCCTACCATGGTATCGTTTGGCACAATCAGCGTTTTTATTACAACCCAATACTCAATAAGTTGGAGCCGATTGGCTTTGATGGTTTTGGTGATAAACCAATAGAACAATATACGATTCTGGGTACTGGCGCGCTCGACCCTCAGAAGCTGTTCGACCAGACCGTGTTTAGCCATTTGTTTATGGATGCCACTTTCGTGGAAAAATATATCGGGTACCTCTACCAGTTTTCGGATTACCACTATTTTGATCCGCTGCTCGATAGTTTGAGTAATAGCATTGGCCCAAGGGCCGCATTTTTGAAGCAAGAGTTTCCGGAGTACCAGCTAGATTTAGCGGAATTGGCAACGCAGTTTAATTTTGTGCGTTCGCTCTTGCTACCGCCTGAAGCGCATGCGGTGGCAGCTTCTTACCTTACAACAAAGCAGGAACTCCTACTTCGCAATCGTCATAATTTACCCATTCAGTTGGTTGGTTTTGGGAATAATAGGCTATTGCCAACCACCCAGCTTGACAGTACTGTAATTATTCCTGCACAAATTCCCAGAAAATTTTGGCTCCGTGTACAAAAGCTGGGGCAAATCTGGGACTACAATGCCGCTCGCTTTTTGCAGCAGCAAGCACTGGCAGAACAAGGACTACCTAAAATGGACACCCTACCGCTAGCCCGCGCTGCAAAGTATCTATTCTACCAAGTGGTAGGTATTGATAGCTTACTGAGTGCCCCCATTTCCACCTTTAGTATGCCAGCCAACCAAGTTGCCCACCAGAGTTTAGGCTTAGATCGACTACAACTGCCCGATAGTTTGGTACGAATCGATGGGCAGCATATCCAGTTTTTGCCTGGCAAGAAGACTATTAAGCAACCTATAATTATTCCTAAAAATTACCAAGTATCTTTTGTGGCAGGGACGCAGCTAGACTTCGTACAAGGCGCTTTTTTCTTTTGCAAAAGTCCTATTACGGCTATTGGCACTGGGGAGCAGCCTATTCGTTTCACGTCAAGTGATAAGAGTGCTAGGGGCTTTACCGTTTTTGAAACCCATGAAAAGAGTCATTTACAGTACGTGCTATTTGACCAATGGAATACCTTAAACTACGATCAATGGGTGCTAACGGGGGGGGTTACCTTTTACGAAGCAGATGCTTTGCTCTACCAGTGCCGCATACTAAATAGTCAAAGTGAGGATGCTATTAACTTTATTCGTTCGGAGTTTGAGTTGCAAGCCTGTGCCATTCGCAATAGTGCCTTCGATGGCTTGGATAGCGATTTTTGTAAAGGCCGCATCGAAGATTGCTCGTTCGTTGAGATAGGGAACGATGCAGTGGATTTTTCGGGGAGTATTGTCAATATTAAAAATGCCAGCATACAGAATTGTGGAGATAAAGGCATTAGCGTGGGCGAAGAGAGTGATGTGCATGTACTAGATAGCAGGATCGACGGGGCAGAGCTAGGTGTTGCTTCAAAAGATTTATCGCTTCTATTTTTACGGAATATTGATTTAAAAAACTGTGAGCAAGGTTTCACTGCTTTCCAAAAAAAGCCCGAATTTGGGGGAGGCAAGATTATTGTCGAATCTTATACGATCGATCGAGTTAAACGACTCCATAATATTGCGCCAGGCAGTAGCCTGCAACTTGGTTTACAACTCATTCAATAAGTCCAACGTGCTATGAAGAAAACGCTATCTATTCTTACTTGTTTGATCCTATGGGGCACGCTGTCTGTCCAAGCGCAGCTCCCCGAAGATTTCTACGACCAAATCTACAGCAAAGACTACGAGGAAGTCATGGGCCTTACTTTTGACCAAGCAGGGCGCTTATTTATTTGGGAAAAAGCAGGGCGCATCCGCATGGTGGACAGCTCGGGCGTGGCTGTTGAAGCCCCTGTATTGGATATTAGCGAGCGGGTGGCCAATTGGAAAGATCATGGACTGATGAGTGTAGCGCTTGATCCTGCCTTTCAGAATAATGGTTACGTTTATGTCTACTACACAATGGATATGCACTGGTTTCAGCATTTTGGGACTGCACAATATCATCCTGATACCACTGCAACTAACAATGCTAGCTTTGGTCGTGTAAGCCGCTTTCAGCTCAACCCTGCGGACGATTTTAAAACGTTACTGGATGAGAAAGAGCATGTTTTATTGGGTCAAACAATTGGTGATGGTATTCCATTGGCATATCAATACCATGGTTTGGGGAGTATTTTGGTAGGGACAGACGGTACTATTTTGGTTTCTAATGGCGATAATTCTGCCAATATGACTGACTTAGGGGGGGATGAACTCGGTGCCTTCACAGCAGATGCTATTGAGCGAGGCATTATGACCCCCGACCAAAATATTGGCTCTTACAAGTCGCAATATGTGGGTAGCCTTAATGGTAAAGTCTTACGCATTGATGCAGAGACTGGGGCAGGCGTGCCTAGCAACCCCTTTTATCTAGCAGATAATCCACGCGCACCTGAATCGCGCATTTGGGCGGTGGGCTTTAGAAATCCCTATCGCATGAGCTTGGTGCCAGAGACGGGGAGCCATTATCCTGAAGATGGCGATCCAGGCTTGCTTATCTTGGGTGATGTGGGAAATGGTTCTTGGGAAGAACTCAATATTATCCGTAAGGGTGGCGAAAATTTTGGTTGGCCGCTAGTAGAAGGCACCTGGTCGAACTGGGCCTTTTGGTCACAACCCCCCATGATGAACCCGCGCGCACGCAATCCGCTCTACGGGATAGGCGGATGTGATCGAGAATTTTTCTACTTCCGTGAACTCCTGATGCGCCCCTATCTCAATAATTTGGGTAGCGTCCCTGTGAACCCCTGCGCGCCCTCCCAAGCCATCCCTGCTACTGCCTACCCGATGGTCGAATCTTCCCCTCTCTTGGCTTGGAGCAATGCCCGCTGGAATCCGCCCACCAGAGCCATCACCGCTGATACCCTACAAGATAATATTGAGGATCTATGGATTGATGACGAACGCTCGCCGATCGACGGAGAAGTATTTGATGGCTATTCGAGCTTGGCCGGATTGGTTTATACGGCGTCTGTCTATCCAGAAGACTACCGAGGAAAATACTTTAGCATCGATTATAGCGGTTGGATCAAAGTCTTCGATTTTGATGATGACTACCGGCTCAAAAGCGTGGAATCCTTCCACAATGAAGCGACAGATATTATCCACCTTGCGCTGAACCCAAAGGATGGGCAGCTCTACTACATCAATGTACAGAGTGAAATCCATACCATTTCGTATGGGGGAAATCCACCTCCGGTGGCAGTATTAAAAGCTGATCGATACTTCGGTGTAGGCCCTTTGGAGGTGCAATTTGACGCCAGTCAGTCTTATGATTCTAACCTGCCTATTGTAGCCTACTCCTGGGACTTTGGAGACGGTACGACTAGTGATGAGCCAGCGCCCTCGCACATTTTCACAGCGCCTTCAAGCGAAGTGCAAAGCTACACCGTGCGCTTAACGGTGAAGGATAGCCTAGAAGCTACCAATACTACCGAAGCAATCATCTCGCTCAATAACACCCCACCTTCTGTAGATATTACCAGCTTTGAAGATGGAGATAAATATCCAATGGGTTCCACCTCGTCGTTGGCGCTACAGGCAAACGTACAAGACGCTGAACATCCACTCGAAGAGTTGACGCATGTGTGGCGTATCTTTTTTCATCACAATGATCACTACCACCCTGAGCCTGCCGACTATAGCCCTAGCAGTTATACATTAATTAGCCCACTGGGCTGTGATTTTGAGGAATATTGGTATCGCATTGAGCTAACGGTGACTGATCCTGGAGGGCTATCGACCAAGGTCAGTCAGCAAGTCTTCCCCAATTGTAATGGCCCATTTGTGGAAACACTTACCCTTACGGGAGAAGCTGAAGCGCGCCAAAACCTATTGGCTTGGACGACCGCTACAGAAACAAATACCACCCATTTTGAGGTACAACGTAGCGCCGACTTTTTTACCTTTCATACGATCGGTACCGTCGACGCTGCTGGCAGCACCATCGCAGCAAGCAATTACCAGTTTCTAGATGATGAGCCACTAACGGGCACCAATATTTACCGGATCAAAGCTTATGATAGCGAGCGCTCTTTCAGCTACTCCAATATGCTTCCGCTCGACTATCCCCCCAAAGCTCCTATTAGACTTTTTCCAAATCCAGCAGCGAATGTGATCAATATAGAGTTGGAAGAAGCGCAGGACGAACTCATAAGCCTGGAGCTATTTGATACTGCCGGAAGGCGATTGCTTAATACTACTTGGACTGCGGAAGTAGGGCAGTTAGCGCAAAAACAGCTGTTTACTACACTTTTGCAAAATGGCTTTTATTTCTATCGCGTAAAAAATGGGGCATTGGAACACTCTGGGAAGTTGATTATTGCAAAGTAAGCCTAGTTAAGTAAGGAAATTTAGTACCTCTTGTTGCACAAACTCCGTTCGCAAAATGCGAAAATGGCCCGTTCCTTCAATTTCTTTAAAAGTGCAGTTCGTCCAGTTTTGCAGCACGTGCTTGGCCTGCGCAATAGGGATAACACGATCGTTCTTATCGTGTATAATCAGTGCCTCACGTACCTTGGCCGTTTTGACAAATTCGCTCACATTAAGGTTGGTAATTGGCTGATTCATCTCTTGTTCCAAGCGATCAATCAATAGCAACTTTACTCGCTCCGTTACGCCCACTTGGCGGGCCACGTCATTGATGCGTTGCGAAAACTTGTCCGGCACAGTCAGCAATACATACTTGTCGATTTCTAATTCAGGATATTTGTATAAAGCTCCCGTAGTTGCTACCCCACCAAAGGAGTGACTCACTAGCTTTTTCACCCCACTTCGTTTGATCATTTCGGCTACCAAGTCAATAAACTCAAACAAACTCGTCTGCCCCTTGCTGCTAAATCCATGCGAAGGCCCATCGAAGGCCACCACGTGGTAGCTATGCTCTAGCAATTTTCCAACCAAATCTGAAAAATTACCTGCCTGCCCTTCCCAGCCATGTATGAGCAGTACGCTTTCATCTTCCGGATTTCCCCACTCATAGGTCTGAATATCAAAGCCTTCAAAGCGGATGCTTTGCTTTTTCGCCTGTTCTAGTACCTCTAACTCATTGGTACGAAGCTTTCGAATTTGTGGATTCGACAAGACATCGTAAGCTTTTTGAGCCATGCGTTTTGGAAATAGTAAACATAGTAATCGTATAATTCTATAAATCATCAGCTCGGCTACAATTTTAGTTTTTCAAAAAATGACCATACGACAATCCCCAAACAAACCGAAATATTCAAGGAATGTTTCGTACCAAATTGTGGGATTTCAATGGCTCGATCGGATAAGTTTAATGCTGTATCAGACACGCCGCTCACTTCGTTACCAAACACTAAAGCAATAGGCGAGCTAGGCTTTGTCATCTCCTGAAGTGGAGTACTATCCGTCGTCTGCTCAATGGATAGGATGGTATATCCTTGCCCTTTTAGGTCAGTAATAGCATCTTCCACCTGCTCACAATACGTCCAATCGACCGAATCGGTAGCGCCAATAGCGGTTTTTAGGATTTCTCGGTGGGGCGGTTTGGCGGTAATGCCGCAAAGGTAAATGTGTGCCAGGGCGAATGCATCGGCTGTGCGGAAAGCGGAGCCTACGTTGAGGGCTGAGCGGATGTTGTCGAGTACTAATACGATGGGCGTTTTATCGGTGGCTTTAAATTCGGCTACGGAGATTCGGTTGAGTTCTTTTAGGCTTAATTTTCGCATAATTACTGCTTTCGTTCAAATAAAATCATAAACAACGGATAGCTATCCATGCGATTCACTACACCCCATTCCTGGAAAAGCGCATCAATCTCCGCATCGCTGAAATCATTCATCACATTGCTGTACAGAATGTACGTATCTTTTTCCAAATCCTTTTCCTTAAAACCGTCCGTGCGGTTGCTGAGGTCTTTAAATTTTAATGGGCCCCTTTCGGGAAATGCCGTTCCTACCTCTACTAGTGGAATGTCCGCTTTCGCTAAATAGGCTAACATCTCCGCTCTAAGCTGATAGTGTGGGAGGTGGCCTAGGGTACAGTCCCACGCTTGGGAAACTTTATTGGGGTACACCCAAAGGTTACCGAAAGCAAGACCAATAATAACAATCAGATAGGCCCAAAAGCGCTGCTTATTGGATAGGAAATAGTGACTACCTACTATTGTCAGTAAGCTTAGGCTGGTAAAGATAGGCAGTAGATAGCGGTGATTATTCAGGTTCTTGTAGGCGAAGAAGGTGATCGAGAGTAGGCATAAACAAACGACACCCAGTTTGATGGCTTCCTGCCATTTGGGCCAAGCAGCCCAGTTTTTTCGACCACGCCAAAGTACCAATAGCAAAACAACCCACAGGAAGAGTCGGCCAAAATCTAGCATACGCCAGGCATATAGTGCCATTTGCTTGGGTACCTCCGCCCAGACGGTTTGCGTAAAGCCTGGCGCCCACGGGGAGTCAGCATGATAGCCGATCCAACCTTTCGCCAGGTAATGGCCGATTAAAAAAGCTAAGGCAAATAATCCAGCAGGAACGTAAGGCAGGGCGGATAAGAAGAGGGATTTTAATGAAAAGGATTGGCGCCAAAGCTCAAACACATACAAAGCTACCACCACCATCATCCCCCGTGTGCTAATCATGGCTAAGCCAAGTCCAGCCACTACCCTGCCCCATTTAGAATCCGAACAAATAGCCCAGATTCCCCACAAAAAGAAAGTCACTAGGCAAACATCTGGACTCACCAGCACTGCTTGGCCCATCCACACTGGATCAGCTAGCAAAAAAGCTAAAAACCAAGGTGCTGTCTCAGCAGACGTGAAGTAAGCGCCAATTTTTAGGGCTAACCACCCTACCCCCAGCAAAAAAGGCAACATGGCCCAATGGCTGACGATTAGGCTTTTGCCGAAAAGGCTCCAACAAAGTGCCAAATACGCACCAAAAACCGGCGGATGACCGCTATCGATTAGATCGGGCAGCCAAAGCTTGGAAAATTGATTCTCGTAAAAAAAGTGGGCGTGCTTGGAACCTAATTGGATGGTGTCCCAAAAAAAGGGATTGCCCTGCACCAAAAACAATACCACTATGATGAGCCCTGAGTAGCCCCAAAACCACCACCTAAGCGTTTCTTCCGACTTCTTACTTGTCAACTTAAAAGTCTTTAGCTACAACATCTAATTGCTTCTGCTTCATCTTAAACTCCATGCAGGCCTTTACGAATCCAACAAAAATAGGGTGTGGATTTTCTACCGTACTCTTAAGTTCAGGGTGGAACTGAGTGCCCACAAACCAGGGATGGTCTTTGAGTTCTAGGATTTCTACTAGCCCAGATTCAGGATTGATGCCTGATGCAATTAATCCAGCTTTTTCGAATTGTTCCTTGTAGGCATTATTAAACTCGTAGCGGTGGCGGTGGCGTTCGCTAATTTTTAAGGTACCATAGGCTTGGCTGACTTTAGATTTTCGGCGTAGCTGACAAGCATAGGCTCCCAAGCGCATCGTACCCCCCTTCTTTGTGATTTTCTTTTGATCGGGCATCAAATCTATGATTGGATGTTCCGTATTGGGCTCCACTTCTGTGGAAGCAGCATTTTCCAGGCCTATTACATTGCGAGCAAACTCCACTGCTGCACATTGCATGCCTAGACAGATTCCAAAAAACGGAATTTTTGCTTCGCGAACGAAGCCTATCGCTCTAATCTTCCCATCAATACCGCGCTCTCCAAATCCTGGGGCCACCAGAATACCATCATAGCCACCAAGCACTTTAGCCAAATCAGCCGATGAACTTTCCAATTTCTCAGAATGGATAGGCTCCACATATACTTTGCACTCATTAACAGCACCTGCATGTACAAAGGACTCATAGATTGACTTATAGGCATCTTGCAACTCGTTGTATTTACCTACTAATCCTATCCGTACCTCCGACATGGGATTTTTGAGTTTCCCCAAAAAGGTTTTCCAGGCAGAAAGGTTGGGTTCTTTCTTGTCTTTGAGGCGCAGCTTGGCAATGACGGTCGTATCCAGTTTTTCTTTTAGCATTAGCAAGGGCACATCATAGATGCTTTCTGCATCTATTGCCTCAATCACCGAGCTAACGTCCACATTGCAAAATAGTGCTAGCTTACGTCTGATGTCCATGCCAATAGGAAACTCTGTGCGACAGACTAAAATATCAGGCTGAATACCTGTATTCAGTAATTCTTTGACAGAATGCTGCGTTGGCTTTGTTTTGAGTTCTTTAGCCGCTTTGAGGTAAGGAATAAGCGTAAGGTGAATGACTAGGCAATTGTCGGAGCCTAGCTCCCAGCGTAGCTGTCGTAAAGATTCGAGATAAGGCAAGGATTCGATATCACCTACGGTTCCTCCCAGTTCTGTAATGACTATATCATACTGATTAGAATTGCCCAATAGTTGGACTCTGCGCTTGATCTCATCCGTAATATGTGGGATTACCTGCACCGTTTTACCCAAAAAATCTCCAGCACGCTCCTTATTAATAACGGTCTGATAAATGCGCCCAGTAGTGACATTATTCGCCTGCGAAGTAGGAGTATTTAAAAATCGCTCATAGTGCCCCAGGTCCAAATCGGTTTCAGCACCATCGTCCGTGACATAGCACTCCCCATGTTCGTAGGGATTTAATGTACCTGGATCGACGTTGATGTAAGGATCAAATTTTTGGATGGTTACAGAGAACCCTCTGGCTTGTAGCAACTTAGCTAATGAAGAAGAAATAATACCTTTCCCGAGAGAAGAAGTGACGCCCCCCGTAACAAAAATATACTTTGTCATAAACTGCTTTTGTACTGTTACGGGATGCAAAGTTATAAAATAAAATGGCTTATAGTTCTACAACCCAAG
>JBCCRH010000038.1:0-22768 GCA_039208045.1 Bacteroidota bacterium
ATCCAGGTGGCTATAAGGATAATTCTCCTGTCTATTTTGCAGATAAGCTGAAGGGTGATTACCTGCTCGTACATGGAATGGGTGATGATAATGTGCATTTTCAGCATACTGCAGAAATGGCCAATGCGCTGATTGCCGCTAATAAGCAGTTTGATACCTACTATTACCCCAATCGGAATCATGGAATATACGGCGGAAATACCCGCCTGCACCTCTACACTAAGATGACCAATTTCTTAGATGATAAGCTGAAGGGAAAGGTAGTAAAAGCGGAGAAAAAAGGCAATGAATTGCTAAGAATGGCAGCGCCCAAGAAGAAGTATAAGCCAAGTAAGAAGTTGCTAAGAGAGTAAGAAGAAACCAAAAATAGATAGACGATGTTACTTTCCACAACAGACAATCTGCCAGGCTACGAGATAACGGAAGTGCTGGATATTGCCCGAGGAAGCACGGTGAGGGCTCGGAATATTGGGCGTGATATTTTTGCTGGCCTTAAAAACATAGTAGGTGGTGAAATTTCAGAATATACCGAATTGATGGCCGACGCAAGAGAACAGGCTATTGATCGAATGCTGGCCGATGCCGAGCGCCTAGACGCAGATGCAGTAATTAATGTGCGGTTTTCTACGGCGATGGTGATGCAAAGTACTTCCGAAATTTTAGCTTATGGTACTGCTGTAAAAATCCGAAAGTTGAACTAAACAGCTAGCTGTTTAGTTCTAGCTTACACCATGAGTAACAAGAATAAGAATAGCGAATACGAGATTGAGATCGTCAATAGGCGTGCTCAATATGAATATCATTTCATCGAACTGGTGGAGGCAGGGGTGATGCTGCAAGGGACAGAAATTAAATCCATCCGAAAGGGAAACATCAATTTGCGCGATGCCTACTGCCTCTTCCAAGAAGATGAATTATTTATCAAGAGTATGTTTATTGCGGAGTATGAAAATGGGACGTACGCCAATCATGAACCTCGGCGCACCCGTAAGCTCTTGCTGCGCCGTCAAGAAATGCGCAAGCTACAACGCAAGGTAAAAGAAAAGGGCTTTACCATTGTACCCTACCGGCTATACGTAAACGAGCGCGGCATCGCCAAAATAGAAATCGCGCTTGCCCAAGGTAAAAAGTCCTACGACAAACGCGATTCCATTAAACAAAAAGATATGAAGCGCGATCTAGATCGCATGAAAAAGATGCGCTTTTAGATTTACTCTTTTGGTCTTATACGTGTAGGTTTTGCTCCCTTTTTGGCTGCTTTTAGGGCAGCCATCTGTTCAGTAGTAAGAATATCACCTAATCGGATGGCCTTACTTTTAGTTTGCTGCTGCACATCTTCCTCTTTCTTCAATTTTTGGTAGCGTTTGCCATCATGCTTCTGCATGTAATAGCGCTTAAGCTGTTCCTGCTGCAATTCAGTAGGGGCAAGCTCTGGATCAACGGAGCTTATAGTTTCTGTGAGGCGTGCAATAGATTTCTCAACACTTTTAGCGGTTGTCATCTTGGTTTTGCTAGTGTGCTGCTTGAGTGTAGGGGCTGCCTCTTGGCCGAAAGTAACGCTTACTCCTGCAAAAAGTAGTAAGCTGAGGATCAAAATTTTTTTCATAGAAAGATTACTTTTTGAATTTTATACGTTAAAAATACAAAACTTAGTTTATGCGCCTGATCTTCTTTTTATTTATTTTGATAAACATCATCCCGCTTAGTAGCCAATCGATCCATAAATTAGAATACGATTTAGAAAGTGCGAGTACAGAAAAACAGGTACTTCAGGTTCGCTTTCAACTCACCCAAGCGTATTTGAAGGCAAAAAATTACGAAAAAGCAGAAGCCAATGGAAAGCTCACTCACCAGTTAGCCAAAGAATTGGGCCAAACCCGCAAGGCAGGCTATGCTGCACTCTTTTTGGCGAAAGCCAATGCTGGAATGGCTACCAAGGATCGCAAAAAGAAACAGCGCTATCAGTCGAAGATGAAAACATGGTTGCAGTCTGCCCAAAATTTAGGTAAGCAGAGTAAAGACGTAGCCCTGGTGGTATCAGCCACTAATTTGCAGTGTGAACTAGCAGCAAAAGCCCGCGACTATCGAAAAGCATATCAGTATGCCAAAAATACGCTCGATTTTATGGCGCAAAATAAAGCACTTACCTCACCCGATAATCAGTACAAAACGATCTTATTGCTGCGTCAGCAGGTCGAAAATCTCACCTTTCAGCGCGATAGCCTAAAGTGGGAAATAGAGAACTACTAATTGGTCTTACTATCGTTTAGGTTCCAGTTGTAATCTAAATAATCAATATCAGCATCCGCATTCAATTGCTGTGGAGCGTATTGGTTGACATAATCAATGAGGTCACCCTCTTTCTTGAAATCTCCTCCATACCAAGAGAAAATCTTGGAGAGTTCTGCTTTTTGTGGGCTGACAAATTTATTTTTTGAAGGATCTGCCAAAAAGCCCTTAGCCACACGAGTGAGTTGGGTATCAAGCTCTGTAGCTGTAAATGCAAAATTGGCAAGCTTGGGGCAAGAAACAGAAGCGCAGTTGACTGCAAAATGAATCCGAGGCTCTTCAAATCGCTGACGAATGATTCCGTGCTCTATATTATTTAGATCATAAGTTGCCCCTTCAATTTGTATGAACTTAATGTCCCAAACGCTATTGACAAAAGGAATCCCCCGCTTGATATCCTTTATACTTACGACAGGATAGTGATCTACTATCAGCTTGACCGTAAAGGCATTATAGGCATTAATCCAATAGGCCAGTCGCTCATCAGCCGTCCAATTGGTTTCATTGGGGTGGTGAGCGCTTAATAGGTCGAGGTAGCGATTGAGCTGTGTACTATCTGCAATAAAGCCCTCATAATCGACCCATCCAGCTTCCGACACATGCTTTTGTAAGAGGCTATCCCAGATGGCGTGTGAAATAGGATTCGCATCGGATTTGTATTTTTGTACTTTGCACGAGGTGTTCAAAAAAGCAAGGGCTACAAAAAAGAGTGCGATAGAGGATCGGTATATGATGCGCATAGATTGGTAGTTTTAGTGCTCCAACAGTTTGCCCGATGTGCAAGTTGTTACTAGACTTGTTCCGCCGGTCGCGAATGAGCGAAAGCGTGGCAAATTTTTTTCTGAACAAGGCAAAAAACGCAGACGTCCTCCTCAGGCGGACGGCGAGGCTTTTTAACGCAGTGCAGGATAAAATTTTGCCGCTTGCAGCCATTTAGTGGCCGGCGAAACAAGTCTACCATCAAAGATAAGTGTCGAATGTCAGACGTTCAGCAGACAAGTCCGAAATCTTGGTATTTCGCTTTAAGCGAAAAAAAGCAGTTCTACCTTCGGCAGTATGGGGTAGGGGAGCGTTTGCTGATAGCACTGCATGGTTTTGGCGAGCAGGGGAGTGCTTTCGCACAAATGCCTGAACTAATGGCGCAGAGATATACCCTTGTTGCCATCGATTTACCTTTTCATGGGCAGACTAAATGGATAGCGGACGCCTACCAGCCAGCTGATATCATCAGCTGTATACAGCATATTCTAAGCTCATTGAGTTTCAAAAAATTTGATTGCATTGCCCATAGTTTGGGAGGGCGTATTGCTTTGGCTTGCTCTGCTGAGTTGGACGGAACCATGGAAAGACTCTACCTGCTGGCTCCCGATGGCGTGGATAATGCCTATGGCCTATGGACGGAACGCCTACCCTTCTTTTTGCGTAAAGCAATAGCCAAAAGACTGGATCGGCCAGCTTGGATACTTCAGTTGAGTGCTCGCTTGTATCAGTGGAAATGGATTGATCGATTCTCCTATCGCTACTTGCAGCATCATTTAGCGACAGCTGACAACCGCAAGCGGATGATCAGTACCTGGCTGTCCATGGAGTATTTTAAACTAACGAAGCAAGCTATTATCCATTTATTGCAAGAAGCTTCTTTTTCAACGCTAATTTTCCTTGGGAAAAGGGATACGATCAATACTGGGAAATTTAGCCAGGGCATAGCAAAGCAGGTAGACGCAGTAGATGTTATTTTACTAAATGCAGGGCACGCACTGATCCAGCCTACTTATGAATGGCTAATAGCCGATCTGGAAAATGCTACCCACTAGATTTTTACCTTGACACCCATTAGAAGAGAAATAGTATGGATGCGGTCGCGATTAGGCCCAATGCCATGGCGGAAGTAATTGATAGAACGATAGTAGGTGGGCTGTGCAAAGATACTCCATCCAGTGGATAGATAATGCTCCACTCCAACTCCTACAGAGCCAGTGAGATAGACATTCTCTTCGAAGGTGCCACCTTCAAACCAACCTTTACTCAAATTATCTTGGTCAAAGGTAGAGCGTCCGTTGGCTAGGCTATTCCGAGGCTCTGGCAGGTTTTTGTTAAACAAATCAGCTGCATCGCCGGTGTAGTAGTTTGCCTGAAAAGCAACATGGATAGACGCGCCAGCAAGTACATAAAAGCGCCAATTCTTTTGACGATGGACATCGTACCGAAGGTTAAGTGGTACTGAAATCAAATTCAGTTCTGTATTTTTTAGGCCAACACCTGAGTAGCCGTCTCTGAAATCACCCTGCAACTCCAAAATCCAAGGGGCATACTGTTTTGCAGAGTACATAAATCCTGTTTCCAACTCCCAGCGGCCCATCGGAAAACCAACACTAAGACCACCGCCATAGCCAAAACCAGCCCTTGAAAAGCGATCGAAAGCGGCTTCATTGGAAGCAGTGAATACTTGATTGTAATCAAAGCTAGCGTACATCCCAATTCGTATACCTCTATCTGCATTGGCAGCGGGAGTAATGGGTAGCCCAAGTGCTACGTCTGTGGCATCACCCTTTGCTGGAGCAAAAAGTAGCGTTTCCACCAGTGGGCTCTCTTGTACGCTTAATGGAATACTCATTTCAGCGTCGTCACGTAGCAGGCTAAGTCGGTTGTTGCGAGTATTGGGCAGAAGTGGGAGTACAAATTTTGTGTTTTGCTGTTCTTGATTTGGCGTAGAGAAAGTTACAGGAGCCTCAACATCATCCTCAACAGAAGTATCTGTATTGGATGCTGCATTAGATACCTCATGGGGTGAAGAAGAGGCTCCTGTCGATATAAATGTAGATTGTTTAAAATGTGTGTTAGTAGAGTTAAAAATCGGGTTATCTTGCTCGGTCTTAGTCTTATTATCTATGGTATTAGATGTTGTCGTTACTGCTTGTTCTTCAGTAATCTGTTCAGAGCTAATGGTAGTAGTAGCTAGCGTAGCTTGGGGAGCAAAAGCGCTATTACTAGTCGGAAGTAAATTGTAGAATGTAAAGAATAAGAGTAGCATCAAAGAAAGTTCGAGCAACTTGTAGCGCACAATCTTTCCACGAAGGTGGAATTCTATTCCGATGCGCTCAGATAGGAGTGCCCAGTGTTCGGGCTGGTAGGGAACCTCATACCGGTGAAGTTTATCAAAAACAGTAGCATCAAGGATCGTTTGCTCCGTCTCAGGTTGACCAATTTCGAATTCGTCCAACTGATCTTCTAGCATATCCCAGTGACTTGCATCGAAGCTCGGCTCGATGCCATCCAGCTTGTTTTTGATAATATCGTCAAAGTCCTTATGATCCATATCCGTACAATCTAGAACTCAAGAGCTTTTTTAGTTTTAGCCTGGCCTTCACCAAATTGGATCGGGAGGTGCTCTCTGTGATGCTTAATATTTCTGCAATTTCTTTATGCGAGTATCCTTCAATTACATAAAGGTTGAAAACAGCTCGGTAAGCTGGTGATAGCTGCTGAACTGCCTCTAGTATTTCTTTTTCTGTACACTGGCTCACGGCATCGGCATCTTTGCTGCTAATGTCATAAGCTTGATCTAAATCTTCTGTACGCCTCCGAATTAGTTTACGATAGTAGTCGATGGCGGTATTAACCATGATACGGCGTATCCAAGCGGATAGAGAAGTACCTGGTTGATATTTAGAGATGTTTCTGAAGACCTTTATAAAGCCCTCATGCAAAATATCCAGTGCGTCGTCTTGGTTATTAGAATAGCGCAGACAAACCCCCATCATCTTACTGTAGTAAGTCTCATACAGTAGCTTCTGCGCCCATTTTTCTTTTTTGGAGCAGGCTTTGATAAGGTCTCGTTCGTTGTAGTCTATTCTCAAAGCGATATCCATATAGAATCGAATTTGCCCAAGTTAGGTCAAAAGCTGTAGTTTGACAACCTTTGGAGACGTACTTTTAATGATAATTGCGGACATCAAATTAGAAACGCGCTGCGCGCTTGATTTGCTGCGCCGCCTGTTAAAAAAATTAACGGTAGGCTTCAAAGGTCATATCTAGCTTGGCATTCATCTGGACTTGGGTAGTTCCATTAAGGAAAAACAATATTTCTAACTTGTAGGATTGTTCTAGTAAATTGCGCCTGACATTTCTCAGCGTAGGTAGCAATCGCACCGCATCTCCTGCACGACCGTCGAGGCGATCAATGTAAAAAACTTCATCCGCAGGAATGCAGTCTTGCTCAGAAGTAGGGCAGATGCGAACAGATATTTCTTGCGCAAAATCAAAGTCGAAACCATCTAGTGAAATAATGGTCGCATCGATGGGATTAATATCTCTAATTTGAGCAGTATCTAGGCCTGTTTCCGATAGATAAAAATCAATATTAGTAGCTACATTGCTCCACTCTACCTCCCGAGGAAATACGCCGCCAATCCCTGCCGGAATTTCAAAGAGGTTATTTGGATAAAAAAGCTCAAATAAGCGCTCTCGATTGTCTTTTACACACCCCATGACCATGCTAACTAAACAGCAAGCAATTACAGTTTTTTGAATATATCGGTATGGTAGATTGGTAGTCATTAGAACTAAAATTTGCTAAACAGAGTAGTTACCAGTTTTTATCCCCTTAAATCAACGATTGGAGCGTATTTTATGATACTGTTCTTCAAAATATTAACTATTTTTCCCACAACTAGTAATCGACAAAAACTGAAACAACATGGGCGAACAACGAGTATCCCTCCTTTCTGATGCCGAATCAATGCAGCGATTTGTTCGCAACTTACTCAAAGATGTGCACTCTTTTGAATATATGCTCAAAGAAGGATGGTTTGAAGACGACATCATCCGTATTGGTGCCGAGCAAGAGATGTTTTTGGTCAATAAAGACGACTTTCGGCCTGCTCCTATAGCTATGGAAGTGCTAGAATCGATGAATGAGCCTTGGGTGGAGACAGAGTTAGCGCGCTTTAACCTAGAGACTAATCTCACTCCACGAGTATTTGCTGGCGACTGCCTTTCCTTATTGGAAAAAGAAAATCGCCGCAATATGGAAAGTATTCGCCTGGCGCTTGAAAAATTTGATGCGTATCCACTGTTGACAGGGGTTTTACCTACGCTCCAGAAGTTTGATCTGGAGATGAAAAACCTCACACCTAAAAAGCGCTACAAAGCACTTATGGAAGCGATCAATAGTCAATTGATAGGGAATGCCTATGAGCTGCGCCTGATGGGGATCGACGAAATTCTGGTACGGCACTACTCGCCATTGATGGAGGCTTGCAATACGAGCTTTCAGGTACACCTGCAAGTAACCCCTCAGTCGTTTGTTAAGATGTACAATATTGCACAAGCCTTGGCAGCGCCTCTCATCGCTATCTCTGCCAACTCACCTATTGTTTTTGGAAAGCGTCTGTGGCATGAGAGCCGCATCGCCCTCTTCCAGCAGGCATTGGATGTACGCACCACTCACGAATATATGCGGGAGCGCAGCCCACGTGTAAGCTTTGGTTCAGGCTGGTTGGACAAATCTATCATGGAAATTTATAAAGAAGATATTGCTCGATTTAGAGTACTACTGAGTGCAGATATAGAAGAAGATTCACAAGCGATGATTCAAGAAGGGAAAGTACCTAAATTGCGTGCCCTTCAGGTACACAACTCCACGGTATACCGCTGGAACCGCCCCTGCTACGGTATTAGTGACAACGGCAAACCCCACTTGCGCATCGAAAACCGAGTACTTGCTGCCGGTCCGACAGTGCTAGATGAGGTAGCGAATGCTGCGCTATGGCTAGGTGCCATGGTCGGTATGGCTGATCAAGTAGAGGACGTACGCGACCACATTGGCTGGGCCGATGTACGAGACAACTTTGGAAAGGCGGCACGCTATGGCATTGATACGAACTTTACTTGGTTTAAGGATAAGAAAATATCGGCTTGCGACCTAGTCCTAAATGAATTGTTGCCACTTGCTCGAAAGGGATTAGAGTTACGGCGCGTAAATCCAGAGGATATTGATCGCTATCTAGGCGTTATCGAAGAGCGGGCTAAGGCACACGCCAATGGCGCGCGCTGGCAGCTTCGTGCTTTTACAAAATTAAGAGAGCAAGTGAGTCGAGATGAAGCGGTAAGCGCACTTACCTCTTGCATCTACAAGAATCAAATCAAAGAACTTCCTGTACATAAGTGGAAAATGCCGACTCCTGCCAGCTTGGAAGACTACAAGCCCAGCAAACTCAGTGTCCAAGAGTTTATGGAGACTGACCTTTTCACCGTACAAAAAGACGACATCATCGAACTGGTTGCTGAACTGATGAATTGGCGCAAGATTCGTCACATGCCCGTCGAAGATTCCAAAGGCCGGTTAAGTGGCCTTATCACCTCTCGTCAGCTCTTAGCCCACTTCAACAATGAACACCTAACTGAGCATGGCAATAATGCCATCATGGCGAAGGACATTATGATCAAAAGCCCAATCACCATTGACCCCGATGAGTCGATCATCAACGCCATGCACATGATGCGCAAGCACAAAATTGGTTGCCTGCCCGTTGTAAAAGGCGAGGAGCTAATCGGAATAATAACGGAGATGGACTTCTTGCGAATTTCTAGTCGTTTGATTGAGCGGTTGGAGGAGGAAGAGTAGGAATCTAACTGGCATTGGCTGGGTTGCAATAGCATGCTAAAAGGATTAATTTTAGGGAAATAGTTCGATATGACTAAAAAACTGGAAATATACGTAAGTCAAGAGACTTGGGCGTTCATCCAACGGCATAGTACTAAAACGGGTAAGCATTTGAATGAATTAATTGAAGAGTATTTAGCGGAATTGGCCATTCTAGAGTCCATCGAAAGTCAATCTCCAACAGTTGGGAAGATGGTTGGCATAGCCAAAGGTGCTGTAACTGATCTAGGTGATGATGATGTGAAGTGGGATTATCTTAAGACTAAATACCTATGATTTTTATTGACTCAGATGTGCTGATTGATGTTGCATTGAGAAGGTCTCCTTTCTGGAAGGATGCCGCTAGATTACTCGTCTTAGTTGATAAAGGTGAAGTAGAAGCAGTAACCTCTACCTTGGTGCTGTCAAATACCTTATATATAGTTCAGAAACAGTCTAATAAGTTAACTGCTCATGAATTCTTAGCATTTACTCTGCAATTATTAGATGAAAGTCCTCTGAACTTTACTCACCTCACTAGCTCTTTAGACTCTACTTTTACAGATAAGGAAGATGGCTTTAATTTCTATTCAGCAAAGCAATTAGGTGTAAAGATTATTATTTCGAGAAATATTAGAGACTACAAAAAGGGTGACCTTCCTGTTTTATCGCCTAGAGCCTATCTTCAGGAGTATTTTCCCAATTACTATTGACCCCGACGAGTCGATCATCAACGCCATGCACATGATGCGCAAGCACAAAATTGGCTGCCTGCCTGTCGTAAAAGGCGAGGAGCTAATCGGAATAATTACGGAGATGGACTTCTTGCGAATTTCTAGTAGTTTGATTGAGCGGTTGGAGGAGGAGGAATAGAAGGATTGATTGTTATGCTTTTTCCTAGGCTGCTGTTTTGATCCGTTCGAGCACCATTACTCCAAAGGTTGTTTGTCTAACCGTGACCAGCACTTGTTTATACCAATGAGATTGTATGATTTCTTTGAGCTGGTGCTTCGGAACAATAACGGCATATTTCTGGGTATCATTTTTGGCTTTGATGGTGATTTCATTCTCCTCCGCGTTTACTCTAGTAAGTAAACCTTCAATTTCTAAAGCATTATCAATGGTTGATATAGTTGATTGGTCTTCTGCTCTTTGCAAGAGCTTGCTTAATTCATTCAAATCTTCATGGATAGATACTGGTGGATTTCCAGATAGACATATTTCTATTAATCTTTGACTATCCCTATACAACTTGGATTTGTATGCTAGAGCAGCTGCGCTTCTCAGTAAGATAAAATGGGCAATAGGGTCTTCATCAGTAGAACTAGTCATTAGTGCAGCTTTCTTCTCTAACTCGTACGCTTGTCGGTAAAAGTTAGTCGCGTCTTCTTCAAGTCCTTTAGCTTTAGAAAGCTCAGCTAAGGCATTAGTGTCCATCGCTAATTGGTGCGTCGCTTTTACAATATTCATTTCTTCACAATTTTTGATTTGGGCGAACTCAATTCAACAACAATGATCCATCCCGGGAATTGAAGGTTATCGCTTCGTCTCATCTGTTGCTTCTTTTTAGAAATACGCATATCGACAGCGTTTTTGTTATTCTCTTGAAGAATACCTGATATTTCCAATCTAGCTTCTTTCTCCAAAAATGGAAGGAGTTGCTCATCGGGACTTTTTGTACTTAACCAAAAATCAATACCAGTACCAATGACACTTTACTCAAAACTCACAATATTTAGTAATTCTATAACCAACAAAACTGAAAGACCAACAGCTGCAAAATTGGCAATTTGATTTTCATCTTTCCAACTTGCTAATTCTGTAGAGGTAATATCTTTTCCCCATACTACACTGAATGTTTCATCAAATTCACCACTTACTTCCAGATCAATTCCACTTTCATGCCCTTGTCTCTTCAATCCGACAATAATCGCTTCTCTATAGAAAGCTGCCCTAGTAGATGAAATACCATTAATTTCTTTATTCAATCGATCCAGATCAAGTCGCCTCATTCATCGCAGATTTACAACAAAGATAACTTAGAGATTATGAGATTACAAGAAATGTTCTGAAGCAGCCCAATCACTATGCCATGCACATGATGCGCAAGCACAAAATTGGTTGCCTGCCCGTTGTAAAAGGCGAGGAGCTAATCGGAATAATAACGGAGATGGACTTCTTGCGAATTTCTAGTCGTTTGATTGAGCGGTTGGAGGAGGAGGAGGAATAGGCTACACTACTTTTATTCTTCTTTCAAAAAGCGATGCTTTGGATTCCCGCGAGGTAGTCGCCCATATTTTTTCTTGAAAGCATGAATAGTCGTATCCTCTTGTTTTCTAGCCTCACGTCGTTTGGATATAGGAAATAGGAGGATACGCCCAGCAAATCGAAGCCATCCCGCCACTCTATTAAATAAATTGATTTGATCTAATATTCTTGAAGAAGTGCCATTCTTAACTTCTTCATCTGAAATGCCAAATTTGTAAAATTCTCGTTCTTTATAGTCGTAAATACCATAAAGATGATGATCATTTGGATTATTGAGTTGATTACCATGGTTTGGCTTCGCCATCTCTTAAATTGTAATAGCTTGCTCTCCCCACAAATCCTTATTAAAAAAAGACTCATAAATCGTACTTGGAGTATATTGGTAAGACTTCCCAGTCTTTTGAGTGTAAGCCTTATCTGCTACAGAAAGTAAGGATTCGAGGTAAGCTGCGGGTAGAGGAGTAGTCTTAGAAAGAACATTTTCATAAAAAGCTTGTCCCTTAGCTAGGGCAAAGCATCGAGCATATAAAAATGTATCAGCAGAATAGCCCATTGGATCTTCTTCCAGTGCCTTAGCAAAATCTGGGCCATCCAACTGATGAAGCAAATCTGCTAAACGTTCCGAAAACTGATAAATTTCTGAAATTGGCAATAGCGCGACAGCATTTACTAAAGGTTCCAATATCGTAAGACCCTTCGTCTGAGACCAATCGATTTTGTCAATTAGCACCCAAAATTGTGTGATTTCCATTTTCTTAGCTGGTTGCTCTAACCGCTTTTGTTGTTCCTCCTGCAAGCTAGTCACTAAGTAGTCCAATGTAGTAGCATCCAGCTGGCGCAATTCACCAAGTAGTTCATCTATACCAATCTTAGATTTTATTTCTAGAACACTCATGTTTTCTTGAATACTTATTGTTTAAAGATACATCTTTTGAGTAGAAAAAGCATAACCAGCTCACTTCATTCAGGAACCAATAGTATGTCACCAAGACAAAACGTCCTAGCCTTTTTAAACACACCCTCGCACATTTCCTTCCCCATTTTTACCCTACTTTTAAAAAAGTCAGCCCCTTCCAAACTATTTTTGTAACGAAATAGAAATTACAATAGATCAATCATCAAAAAGCCATACTATAATGAAGAAACTAGATTGCTCAACTATCAATTGTTTTGTTCTCCTCTTTGCCTTGGTTTCGCTAGCGAATTTAGCGCACGCTCAAAAAAACGACGCTAAAGGCACCAGAGACCACCCCCTCATCTCCCGCTACGATGGATTTTATATCGAAAAGATGTCAGAAGTAGAATTTGATGCCTATACTCTGCCACTAAGCAAGGCCAAAAGCCAGAACGAATTCGATAAAGTGAAAAACCTAGAGGGGAAGATCATAAAAATCCTTTACCGAACGGAAAAAACACCCGTCCCCTCTCCATTGCAGGTATTTCGCAACTACGAGAAGGCCTTGGAAGGCCAAGGCGCTGAGATCCTATTTAGCTGTTTAGAAGACCAATGCGGCGACTACTACACGGACGTCGTAACGTCGATAACTGCACAGAAGAAAACCCTTAGTGAGTACCTACGTTTCGGAAAAAAAGCCTGTATCATCGCTCGCTTTAGCAAAGACGGCAAAGAGTACCACGCAGGTATTTACATCCGTAGAGAATACGATAATATCATGTACGAAGTACACATCATTGAATCTGAAGAGCTCGAAACGGGCAAAGTCAGTGTAGCAGATATCGAGTCGAGCATGGTGGAAACGGGAAAGAAAGCCTTTTATGGCATCTACTTCGATTTTGGTAAAGCCACCATTCAGCCTGAATCAAAAGAGACATTGGAGCAAATCGCCGCTTTCCTAAAGCAGAACGCAGGCCAAGCATTCTTTGTGGTGGGACATACCGATAATGTGGGCAGTTATAGTGCCAATCTCAGTCTATCAGAGCAACGTGCTGCTGCTGTTATCAAAGCCTTAGAAGCCTTGCAGGTCAATACGAGTCAGCTACAGGCAGTAGGCGTAGGCCCTGTAGCCCCCGTCAAGGCTAATGATTCGGATGATAATCGAGCGCAGAACCGGCGTGTGGAATTGGTTAGGAAGTAGGTGGGTGAAACCATTTCTTTTTTTCAGTTGTTGGATTGTAAAATTATCATGCAACGATGTCCTTAGAAGTCCCGGAGCAAACTTTTATCACTCCGACTGATTTGCTTAAGCGCTATCAACGATTTGATCCTAATATTTGGACACGATGGCAGAGAGCAGGCAAGGTAGTGAAATTGAGAAATGGCCTCTATTTGAATAAAAATTATCAAATAAGAGGAGACTTGGATCGATTTGTTATCGCAAATCAAATGTATTCCCCCTCTTACATTTCCTTGCATAGCGCACTGCGCTACTATAATCTAATACCAGAGGCAGTATTTGAAGTAACATCGATTAGCACTAGAAAAACAAAAGCGTTTGATAATAATTACACACTATATTCATTTCGTAAGTTACAACCCTCCTACTTTTTTGGGTATAAAGTTGAGCCTTGGCGTGGTAATTATTATGCAATTGCTTATCTGGAAAAAGCCATTCTAGATATGATGTACTTAGATGCTGCATTTTCAGATTCCGACTATTTGCTAGAAATGCGGTTTAATCAAGAGGTCTTGATCGAGGAAATCTCTTGGGATAGAATGAATCTGTATTTGAAATTGTACGACTCGGGGGTAGTATCAAGTCGAGTTGAATTATTGAAAAAAGTGTATGGTTTATGAAAGAGTTGGCAACTCTGGTGGAGGAATATCCACAGTACTTGAGAACAAGGGGGGAGAATATCCTCCGTGAGTATCTACAGCATGAAATTTTGCATATCATTTTTACGAGTAAATATGCTCATCAACTTACCTTCCTTGGAGGTACCTGCGTCCGCCTTATTTATGGTAGCGAACGCTTTAGTGAAGATTTAGACTTTGACAGCAAAGGACTTGCGAAACAAGACTTTGAAGCACTTGCTGGTATTATCAAAACGCAATTGGAACTACTTGGATACGAGGTCAACTTGAAATTTGTTTTTAAAGGAGCATTCCATTGTTCTATCAAATTTCCGGGCTTACTTTATCATCATGAACTTAGTGGGCACAAAGAAGCTGTACTCTTCATTAAGCTAGATGCAGAAAATCAGCACTTTGCTCACAGTGCGATATTAGTACCACTACAAAAATTCGGTATAACTACAGAAATACTAGCTGTACCAAAAGATTTGCTCTGTGCCCAGAAAATTGCTGCTATAATGGGGCGAAAACGACCTAAGGGTAGAGATTATTATGATCTGCATTTTTTGTTACAGTCTGCCTCACCAAACTATGACTATCTCACTAAACGGTTTGGAGTCTCTGATGCGCCATCATTGAAAAAACTAGTGAATGATAGGATTGCAACCTTTGATTTTGGAGCTCTTGCCAAAGATGTACGCCCTTTTGTTTTTCGTCCACAGCTAGCAGAGGTTGTCCGAGATTTTCCTGAATTCTGGGATAGGACTGTTCTTTAGCATGACTAGGCTACTTAGGTCGTTTTACAAGTCAATTCCGACAGTAGGCATGGGCCCCTTAGCCCCATTAAAGGCTAATGATTCGGATAATAATCGAGCGCAGAACCGGCATGTGGAGTTGGTTAGGAAGTAGCTGAAAAGCATGTATTTGTGAGCTTGTCCGCCAGCATTGTCACAAATGAGTGCCCCTCTGTCACAAATGAGCGCTCGCTAAATATCAATAATGTACCCTACTAGCTCTAATTTTACAGCGATTAGAGTCGAACTATCAATTTTCATAGTTTGATTAGGGAAACATGTAGAGGAAATGTCCGGGAGCTAACGTGCTGCGGGCATTTTCTTTTTTGGAGGAGTCCGCGCTCTGTAGGTTGGTAATTCAAACAATCAGCTATTCCGGATGAATGTATGCTAATTCCAAAAAGGCTTGATCTAGATGATCGAAATCTCGATCTGTAGTTAAAAGAGTAAGCTGATAATGACTGGCAGTAGCAGCGATCCATAGGTCATTTTTCCCCATGTTACGAGCAGTAAAACTATGTCCAGGTAATTTGGCTTTTCCCTGACTAAATGCTTCTATATCCCCGTACTTAGAAATGATTTCTTGATAGCCGATGTCGATTTGGTAAGTTAACTCCAGTGTCTTCTGGATGGTGGATTGCTTTTTTCGTCCAATTCCAAACTTTTTGACATATGAGTCGATTTCCCCTAAAGAAACTACAGATATATATAAATTATGTTGACCATCTAAGAGCTGATATTGCTTCTCGATGCGCCTAGCGAGAGCGTTTTCCCTACTATAAGTGATAATTATATTAGTATCAAGAAGATAGTTCATTGCTTAATCCAATAATTTTAGTATTTCCACTAGAGGTTCCTCCCATTCTACATCTTCTACTGCCTTCATGTGATCTTCAAAACTGACATGTCGTACTGTTTGCCCTAACTTGATTTCCTCCAAGCTCACCCCTGATTTTACCTCCATAGTTGGGATACTTGGATCAGGAGGCAATGGCACAGGTTGTGCTTCTTGGTAGAGCAAACGTAGTTTACCTAAGTCTGAAATATCCATAATTCTGGCAATCAGTTGGTAGCGGAGCGATTGGAGTTCGTTCATAAGAAAATATGTTTTATTGCTCTATAAACTCATTATGTGAAGTGTCTCACCAATTTTCAATATTAATATCTGTATCAATCAAATATTGTTTGGCCATTTAATTCAAGTCGATTTCTCTGTTAGAAATAGTTCTTTGGATAATATTAGCTTCAGTGAGCTCATCTTCATTTTCCCAGGCACCAAATAATTCATCAATTACCTGATCTCTTTTTTTCTTTGCTTCAGCAGATGGATTGGTTACAACAGTATCGACTTCGATACCTTCATCCAATAAACTAGTTAGTTCCTTTAGTAAAAAAACTTTACTTTTTAAATCTAGCTTTTGAAAAAGATGAATAAACTCGCTGATAGTTGGATTTCCTACACTCATATTATCCGGATTTTAATTCACAAACGTAAGTTACAGATTAGAGTTCATAGATAGGATTGGTCACCTGAATTCCAGGAATGCCTTCAAAATCTACTATGTTTCTAGTAATGAGTTCCAGATCATAGAGCAAAGCAGTAGCAGCTATAATAGCATCTCCTAATTTGATATTTTGGGCTTGTCTGATCTCCACTGACTTATTGATTACTTCTGGCGTGATGTGCAAAAGTTGAAGTACCGTGAAAATACTCTCGTAGTATTTTTTATCTTTTTCTGAAAGTTTGTAGTATCCTAAAGTTTCGACTACTGACACAGCTGAGATATAGTTGTTACTATTGGTGACCAATTCCTTTACATAGCTATATTGATCATAAGCGGAATATATTATGATGTTACTATCAATTAGCTTCATCTAAAGGGCATTTTACGATCCTTACTACTTTCCTCTAAATCTTTTAAACGTTCTTCCAAGGATACTGAAGGTTCTTGAATGCCTTTAGCAATTACTTCAAGGTGATGGGCTAGCTCTTTATCCGATAGAGTCTCCTTTTCTTGTGTGATTTTAAAACCAAGCCGGTTTACGATTTCTCGGAAAAGCTGTACATCTTTCTGATCCGCTATTTCTACTGTTATTTGCATTAGTGCTAGTTCTTTAAATTTCTATAGTAACATAATTTACAAAGATAAAAGTTCACAGCCAAAAAGGAGCTAGGTGATTAATGGCTTATATGCTACCTTAGTGCAGGGATAATTAGTAAATCAAATCCTGTTTTTAATACCTTTGTTAGTAATCATGGCAAAGAAGAAAAAACAACCGACGCCCCAGCGCGCAAAAAAAACTCCAAAGCAACTGGAGCCCGGCTTACTCCAAAGCTGGTTGGGTAATATCCGATTAGTGGCAACGCTATTATTTTTATTTGCCTGCCTAATATATGCTAACACGCTGGGCAATGGTTATACGCAGGACGATGCCATTGTGATTACCGAGAATATGTTTACCAAAGATGGGGTGAACGGCTTCGGAGGTATTCTGTCCAAGGATACGTTTTTTGGATTCTTCAAAGAAGAGGGGAAAGCGGCATTAGTAGCTGGTGGGCGTTATCGGCCTTTTACTTTATTGATGTTTGCTGTGGAGTACCAGTTGTTCGGTGAAAATCTGCTGGTCAGCCACTTAGTGAATACGCTCTTATTTGGGTTTACTTGTGTGGTGCTTTACTTTTTGCAGTTGCAGTTGCTTCGCGCAAAAGGGGAGATGATGGCCTTAGTGGTCTCGTTTATGGCAGCTTTGCTTTTTGCAAGTCATCCGATCCACACGGAAGTGGTAGCAAATATCAAAGGGCGTGATGAGATTATGGCGCTGTTGGGGAGCTTGGGGGCTTTGTATTTTGCGTTGCGGTACGTTCGTACAAATGCGCCGATTCAGTTGTTGTGGAGTACCTTGTGCTTTTTTGTAGGACTCCTGTCTAAAGAAAATGCCATCACTTTTCTCGCCATTGTCCCACTTAGCTTTTACTTTTTTACCAATGCAAAATTGTCTAAAATAGTGATGGCGAGTGCGCCACTATTTTTAGCGGCAGCCCTATTTATAGCACTGCGTACGTCGGTACTAGGTTTTTCTTTCAGTGAGCCATCCATGGAGCTGATGAATAACCCTTTCATAAAAATAGAGGGCAATACCTATACTAAATTTACTGCTTCTGAAAAGCTGGCCACCGTCACGTATTCAATGGGCAAATACCTACAATTGCTCGCTTTTCCCTATCCGCTCACACACGACTACTACCCGCGCCATATCGACCTAATGCAATGGTCGGACTGGCGGGTATTGCTAAGCCTACTAGCTTATTTTGGCTTACTAGTCGTAGCAGTTTTAGGCCTGCGCCAAAAATCGGTGTACAGCTATGCTATTTGGTACTACCTGCTTACCTTTTCGATTGTATCTAATGTACTATTTCCAGTGGGGGTACATATGGCGGAGCGGTTGATTTACATGCCTTCGGTCGGCTTTTGCCTCTTGGTGGCGTATGGGCTGTACCAACTGAGTACACGGAACAAGAAGCGGCCATTTAGCTTAACTACCTTCTACCCAGCTTTGGGCATAATAGGAGCGATAGCACTCCTTTTTGGTGGTATGACGATACAGCGCAACCAAGCCTGGAAAGACAACTTTACGCTCTTCACTACCGACATTAAGACTTCTAAGAACAGTGCGAAGCTACGCAATGCAGTAGGTGGAGAACTGACCACACAGGCTGTAAAGTTGCCGGAAGGCAATGCCCAACGCACGCGTATGCTGCAAGAAGCAGTGGGGCACTTACAAGAAGCGGTACGCCTACATCCTAACTACAAGAATGCTTATTTGCTGCTGGGCAACGCCAATAATCACCTGAAAGCGTATGAAGAATCGATAGCATACTACGGTAAAGCACTGGCTATCGATCCAGACTATGCTGACGCCCGAAAAAATCTGGGTATCACCTACACCCAAGCAGGCCGCCATTATGGAGAGCAAAAAGGGGATTTACAGCAATCAGTTCAGTATCTTACTAAAGCATTGGAATTTCGCCCCGACGATTACGAAACCTTACGCCTTCTTGGCGTAGCTAACGGCATTGCTCAAAACAACGCCCAAGCAGTGGACTATTTTGCGAAAGCACTAGCTCAAAAGCCTGATGATGCAGATGCTAATTTTAACTTGGCTGTCGCCTATTATAATATGAACGATACCATCCAAGGCAATAGATACCGAGATAAAGCTCTGGAAGTTGACCCTCAGTTTTTGGAGAAGCGACAGCAACGACAATAAAGAACTTTAAAATTACAGCCCTGATGGAAAAACGACCCTTATTGTACAGCGTGTTTATAGCATGCTTTGCCCTATTATGGTGGGGCTCTGGTGAAAAGGTAACGCCTAATGCAGTATCTAACCTAGTCATGGAGCAATGGGTAGATTCGGTCTATAATACGTTAACGGAAGATGAGCGTATTGGGCAACTATTCATGCTTCGGGCCCACTCTAATTTGGGGCAAGATCATATTGATAAAGTCAAGCGACAAATTCGGGAGTACCACGTAGGTGGGCTGTGCTTCTTCCAAGGCACACCCGAAAAGCAAGTGGCGCTCATCAATGAGTATCAGAAGTTAGCAGGTGATATCCCACTAATGATCTCTATGGATGCCGAATTTGGCCTAGGGATGCGCATGAAAGCTTCTACTATTCGCTTTCCCTACCAACTTACACTGGGGGCTATTCAGGATAATAACCTGATCTATAAAATGGGCGAGGAAATTGCGGATCAGCTCCATCAAGTGGGTACACATGTCAATTTTGCTCCGGTCGCAGATGTTAATAATAATGCGGCCAACCCTGTGATTAACTTCCGCTCATTTGGCGAAGACCGCTACAATGTATCGGTTAAGAGTTACATGTACATGAAGGGGATGCAAGACCACAATATTTTGGCTTGCGCCAAACACTTCCCTGGGCATGGCGATACGGATACCGACTCTCATTTAGACTTACCTGTAATCACGCATGATTGGGAGCGCTTGGATTCTATTGAGTTGTATCCCTTTCGGACGTTAGCTCAGCATGGGATCGGTAGCTTTATGATTGCGCACTTGCACGTACCTACGCTGGATGCTCGCGAAAACCGCCCAACTACGCTCTCCTATAATACTGTCACGCGTTTGCTCAAAGATGGAATTGGTTTTGATGGCCTAGTTTTTACAGATGCAATGGATATGAAAGGGGTCACCAAGCATCACGGAAGTGGCGAAGTAGAAGCAGAAGCCCTTTTAGCAGGAGCGGATATTCTGCTGCTGCCTGAAGATTTGGCTGCTGCGCTGAAAACGATCAAGCAATACGTAGCAGAAGGGAAAATAAAAGCAGAAGCGCTCGAAGAGCGGGTAAAGCGGGTGCTTCGTGCAAAATATAAACTAGGGTTAACCTCCTTCACGCCCATTGCTACAGATAGCTTACGTACTCGTCTGAATAACAAAAAAGCCCTAGCGCTCAAAGAAGAGCTATACGAAAATGCACTGACGCTAGTGCGAAATCCAGATAAGTTGCTGCCATTTGATGATCTTCAACGGATGAACTTAGCATCGGTTAGTATTGGAGTTAATAATAAAACACCCTTCCAAAAACGCTTAGATAGCTATGCAGAGGTTAAACATTTTCAGCTACCAAAAGAGCTGTCAGCGGGTAGGAGCAAGGAACTGGTAAACCAGCTAAAAGATAAGACTGCTGTGATTGTGAGCCTGCACGATATGAGTCTATATCCTAAAAAGAATTATGGTATTACACAGGCTACTCGTTCTTTTCTTACTGAGCTGAAGAAGGTGACTAAAGTAGTACTCGTCGTATTTGGCAATCCATACAGCTTGCGCTATTTCGACGATATCGACTATGTACTGGAGGCTTATGAGGATGATCCATTAATGCAAAATGTAGCAGCACAAGGGCTATTTGGAGCACTTCCTATTCGCGGGCGCCTACCTGTAACGGTTTCGCCAAAAAGCAAGTATAATATGGGGGTAACGACTAAGCGGAATTACAAAATGGGCTATAACCTACCAGAGCGTAAGGGCTTATCCTCCGAGATATTGCAGGGTATTTCGATGCTTACGCAAAACGCGATAGACTCTGGGGCAATGCCGGGATGCGTAGTGCTAGTGGCGAAAGAGGGGAGTATTGTATACGAGCAAGCCTTTGGCCATCAGACGTATAAAAAAAAACAGTCGATTACAACTGATGCTATTTATGATCTAGCTTCTATTACTAAAATTGCTGCTGCTACGCTAGCAGTCATGCACCTTCACGAGCGAGGTAAAGTGAGCATCGACGAACCTATTAGCACCTATCTGCCCAGCCTAACAGGTAGCAACAAAGCCAACATGACCCTGCGGGACATCATGGCACATCGGGCGGGGTTACGCCCCTGGATACCCTTCTATGAGCAAACCATTACCAGCAGTCGCCGCAATCCAAAGCCACAAAAGAAATTCTATCGCAATCGCAAAAAGGGAGATTTCTCCGTGCCGGTTACCCAAAGCCTATTTATGCACGAGTCATTCGTGGATACGATTTGGAGTCAGATCATTACCTCCGAATTACGCGACAATACCAATTATCGCTACAGCGACTTAGGCTTCTATTTGATTGCCCAGCTAGTGGAGCAACTAGAAGGGGTGAGCATTGACCAGTACGTAGCAGAGCATTTTTACGAACCTTTAGGATTGCATCGAACGACCTATCTGCCTTGGACGCAGTTTAAGCGTACTGAGCTGATCCCAACCGAAGAGGATCGCTATTTTCGCCGACAGCGCATTCAGGGCTATGTACATGATATGGGTGCTGCCATGCTGGGTGGAATTAGCGGGCATGCTGGCCTCTTTTCGACAGCTGAAGAACTCGCTATTTTAATGCAGATGCTCTTGCAAGGTGGGTTTTATGGTGGTAAACAATACTTAAAACCGAGTACCATTCAGCTTTTTACCCAGCGCCACCCTAACGAAACGCGGCGAGGTATTGGCTTCGATATGATGCAATTGGATACCTCAAAGGCTATGAATGTTTCTCCTCTCGTTTCGGAGCGTACCTTCGGCCACCTTGGCTTTACAGGCACTTCGGCTTGGGCCGATCCAGAGCATGACCTTATTTACATTTTCCTATCTAATCGTACCTACCCTTCTATGTATAACTACAAGCTGGGCAAAATGAATATTCGCCCTCGCATTCAGGATATCGTTTATCAGGCGCTATTAGAAGAAGCTGGCTAAAACTGCTGACCAAGCGGGTACCACTTCGCCCCATCAATTATCGACATAAGCTTTATTTTTATGTAATTGCTTAAATAATTGCTTTTCTCTTTCCCTTCATAGCCATCATTTTTGGACTAATCAATAATTAAAATTAGATGGTTATGAAAAAATTAGCAATCATTTTATTAGCGCTCAGTATTACTACTACTTCCTGTTTTAAAGATGATTTTGGAAGAGCTGCTGCTGGGGTCTTAGTCGGGGCAGTTATCATTACAAGCTTCAATTCATTCTGGAAAAGTGGCCTTCGGCAAGACAAGTCGACCAATTCCAACACACTTGGTGCCGTACGATTCGAAGAGGGGATCCTCACGCACCAAGCCTCGCTCGCTGGCGATGGCACTGAAATTTTAGTGCTTTTAGATCCTATCTCTGGCGAAGTATTACGAATGGTAGATGAAAATCAAGTCGTACTTTCTGAAATCTCTAGCGATAAGGTAAGCTATAAAAATGTACAAGTTCAGATTGCACAAGATGGTAGCTTGATCGCTACGAACACAGATACTGAAGAAATCTTGTGGACATTCACCGAGCATACAAAAGGAGCTGTTAGTCCTACCAGTTTACAGCTCGACCAGACTCGTCTCTATTTTGCAGCAGGGGATATTTATATTTTGGATATTTTATCCGGCACTACAGAAATGGTGATTGCCGCCCCAGAGCGGACAGGCTATCAAGCTGATGCAGCTTTCGAAGGACAAGTACATATTGATTTTGATACTTCAACAGTCTATGC
>JBCCRH010000039.1:0-22409 GCA_039208045.1 Bacteroidota bacterium
ATGCCTACGTTTTTTGCCTTGCAGGCCAAAAAAATGTCGTTGTCATATTTTCACAAAACTTGCATTGTTTAACTATATCGGAGGAGGGAGGGGAAAATTAGAGGTTTGCTATTTGGTATAACAATAAAAATTCCGATCTTTTACACATCACTCCCTAATAAACCCTATTATGAAAAAAATAAAACTCCACGGCGTCAAAGTACCTGAACAAGCTCAGACAGATTATACGCCCACTGCTACCTTTTCTGATTCCTATGAAAAAGTGGAAACGTATCAATTAAATGCAGCGACGCGGGCGGCACGAAAGACCATTGAAATAGAGGGGGAGCATCGGTTGATCGAGCTGGTTTTTGAGGATGGGACGGAGTGGTTGGCCATGCCGGAGGAGATTAGCGCGCTCTTCCCCAATGAAGCGACACGGGGGAAAGAGGATGCCATTCTTATACCAGATGTGCTTACCTTTCCTACGCCTAATCAGCGGGGGCTGAAGAAGTTCTTTTTGAAATTGGTGCGCTTGTATACGGCGGCGGAGGCGATTAAAGAGGACGCTGTGACTAAACTAGGGGTTGGGGTGGATGAGAAGATTAAGGACAGAGAGGTGCTTTATCGGATTTCGGATGCTTCGTTTATGGAGGAATTTGAGGCGGAACCCGCAAATGAGTCGAAGTATCTGCTGCTGTTGCATGGATTTCTCAGCAGTACCAAAGGGTCATTTGGAGATTTTGCTGAAGCTCCACTTCAAGGGCTATGGTCAAAAATGCGGAGCATTTATCAGAAGAATATATTGGGCTACGACCACCATACCATTTCAAAGAGCCCGATACAGAACGCGATTGACCTTTTAGAGCTATTGCCTGACAAGGCCCACTTAGATATTTTGTCGTTCTCCCGAGGTGGCTTGATTGCTGATTTGCTGGCCAAGTGTAGTGTGAAAGGGACGAACCCTGACACGCTTTTTTCGCAAGAAGACTACAAAAGGCTGGATGACAAGCAGCAAGAAGACCTGAAAAAGCTGGAACAGCTGGCGGAAGAGAAGCAGATACAGGTTGATCGGGTCATACGGGTGGCCTGCCCTGCGCGGGGTACGGTTCTGCTGGATAAGCGACTTGATTATTTCTTGAATGTTATTTTGTCGGGCATCAAGTTCATTCCTGGCGCAGTGACCAACCCCATCTACTGGGTGATAAAAGGCTTTCTGATGGAAACCCTCAAGGCGAGGCTCGACCCCGAGCGGTTTCCTGGCGTGGCTGCAATGGTGCCCGACTCTGCTTTTCAGCAATTTATCAATCAAAGCCGACGCAAAACCAAGGATGAGTTACTGGTCATTGAAGGGGATTCCCAATTTGGGAATAATCTGAAGCAATCCTTATTGGTGCTCATAACTAATCTTAGCTTTTTCCAAAAAAATGACTTTGTGGTCAATACCGATAGTATGCGGTTTGGGATTAAGCGGGCAAAGGGCGTTCAGGTCTTTTTATCGCAGGATGCGTTTACCACCCACTTTAAATATTTTGAAAACGCTAAGAGTCAAACGGCCATTACCAATGCGATGGAGTGGGATGGAGCAAGTGAACTTCCCCATTTTGAGTCCATTACTAAAGAGCAGCTCGAACAGCAGTTTGAAGATGATGCTTTTGAGATTACGGCGCGTAGTGGCTCAGAGGCCCAAGAAGATATGGCCGACTTGCTGACCAAGCTGCATCATGGAGGGGCAGGTAGGTTCCACGCGCCTGAGATTAATATTACCATTACCCATGCTGATCTGAAGTTTGCCAATTACCCGGTGCTAGTGGGCCACTTTGCAGAGGATGGCATCGTAAGTGCTGAGAGAGCGCTAAACCGCGCCCTGGATAATAAGCTTTCTGACCGCTTTTTATTTGGTACTTATCCTGCTTATAAAAATGAGTCGCTGGTGATTATCAATACCGATGCTAAACCGAAAGGAGGCATTATTATTGGGATGGGAGAGCGGATCAACTTTACGGAGGCAGAGCTGCGCAAGGCGGTAGAGAACGGCATCTTGGAGTACGCCATCTACCTCAGAGATTCGGTGCGCACCAATGCAGAGGCCAAGCACTACCAAGATTTTTCTTATCAAGGCATTACCTCTTTATTCATTGGCAGTAGCTATGGTAGTCTTGACATGCAAGCTTCGCTTACGGCTATTCTCTTTGGGGTGAGCAATGCTAATGAAAAGATTCAGGGATTAAATAAAATCAATGAAACGAAGGGAGTGGAAGGACCGAATGGTAGCAAATATATCTATCCTATCACCGAAATCGAGTTTATTGATCTTTTTGAAGATGTGACTCGAAGGGCATTCTATAGCCTGATGGAAGTAGCCCAGATGGACTACGCGCTCAACATCAATATCCCAACTAAGATCAATACCAAACACGGGAATAGGAAGCGTATTCAATATCGCAGAAATACTTCTTGGTGGCATAACATCATGACCGAGACCACCGAGGATGGGCCTGGTTCTAGCAAATCAGGTATCCGTTTTATGACTTCTTCGGGTAAGGCCAAAGTCGTGGATATTACCGACTTCTTTTCCACGCAACTAGTAGAACATTTGATTCGAGAGGTCTCTACTTCTCCCCGATTCTTACCGGAATCGTCGAATAGCTTATACCATTTGCTGATTCCCAGAAGGATACAGGAAGAACTAAAAAATCAGAGCAACATCTTGTGGAAAATGACGGCAGAGACGGCTCAGTACCCCTGGGAAATGATCCACAACAAAGACTTTGATGAAGAGCCCGTATTCGTCAACTCCGGCATGATCCGCCAATTAGTGAGCAGCAATACGGGTCTATCGCCCAAAATTATTCGAGAGCAAAACGCTCTGATTATTGGCGATCCCATCTATGAAAAATACAACCAACTGCCCGCTGCCCTAGCAGAGGCCCAAGCCCTCCATGACAAATTGGTCGAAGAAGGCGACTGGCGCGTACAGTTTCTTCCAAATGCTAGACTTTCTCTCATTGTTTCAGCCCTTCTGAATTCCAAATTTAAACTCCTCCATATCGCTGGGCATGGCGTGTATGAGCCAGATACGGGTCAGACGGGTATCGTGGTGGGTAATACAGTGCTCGATAGCGTGTTCTTCAATAAACTGCCCTACTTACCAGAATTTGCTTTTATCAACTGTTGCTTTACCGGAGATATTGACCCTAGCTTCGAGGAAACCTATCAAGATCGCTACAAGCTTGCGGCGAGCATTGGGGTGCAGTTGATCGAAATGGGCGTTCAGGCGGTCGTCATCACGGGTTGGGCCGTGCATGACCGGGCCGCTAAGGATTTTGCCAATGAGTTCTATCGTTTGATGTTGCAAGGCGAATACTTTGGCCGAGCCGTGCAGCGCGCGCGGAAGGAAATTTACACCACCCACCGATACTCCAATACCTGGGCTGCTTACCAGTGCTATGGCGATCCTTGGTACAAATTGGTAAAAACGAGCAGTCCTCAGCGTCCCAAAAATCGGTATTGGGCAGAAGATGAAGTTTTGGTAGACCTCTATAATGTGCTGAGCGAGAAGATCAATAAATTCGAGAAAAAGGAGGAGATGCTCGAAAAGGCTCAGCAAATCTTTGAGGCCGCTACCAATTCGAATATGGTAACACCTGTCGTCTACGAAAAGATGGCAGAAATCTATGCGGGCTTTGATGAACTCTCCACTGCTATTGATTTTTATGAAAAAATGCTTCGGGAGAATAGCGCGGAGTACTCTGTGAAAGGGCTAGAGCAATATTGTAATCTGCGAATTAAGAAATTTGTGGAGGATATGGAGCTGAAAAGAAGCCAAAAAGAAGCTATTGAAAAAGTACTAGAAGATAAGGATTCAAGAATCATCAAGGATTTTGAGCTGCTGCTAAAAATCTTCCCCACGGCCGAGCGGCATAACCTATTGGGAAGTGCCTACAAGCGGCTAGCCTATGTTTTTGAAAACAACCAGCTTTTCTTAGAGGGAACCGTCAACAACTACGAGGCTGCTTATGATCAAAAAGAGAACGACGTCAGAACGTATACCTATCCATTAAGCAATTTGCTACAAGCCCAGTTTTTCTTGAGTGAGGGGGAGCTAGGGGCTACATCCAAAGACAAAGCAGCCCAGTTTTTATCCCCTATCGAATGGATCGAAGATTCCGAGCAAAAGCTGCGCAAGGTGGAGGTCAAACACCAAAATTTCTGGGAAGATATTGCGCCGATCAATATTTTGACGACTAAGCTATTGTACGTAAGTGATGGCAAGACTGTCGAAGAGGCGGCTGATGAGATTATAGCACGCTATGCAGTAGTATTTTCTACCAGCGGCACCTTGCAGTACCTCCGCTCAGAAATCGAACAATTTGATTTTTTGATCCGAATGCTAGAGCGCATTCAAGATAAAAAACACCGTCATAGCAAGAACAAGGCATTAACCAAAAAGAAACACTCGCAATTAGAGCGCATCAGAACCACCCTAAAGCAATTTAATCACCCTAAAACCCAAGCCTAGATGCATCCCTTAGCAAAAAGAGCATATGAGCAAGCCGAACAATTGATTCAAGCAGATCGAATCCCGGATCAACCCACTGATCGGGTAAGTTCGCCTACCAAAGCGCTACTCCAGGGCAACTACTATGTGGATGTGCATACCCACTTTTTTGATAAGTATTGTATGAATGCCAGCTATGTCATTCTGCGGCATATCAGAGATTTCCTGGGTATCAGAGGACAAGAAGAAGGTGCCGAAAACGACCTTGTCGATATGGCTTACCAAACCGCACACGTCTACAAAAGAGGCTATGACGAAAAGCTCGCCCAATTGGTAGGCAACAAAGGGGATCGCCGTGATGGCGTACACAGCCTCCTCAATATGGCATTGACCAAATCCAGCATGCGCCAGGTATACGACTACTACATCCGAGAATCCTCCGTAGCCGAATATTTCGGCCTGGAAAGCCATCAAGTACTCACCACCCTCATCATGATGGATTTTAAGATGGGATGGGAGTTGGATGTGGGCAAATCTATGCAAGAACAGATTAAAGAGCAAAAGGAGTTAGCCGAGGAAAAGCCCGTTTTGCCCTTTTTATTCTGTGATCCACGCAGGCTAGCGTTTGCAAATGAAGATAATTTATACTGCGCCTTCAATGAAGCTTTTGCAGTAGGCACGCCTTTTTTTGGAGTAAAACTGTATCCTTGCCTGGGCTATGATCCTTTCGATTACCGCTTGTGGCCCATTTATGAAATTTGTCAGGAGAAAAATATTCCAGTGCTTAGCCACTGCGGTGGTGATAGAATTTCCACGCCCAAAAGTGGTATCTACGTTTATCAGGGCACCGAGTTAACCCTAGTTGAAGGAGCGGATCGGCAAGACGTATCCTACCAATTGAACGACCCCAAGCGATTTGATTTGTTACTACAAAAATTCCCAAAGCTCCGCCTCAACATCGCCCATTTTGGTAGTAGAGATACCTGGTCTTCCAGCCTGCCTGTAGACGAAAAGATCGATCCCCAACAGCGCAAAGAAACCATTATGCGCTTGATGCGCAACTACCCTCATGTCTACAGTGATTTTTCTTACACTATCGCTTACGAAAAATGCGTCCAGAAACTTCATCCACCTGCTCAAACAGGATGAACTATTGCAAAAAAGAAGCATGTTTGGCAGCGACTTTTGGGTCGTCTATGCAGAAGGAGGCCTGAAGAAGAACCAAAAGGAATTTCTGGATATGGTGGGCGATAAGAAACTGCAAGAGCGTCTGTGCAAACACAATCCGGTGGAGTATTTGTTTGGGACGGCGAAGCCATTTTGAAGCGTACAATACAATCACTGCCCTATGACATTGAGGCCCTTCAGAAGAAGCGACTTTTCTACCTATCAACAGTGGTATGATGATGCGCAGATGAATGATGCCCTCGGCCCAGTGGACAACGCATGGTTAGAGTATGTCCTCAGTGAAAATGAAGGGAAGCAATTTTCCATGTTACAGCAAGAAGAACTGCTCGGTGTAGCCGGTATTATTTGGCCTACCCAGCTATATCCGGTTCACTACATTACTGATCTTGCTATCGCTCCGTCCCATCAGGGTAAGGGCTATGGTCGACTGCTTATTGAGCTGCTGTCAAAGCAATCACGGCCTTCTTCGAACGTGTGGAAAGCTTTTGTAATGCGCAATAACCCAGCAGGCAAAGCTTTTTTCCTTGCGCTCGACTGGCACTTACTTGACCCAAAGGATTCAAAAGAGATGCTGGAGTTTACGTCCATCGTTTAACCACAGCGCGGGCCTAGCTTAGCCATGGTATGTGGCAGCACTTACAGCTTGCCCACCAAAGGGGGCAGGTCTAGCTATGTACTAGCCAGTTACAGACAGTTTGTCCGACTCGGTCGGACAAACTGTCTATAATATCGGTACAGTCCTCACCCGAAGCGCCCGACTTAGTTGGGCAGCCTATGCACGGGCCTGGCTTAGCGTTCAGTTCACCTTCAAAACCACCACGTAAGCCACCTTATCCCTCCCTTGCAAGTGCAGCAAGTACTTTCCAGCAGGATAAGGCTCCAAGCTGATAGCCTCCGCATTGACCCAAGTTTGCAGCACCTCCCCTGCACGCCCTACCAGCGTAACCGTTTCCCACAATGCCCCGCTCAAATGCACCGTTCCAGCAGTAGGGTTCGGATAAGCAATAGCCGCTTCCTCCAAGGCTTCTGCCGTATTTACGAGCACCAACTGCCGGTCATTGAGCAAAATCAGTCCTCCTTCTTTAGTCCCCATCCACAGTCGCCCCGTGGCATCCACAAACAGCGTATGGGTAAAGCGCGGCACCCCATTGGTACTCGCTCCCAGATACGACCACCACTCCATTTCGTCCCAAATGCTGTGTAAGCCATAGCCCTCTTCAGGAAACCACAAAGTCGTCGCCCGCGTCTTCGCCACGTCGGGAGTCACTTCCTCCCCCAGCGCTTCCGTACACCACTCCCACGTTTCGCCTCGATGCCGAAATAAGCCCTTATTCGTAGCAACATACAATTGCTCATCCAGCCACCGCAGCTGTAGCACTTGCGTCCCCTCGAATCCACTATACGCATCCAATTCATACCACTCCCAGCCATCCGTCCCCCAATACACCAAATAATGCGGCGTAGCCAGCCAAAGCCGTTCCTCCGAAAGCGCCAAAACATGCTCTACGTGGGCCTCCGGCAGCGGCGCATTCGCTGGCGTAAAATGCGTCCAAGTACCCCCCGAAAAATGCGAAAAACCCGCCGCCCCTTGCGCTAGCCACAGCCCTCCCGCTGGCGTAGCCGAACATTGCCACACCGTATCCGAAGGAAGCGCACTCGTACCACTTTGCCAGTGCTCCCACCCCTGCGCGCCCTTGCGGTACAGGCCATCGCCCAGCGTACCCACCCAAAGTCCCTTCTCCTCATGCGCTACCATACTCGTAATCGGCGCACCCCCAGCATTCGGAAGCGCCTCCTCCTCCCACTCCAAGTTCCGCCACTGAAACAATTGCCCCAGCTCATTCCCCGCCCAAAGCCGACCATCTTTTTCTTGTGCAAACACATATTGCCAAGCACTATCGGGTGCATTAGGCGGTTGATAATGCGTGATTTCTAAGGTCTGGGCAGTGAGGGGAAGGCTTGCAAAGACTAGCATAGCAGTTGCTAAAAGGGATGTTTTCATTGTGGTTTTTAAGTATTAATACCACTTAGAATGAAATGGTAATCGCATTTGCACCTATAAATCCTCTTTTCTTTTTGTTCTAAGCTCGCGAAAGCTATCTTTACTTCACAGCTAAAGCACAACCAATGGACTTAGTAATCGGTATTGATATTGGAGGTACCAAGACCAAAATTGGCTTGGTCAACCGCGAAGGAGAATGCCTCGACCACACCTATTTCCGCACCCGCGAATATCCAGATTTGGACGACTACCTCGATAAAGTTAAAACAGTAGTGGATGAGCTGCACCAGAAGTGTCCAACAGAAAGCAAAGTGTTGGGCTGCGGCGTAGGCGCTCCCAATGCTTCTAGCCGCAACGGCACTATCGTCCATGCTTCCAACCTCATCTGGAAAGGCACCGTCCCCATCCTCGAAAAGCTCCAAGAACGCCTCCCGATGCCCATGAAGATCATGAATGATGCCAGCGCAGCAGCCCTCGGCGAGATGCTCTTCGGCAATGCCAAAGGCATGCGGGACTTTATCGTTATTACCTTAGGTACCGGTTTTGGCGCCGGTATTGTAGCCAATGGCCAATTAGTAGAAGGCTACGACGGCTTTGCTGGCGAGCTAGGCCATATCGACATGACCATCGGCGATGGCCGCCTCACCGGCCTCAATATCCGAGGAGGCCTCGAAGCCTACGTCTCTGCAACTGGCCTCAAGCGCACCATCCTCTACATGATGAGCAAATACTTGGACGATAGCCGCTTTCGAGACATCTCCTACAACGACCTCCGTGGCGAAGACATCACCCAAGCTGCCGAAGAAGGCGACCCCATCGCCCTGAAAGCCTTCGATTTCACCGCCGATGTTTTGGGCATGGCCTTAGCCAATTTCACTGCTTTTTCGCAGCCCGAAGCGTTCTTCCTTATGGGCGGCCTCACCAGCAGTGGCAAATGGCTCTTCGACCCCCTCCAAAAGTATTTTGACCAGTACTTGCTCAAGATTTACCGGGGGAAAGTGAAGCTCTTGCAGTCGGGCCTTCCTGCTAAGACTACAGCTATTTGTGGTGCGGCGGCGTTGATTTGGGAAGATTATAAAGGGTGAGTATGGTTCAAATATTTCTAAAGCCATCAAGTATTAAACCATCTGATTGGGAAATAGCGTATCAGAAGATTAAGTCTATTGTTACTGCATTTCCAACAAAAATTATCCGATTGGAATCTTACTATGGCTATGAAAGGAAATTGGACAAAAAGCATTTTGATGTAATTGTTGAAAAAGATACGCCATTAGAACATATTTCCTTTTGGGGAGATTGGATGAGTTATACCGGAAAAGGAACACTTAAATTTTACAAAAATTGGGATAAACAGCTAGAGCTTGCATCAACAGGAACAGAAATAGACCAACATAAATCAGTCTTTTGGTTTAATCCTATTCCCTATAAAAATAACGGAGATGTACCCTCTGCAAATGGTATTTCGCCACACCCTGTTCGTTACCTTGATACGGAAGGTGTCCATTATCAATCTGCTATTATTGCTATCGGGATTTTACTTGAAAATATTTTCCCCAATGCCGCTTTCCTAACCGTTTTATGGGGAGAAGACTTTACAGAAACTGAAGCAGTCATAGAATGGTTAGAGCATCATTTCAAAAAATCGTTTAAGAAACCAATTTATTTTGACAGAAAACAGCTGCTCTATTTGTTAAGAAACGAATATGACACTGAGGAAGAATTGATAGGTAGGTTTGCACATTTGTATAGGAAAAGGCATAAATCTAATATGCAATTTGCCATTGAAAATATTGGCTATCAAGCGACCTTGTCTTTCTACTCAAAAGTATTAGCCGATACGGGCTTCGGTACTTATGGGTTTTCAGATGTACTAGATCCTTGGATTAGTGTAACCCAAGATTTGGAAGCTACTTTGGAATTGATAAGCGAAAGTAAAAAATGGTTATTGAGAAATGATAGTGATGAATATGGAATCAAAAAAGCGGCAAAGTATGATTTGACTTACGTCCTAGAAGAACTGCTCAGTAATTATATTCTTTGGACACCTGTTCAAAGGGAAGAACTTCAGCATTTTTATACCAACAAAGATGCATTGGAGGGAAAGGAGGAAGGAATATTTGAAGCCATAAATACAATAATGGGTTACCGAGTTGATATTGCCCCTATCTATGTAGATGAGCAAGAACTTTTTGAAGCTTTTATGTTCCACGACCCCAAAAATGGACCTCAGTATCGACAAATCATTGATGAATGGAAAATAGAAAATTCAAAAAAATATGAAAAGCTCAAAGAAAAAATAGAGAGGCAAAGACGACAATTAGAGGAAAAACTAAGGGAAGATGATCAAGACAGCAAGGCAGCTGAAGACAATTCTTTAAGTGAATTCGTACTTAGCTTTGCTCCCCATGAGCGTTATTTTGTCAAAAGAGCATTAGATGCCAATCCTTTATTTACAGAGGTCGAACAAGCAGTTAAAACTTTTAAAAATCGTGTTGTAACAGTAATAAAAGAGCATTCTAATCAAAATTACATAGATGAGGTTAAGGCCTTACCCAAAGCAACAAATATCGAATATATAAAATCTAGGATAAGAAAAATAGGTTATAGTGTTCATCCGGACTTTGAAATGTGGTTAGAAGCAATTGAAGATGAAGAAATTATATTTTACCTGCATTTTGCCATGGCATTAAAACTATACAATAGGAATGACCATTTTTCTCGATTTAGCTTTTTGTGGAATCGGGATTACTGGGAAAATTGGGAATGATAGACTTGTTTGAGTATTTCACTACCCACCCCTACAACAATGCTCTTTTGGTCAGGCCTCCCGGCTATCTGGAGCGCAGCGGCCTTGATTTGGGAAGATTATAAGGATTAAGATTTTATCCTTTACCAGCAAAAACTGTTTTTATGTCGGAAGAATATCTACCAATTTTTGAGGGTCTTGACTGCTATGAAAAATCTCAATCACTACAACGTCGCTATCATCTTCTAGTACTGTAAAAATAATCTTATAGGACCACTTAGATATGTAGCGAAATATCTCTCCGCTCTTTGCACGATGTGCGACAGGATGTCGATTGGGCAAGCTCTTTAGATTCAAGGCTGACTCTAATAATCCTTTTTCCACTTTTGTGGCAGCTAACCTTGAAGATGATTGGGTAATGTATTCTACTATTCGATCTAGGCTTTTTCTAGCTCTACCCGATATTATTACTCTGTATTTAGCTACCACTCAGCAGATCTTTCTTTTATTAACTCATCAATGGTGATGTAATCACCTTGTTTAACTTCATCCAAAATTTGTTTGAACTCCTGCTCTGCTTCATGCGCATAGACAGGTTCTCCTGTGACGACTCTGTAACCAATGATAGATGATTGGTTTTCATTCTCTTCTTTTACTTGTTGCAGCTTCTCAATGACTGCAATATCTTCGAGTTGGGCAAGCCACTCTATTAGCTGAAGTTTCCGTGCTTGTGCTTCTACTACGCTCATATATCTTAGCTTAAAAGTTGTGCTCTAAAAATACGATTTTTATTAGACAATGTTATGTTTAGAAAGTACCGCAGTGGGCTAATCCCCTCTCCACCACTGCTCCTGCAACACATCCTCCACTGAAAACACTTGCCCCAAAGGTGGCAGCGCGTAGTCCAACTGTTTCTCCTGAGCGCTTTGTACGAACACTTCGGGTGGTTCGTGCCAGGTATGCTGATAGGATAGCGCAAAACCGGCCCAATGCACAGGCATAGCTTTTTTGGCGCCTGCATCCAGGGCGGCTTGTACGGCTTCGGCTGGGAATAGGTGGATGGGATGCCAATCGTCATTATATTGGCCGCATTCCATGAAGCCGAAATCGAAAGGGCCTAGCCGTTGGCCAATTTCTTGGAAATGTTGGCCGTAGCCGCCATCGCCGCTAAACCATATTTTTTCGTTGGGGGTTTCAAAGACCCAGCCACCCCAGAGCGTTTTTAATCGATCCGTGAGGCCCCTGCCAGAAAAATGCCGGGTGGGGGTAAAGGTAATATGGATGTTTTCCAAAGACTTGGCTTGCCACCAGTCGAATTCGGTTATCAGTGCTGCTTCTATGCCCCAGCTGACGAGGTGCCTTTTTACCCCCATTGCTACAAAATAGTGGCGCGTTTTGGCTTTTAGTTGTTGAATACTAGCATAGTCCAGATGATCGTAATGGTCATGGGTGAGCAGTAGTACATCTATCTCCGGAAAATCATTGATGACTGATAGGACATTTTCTGAAAACCGCTTAGTAGGTATGGGAGCAATGGGAGTGGTATCTGGCCCTAGCATGGGGTCAACCAGCAGCGTTTTGCCCTGCATGCGTAGGAGCAGCGCCGAATGCCCATACCAGATAAATTTGCTTTTTTCAGTATCTGCTAAAAAAGCGGTAGCATCAAAGGGGGCTACGGGTAGTGGTTGCTGGGGCTCGCGTCCGTTGCGGTAAGATAGCTGTTTGTAGATAATCCTCGGCAAATCCAAAAGATTGCCAGCCAAACTGGTAGGTTCTAGATTTTGGAAAGAGCCGTCGCGCCAGTTTGGAGATTGGGCGTATTGAGTTGCTAGCTCTTTCGTTACCTTACCACCGAATTGTTGGAGAAAATTGTTGATTGTACTAAGCATAAGTTATTCTACATTAAAAAAAAATCCCACTATGTAAAAGTATACACAGCGGGATTCAATAGCAAATCAACAATTAATTTGGTTTTACTCTATTGCTAACTGCTTGGGTGCAGCAGCTAACATATCGGGCGTAGCTTTCGCTTTAAATTGATCAAAATTCTGGATGAATAGCCCCGCTAGGTGATTGGCACGCTCGTCGTAGGCATCGCCATCGGCCCAGGTTTGGCGGGGGTCAAGCACTTGGTCGGGTACGTTGGGGCAGGTGGTGGGGATTTCCAAGCCAAATACTTCATGGGTTTGGTAGTCTACCTCGTCCAATTGGCCTTCTAGTACCGCAGTGATCATAGCGCGCGTGTACCTGAGCTTCATACGCTTGCCTTCGCCATAGGCACCACCCGTCCAGCCAGTATTGACTAGCCATACGTTGACGCCGTGCTCTTGCATCTTTTGGCCTAGCATCTCCGCGTATTGGGTAGGGTGTAGGGGTAAAAATGGCGCACCAAAGCATGCTGAGAAGGTGGCTTGTGGTTCATTGATGCCTGCTTCGGTACCTGCTACTTTGGCCGTGTAGCCAGAGATGAAATAGTACATAGCTTGTGCAGGAGTGAGTTTGCTCAAGGGGGGTAGTACGCCGAAGGCATCACAAGTCAAAAAGAAAATATTAGTAGGGTGCCCTCCTTTAGATTCAGGTAGAGCATTATCAATATGATCGATAGGATAGGAAACTCTAGTATTCTGGGTAATCTTGGCGCTCTTGTAATCAGGGGTATTCGTACCCTCAAAGAATTCAATATTTTCGAGAATGGCGCGGTGCTTGATCGCTTGATAGATTTGTGGCTCTTTTGCCTCACTCAGATCGATGGTTTTGGCATAGCAGCCGCCTTCGAAGTTGAACACCCCAGTATCGGACCAGCCGTGCTCGTCATCGCCTATTAATGGGCGGTTGGGGTCAGCAGAAAGGGTCGTTTTTCCAGTTCCAGACAAGCCGAAAAAGATCGCAGTATCGCCATCTTTGCCTACATTGGCAGAGCAGTGCATAGGCAAAACGTCGCGCGTCACAGGAAGCACATAGTTGAGCACAGAGAAAATACCCTTCTTGATCTCTCCAGTATAGCCCGTACCGCCGATAAGGATTTCCTTCTCAGAGAAATTGATGATAGCAAAGTTGTGTTGGCGCGTGCCGTCGGTTGCTGGATCAGCCAAAAGACCAGGCGCACACAAAATATTCCATTCTGGCTCAAAACCGAGCACCTCCTCCTCTGTTGGGCGCAAAAACATATTGTAGGCAAACTGATTGCTCCACGGATATTCTGATACCAAACGAATATTCAAGCGATAGTCTTCATCTGCACAAGCATAGGCATCCCTCACAAACACCTCCCGCCTATCCAGATAATTGACTACTTTTTCACGTAATTGGGCATAATGCGCCGATCGGAAGGGCTGATTAATAGCCCCCCAGTCTACCGTTTGGCTGGTGATGTCATCTTTTACAATAAAACGATCTTGGGGTGATCGACCTGTAAATTCTCCCGTGTAGACGACTAAAGCGCCAGCATCAGAGAGTTGCCCTTGCCCACGAGCGATTGCAGATTCGATGAGTTGTTCTGGACTGAGATTCCAGAAAGCTTTTACGTTCTTAAAACCAAGTGTCTGGAGATTAGCAGTTGGATTTTTAATGCCAAATTTTTCCATGTCAGCTAATTTGTGAGGTGTTCCTCGATTTGTAATTGGATTGTAGATTTGATTAGGACACAAAACAGGCGTTCCTGCTCTTGATGGCTGCAAGTTACATCATTTTTTCTTTTTTAGAGAAATTTTCTCTAAATGAATATTTTTCTTTTTTGTACCTTTATGCCGAACAATGCACTTTAATACCTGAAACAGATGAACGAAGCTGCGATTATAAAGCTGATTTTTGGTCTAAAAATTCACCAGCTGCGAAGAGATAACAGTCTATCGTATCAACAATTATCGGATAAGACGGGCCTCGCTATCTCTTATTTGCATAATATTGAGAAAGGGAAAAAGTATCCGAAAGCCGATAAAATTATCGCTTTGGCGAAAGCCTTAGGTACTAATTACAATTACCTAGTCTCACTTGAAGCCGACAAGCGCCTACAGCCCATTATTGATCTGGTGCAGTCTGATTTTCTGAAACTCTTCCCCTTAGATCTATTTGGCATCAGCCTAACCAAACTGATGGAACTACTGGTGCAAGCCCCAGATAAAGTAAATGCATTCATCAGTACAGTACTCAAAATCACACGCAACTATCACCTGCAGGGCGAGGACTTCTACCGAGCGGCTCTACGTTCCTTCCAAGACATCCAAAACAACTACTTCAAAGACATTGAGCAAGCTGTGCAAACTTTTAGTGCGACTAAGAAGATTGCTGCACGTATTGGCTTTAAGCCTAATGAGCTAGAGCGCCTACTCATGGAAGAGTTTGGTATTGTAGTGAATCGAGAACTGCTCCATACAAAGCCAGAGCTGAAGGAGGTTCGTTCGTTCTTTGTCCCCAAGCAACGAGTACTGTATATAAATGATAATCTGGAAGTTGCTTCTGAGAACTTTCTGTTGGCCAAAGAAATTGGATTCCAAGTACTGAAGCCCGAGGTACGCCCTCTTGAAACACGGATGATAGAAGTAGAATCATTCGAGAAATTACTCGCTAATTTCAAGGCTTCTTACTTTGCGGTAGCTCTACTGCTGCAAGAAGATGCTATGATTCAAGAAGTCGAAACAATGGCCCAATGGCAGTATTGGCAAGCGGATCAATTTCATGATCTACTAAATAAGTACCACGTATCTCAAGAAATGCTACTTCAGCGTTTTGCTAATATTCTACCCCGCCATTTCAATATCGATAACCTCTTTTTCCTTCGCTTTTACACCGGCCCCGATCTCCAGAAATTTAAAATGACCAAGGAGATGCACCTCTCCCAGCTGCATTCCCCCCATGCCAACCAACTCGATGAACACTACTGCCGCCGCTGGATTTCCATCAACCTCATCCGCCAGCTCAAAGCACAGCAAAGCATCGAGAATTATACTGGCGGACTGGTCGGTGCCCAAATCTCTAACTATTGGGATACCCAAAAATCCTACCTCTGCATCTGCATGGCGAAGCCCGAACACAACAAGCCTGATTTTAGCGTCAGCTTCACCATCGGGCTACTAATCGATGATAAGCTACGACGTCTATTCAAGTTTATTGATGATCCAAAGCTGAAAGTTAAGCAGGTACATACCACTTGCGAGCGCTGCCCCATTTCAGACTGCGGCGCCAGGGCAGTACCACCTATTGAGTTGCAGCGTCAGCGGTCGAGAAAAGAAATAAAGCAAAGCTTGGAACAACTGCATGCTTCAGTTAGGGTGTAGTCGTAATCTATTGAAGTTGGATTAAAAAGGTTAATACTATAGACAGACTTGTCTGTCTTATGTATTCTAATTATATTTGCAGCATGCGATCAGATATCAAACAACATATTACGGAAACAGCTTCTCTATTATTTTACAAAAATGGTTACAACTCCACAGGAATTAATGAAATTATCGCATCAGCAGGCATCGCTAAAGCGACATTATACAATCACTTCAAATCGAAAGAAGATATTTGCATTGCTTATCTCCAATTTAAGAATACGACTTTCTTGGAAGATATAGCTAGCTTCTGTGAGGCAAAACCTAAGGGGATTAGCCAACTAATCGGTCTATTCGACTTTTTGCAAGCCTTCTTCCAAGATCGTGATTTTAATGGATGCTGGTGTATCAAAACGGTAGCGGAAATTCCAAAAGATAATGAGCGGATCAGAAACGAAATACAAATGCAAAAAAATGCATTCCTACGTATAATCGAAAGGCTAGTCCATACTAATATTAGTGGTTTTTCGAAGGAAAAAGTCTCTAGCATATCGAGGCAAATTTATTTGTTATACGAAGGTGCAGTGGCCGAAAGTCATCTACATCAATCCGATTGGCCGATCAAAGAAGCAAAGCAAATTTGTCATCTTATTTTGAAATAAAAATTTTCAATCACTAAGACAGACTTGTCTGTCTATAATCTAACATTATGAATTCATTTAAAAACAAAGTTGCCATAATTGTAGGCGGAACTAGTGGTATTGGTAAGGCTACTACTATGCAATTGCTAGAAGCAGGCACTGAGGTGCATATTATTGGAAGGAATCCTGCCAAAGTAGCGGATCATCCTAAGCTAGTTAAGCATCAAACAGATATTTCAAGTATCGAGCAATTGAATAGTCTGATAGCGAAAATTAACCAGTTTTCTAGCATAGACTTTTTGGTGAACTCTTCTGGTATTTTTGGCCCTAAGCCTTTTTTAGAGCACACCTTGGAAGACTATGACGCTTACCTCAACCTCAATAGAGGATTCTTTTTCTTGACCCAGGCCATTGCTAAAAAGATGAAAGAAAATGGTGGCGGCTCTATTGTCAATGTTGGTTCTATGTGGGCTAAGCAAGCGGTGAAGGCAACTCCTTCTTCTGCCTATTCCATGCAAAAAGCTGGCTTGCACTCTCTAACTCAACATCTTGCGATGGAACTGGCAGATTATAATATTCGGGTCAACGCTGTTTCCCCTGCTGTTGTGAAAACACCTGTATATCACGGAGTATTCGGCGGGCAAGCAGCAGCAGAAGAGGCACTTAAAGGATTTGATGACTTCCATCCGATCGGACGCATTGGTACGCCGGATGACATCGCAAATACAATCCTCTTTTTGCTTTCGGATCGTACATCTTGGGTTACCGGAGCGATCTGGGATACTGATGGTGGGGTCATTGCAGGAAGAAACTAAAGGTATTGATGGAAATGATTAGGAATATTCCCCTAATCATTTCCTTTATCTCAAATGAAATAGGATTAAGTAAAAAGTACTAATTTGGCTCCATATCCTAAACGACTAGATCAAAATGATCACTTCAGAATCTGTCGACAATCTCGTCAAAGCTTTTCAGAATAAGTCACTCCCTGAAAAAGCCTGGACGCACGAAGCGCACTTAACAGTTGGCCTCTGGTACTTGACCCATTACACGAAAGATCAAGCTACCTGTCATCTGCGCAGTGGCATTATCACCTACAATGCTAGCCTAGGCGGCAAAAACGACCACCAAAGTGGCTACCACGAAACTATGACCCTATTCTGGATTTGGCTCCTCGATCAGTACTTGCAGCGCCATAAAGGAGACCTAATAGCACTAATAGAGCAATTCTTAAAAAGTAAATATAGCAGTGCCCGGCTTCCCTTTCTGTTCTACAGTAAAGACTACCTAATGTCGACTCAAGGCAGAGCCGCTTGGGTGAAACCTAACCTTCAAGGCTTGAATTTTGACCTTATCTAGACTATTGAGTACCATAACATTAACAGCCAGCAAATGTATAAATTAACGCTCTTAACCTTAATAATTTTGGTAACTGGCTGTATGCAAGATGGTTATCAAAATGTAGGAGATATCCCATTTGACGCTTCCATAGATGATGAAAATTTCAAAGTATGCAATGAAAGAAACATCAAACAATATTACCTTAGAAGATCATCTGATGCCCCTCCATCGTATAGGGGAGAGAAAAGAGCGCTCGAACAAGCTATCCTAAGTGAATACAGCTTTCCTGAGGCAGCGCAAGAGAATGGCTACCTGACCATCAGGTTTATTGTTAATTGTGAAGGAGCACCAGGGCGATTTAGGGTGGAAGAAATGGATTTTTCTTATCAGCCTAAAACATTTGATCCTCAAATTACCAGTCAATTATTGAGGCTTGTAAAGAATCTAACCGATTGGGTTCCTCGGAAAAGAAGAAATACTACTTATGATTTTTATCAGTATCTCACTTTTAAAATCCAAAAAGGACAAGTGATAGAAATACTTCCATGAAACGAGCATGATCTTATTTAATCATAATATCACGCAAGGGCATGATTAAAAAAGATGATGCGAGAGCGTAGCGGTTACATGTGTGCAGAAATTTTTCTGCATATTGCCCTGCGCAGAAAAATTTTTGCACACATGAAAAAGAAAATCCTACTTCTAGTTTTGGTGTTCGCAAGCTGGCATTTGTATGCCCCACCTAATTGCGAAATTTATAAAAGTAACACTACTTGCTATCAATCTTGTCAGCAAGCGATGAAAGCCATTAGATATAGGCAAGGCTCCCATCAATCTCAGAGGCGCTTTGAAAAGTCAATAGCATTATGCCCTGATTTTGCATACTCATACATGGAAAAAGCGGTTCCCTATCTGAAAAGAGGACTATTTATAGAGTGGAAAGCAATGATCGATAAAGCTGTTGAATTGTCTCCTAAAGAATATTTAGGATATAGGGGTTGGTGTAGGCTTCAATTTCTAAGGGATTATCAAGGTGCCATTAACGATATACAACAGCTTCAATCTTTAGTGCATTATGATATTGGATATGGTCAAACTGGCGATTATCATTTAAATTTTGCTTTAGCCTTATCTTACAAAGGCTTAGGCCAGCTAGAGCAGGCTAGGCAATTGATGCTTCAGCATCTACAATCAGACAACTATACTGAAGGCCTTTATGACTATTATCACTTAGGAGTAGTAGAATATGAATTAGGGAATTTTGATCAGGCATTACACTATTTGAATAGGCAAGTTGAAGTCAATGACTACATGAGCGATACCTACTACTATATGGCACTATGCAATAAGCAACTCAATCAACGGGAACAATATGCTGCACATCTTGAAAAAGCTGAAGTATACTATCGAAGTGGAAAAACCATCACGGACAACTATACCGAAGCATTCGATAAAATATACTTGACTGATATTTTAAACGAAAAAAATAATAACTGAACGCCTCAGCTTGACGAAATATTGGATATTGCTTGCTTAGAATATGGGGCATTACTGGTTATGCTTGGCGAAATATTGGATATTACTTGGCTATTGCCTTGCTTAAATATCCAATATTGGACCTCACTCGTCACTCGTAATGCGTCATCCAAAACCCTTAAACCCCCAAACCCCCCAAACCCCTCAACTCCCAAACTCCTTCCCTAAAACTGCTTCTGCCCGGCAAATTGCATTGCCTCTCCCTTGCCAAACCCATAGCTCACGCCGAAGATGACGAAGCGGCCACGACGCGACCAATCATAAAGGGTAAAGTTATTCTGTGTGAGCTGGGATTCGAAAATGCGAGTGATAAAGACATCTCTGATGGAAAGGTTGAGTACCCAGCGCCCACCAGCTAGCTTTTGCCGAGCTCCCAAATCTAGCCAGCCGGTAGGACTAATGCGCCCTTGTAGGGTTTGATAGCCCGACCGATAATTGCCGGTAAGCTCTATTTCTAGGGTGGTAGTGGGTTTTGTCTTGGCGGTGAGCCGTCCCCAAAACTGATCTGCAGAGAAGTCAAAGTTTTGCCCGTCTAGCTCCGCGTCGCGACGGAAGGCATTATAGTTAAGATCGGTATTGAAAATGAGCCATTCGGCAGCAATTAGCTTGGCATTGAATTCGAGACCACTGGCCGCAGTGGTGCCTAAATTGACGGGGCGCGTAATATTGATGCCGTTTTCTAAAAAGGTTAAGCGATCGATAGCACGATCCGTAAAGCGGTAATAGGCGCTAATATTAGTACTCAAGACCCCAGCTGTCCAGATACCTGTTACTTCATAGCTATCGGTATATTCGGCTCCAAGATCGGGATTCCCTGTGCGAATATTGAAGCTATTCCGGATATTGAGGAAAGGATTGAGTTCCCACAGTCCTGGCCGATAGATGCGGCGACTATAGCCCGCTTGAAGGCTGATTTGTTCATTGACAGTATAACTGGTATGCAGGGAAGGAAAGAGGTCGAGGTAGTTTAGTCCATTGCTCTCTCTAGTTGTTTCCAGTAAGGTGGTCACCTGAGTGAGCTCCAGGCGCAGCCCGCCTTTTACGCCCCAGCGTTCCCCCTCGTATGCTAAGGTAGCATAGGCCGCGCTCACCCCTTGATCGAATGAAAAGATATTAGTAAAGTCAGGGACTAAGACAAACTCTCCACCTTGCCAGTCGCTCACTGAAAAGTCATTACCCGTATCTGTAAATAAGTACTGTCCACCCACTTCTAGGCTCATCGTCCTGCCGATTGGGCGCATATAGTCAATTCCGAACATGTATTCGGTTTCTCCAAAATCAGTACGAGTGCGTTGGTCGCCAAAAATGACGTCTCCACTGAATACTTCCGTTCGGAAAATACTCCCTTGATCTTTGGTAAAACTATTCCCGATGGCGCTTACCAATAGCTCATGCTTGCGGTCATCCCCAGCTGTGGCGCTTGGCATAGGAAACTTGCGTTGATAGCGAAGCTCATATTGCCATTTCGGATTAGTGGCCTCTGTAACTTCCTTACGCAATAAGTCACTGGTGAGTGCTCCAGATGGATTGAGTTGACCAAATCGCAGACTGCTAAACTCATCTTCCCACTCATAAGCAAAGTGGCCCGTTAAGGAAAGGACATTGTTGGCATCAATATGGTAGTCCATCCCAAGAATCAGATTGGTAAAGGTTTCATTTTTATCGGTATTGCCATTGCTCTGAAGGCTATTCCCAGTGAGGAGGTTAGTGTTGCGGGTGACTAAATCAGCTGGAAATGTTCGATAGCCTGCCCCGAGCTGCCCAAATAGGTTGAAGTGCTCAGTACGACGATTAACACTTAGCCCAATACTGTGATTGTTAGGCATACCGGTATTGAGAGTTACTGAACCGTTTAGCCCACGTCGATCCTCTTTTTTTAGTACGATATTAATAATACCCGCCGTACCTGCTGCCTCGTATTTAGCTGATGGATTGGTAATTACCTCTACCCTTTCAATCATATCGGCAGTGATGGTACCCAGCGCATTGCCCCCTTCAGCCGCCACCACAGAAGGCTTGCCATTAATTAAAATTTGCACCCCATTGCTCCCCCTAAGCGCAATCTGCCCTTCGATACTTACCGTAACCGATGGCACATTATTCAAGACTTCTAAAGCCGTTGCGCCACCAGAGCTTAAGTCTTTACCGACATTGAATACGCGCCGATCCAGGCGAAATTCCGTCTGGCTCCGCTCTGCTCGTACAGTTATTTCATCTAGTGTCTGACTAGCTCCACCCAAGAGAATATCTCCTAAATTCACTTCGCTAAGGTCTGTTATTCGCACGGGCCCAAAACCTATAAATCGCACTTCAATCCAAGCAGGCTGTTGTGGAGCAGGTAGCAAAAATGTGCCATCAATCCCTGTGGTAGTCCCCTCTATGAGGCTACTATCAGCAGCATTGATCAGGCTTACTGTAGCAAATTCTATGGGCGTATTCGAGCTAGCCTCCCTTACCGTTCCACTAAGCTGCTGCGCCCGAAGCTGCCCAGCTAGCAAAAACAGAAAAAATAAAATGGATAAGTATTGCTTTTTCATAGGCTGAACCGATTTCATGCGTTTCCTTTTCTTATAGTTCAACTATAAAAGTAGGACATTCGAATCAGGCTTTCAAAGCTTATTTTGAATTAGTATAAATAAGGACTCTGTTTTGACAAATCGCGATGCTTGGCGAAATATGGGGTATTACTTGGTTGGAATATGGGGTATTACTTGGTTACGCTTGGCGAAATATTGGGTATTACTTGCTTAGAATATAGAGTTATGCTTGGCGAAATATTGGATATTACTTGGTTGTTGCTGTGCTTAAATATCCAATATTGGGCCTCACTCGTCACTCGTAATCCGTCATCCAAAACCCTTAAACCCCAAAACTCCTAAACCCCTAAACTATCCAACTCCACCACCAAATCATTCTGCTCGACTAGTGTTTTTTCCGAAAGGAAGATTTTCTTTACTACCCCAGCCATGGGCGCCGTAATCGTAGATTCCATTTTCATGGCTTCGATGATGAAGAGCGGGGCGTTAGCTGCCACTTCTTCTCCTTCTTTAACCAAGATTTTAGCAAGACTACCCTGTAGTGGAGAGCCAACCTCATTTTCCCGCTCTGCCTTCCGGTGCACCACTTTTGTTGTGGGAATCTTCTCATCGATAAGTGGGATAGAACGCGTCTGTCCGTTGAGTTGGAAGAAGACTAGGCGACGGCCCTGATCGTCGGGTTC
>JBCCRH010000040.1:0-22133 GCA_039208045.1 Bacteroidota bacterium
ACGCGGTTTACTTTTTGCTGTACCTCCGCAGGAAGTTTTCGATTAACCACAATCCCTCCTAATGGAATCGGCATTTGAGTGGTGGTTTCCCAGTATTCTCCCAGATCAATTAGCTTTACTAAACCTTTATCTTGGTAGGTAAATCGGTTTTCGTGAATGATAAGGCCAGCCACTACTTGTTCATCTACTACTGCCTGTTCGATATCGGAAAATAACATCGATATTTTGTTCGATGCAGTGGGATAGGCTAAGCCCAATAAAAAATTAGCAGTAGTGTATTTTCCAGGGATAGCAATGGGGCCTTTCTCAATGGTAGTTGGAGCTAGTGGCTGCTTAGCGATCAGTAAAGGGCCACAATTATTCCCCAGCGCGCTCCCCGCATCCAATAGCGCATAATCTTCCACCAAATGCGCATACGCATGAAAACTAAGCTTGGTAATAGCTAGCGTTTTGGCGAAAGCCTTCTGATTCAGCTCTTCTACATCACCGAGCTGCACTTCAAAACTTAGGCCTTCCGTATCTATCTTGCCATGTATCATGGCGTCAAAAATGAAGGTATCATTGGGACAAGGAGAAAATCCTAAGGAAAGATTCATGAATGTTCGTTTTTGATGCAATAGTGCAGTAGGTTTCCTACTTTTGTGGCAATTATGGATGTACAAGTTTTATACGAGGATAACCACCTCATTGCAGTTAACAAGCCTGGAGGATGGCTAGTTCAAGGAGATGATACGGGAGATAAACCCCTCTCTGAATTTACCAAAGAATACATCAAAGTGCGCTACAAAAAGCCAGGAGCGGTATTCTTAGGGGTAATCCATCGATTGGATCGGCCAGTGAGTGGCGCGGTCATTTTTGCACGTACGAGCAAAGGCCTGACGCGCATGAATACACTATTCAGAGAGCGAGAAATAAAAAAAACCTATTGGGCAATTGTGGAGCAGCGACCAGAACCCATAAAAGGGCACTTAGAGCATTACATCCATAAAGATGCCACGCGGAATATTGCTAAAATATCCAATAGCCAGAAGATAAAAGCGGCAAAAAAAGCAGTGCTCGACTACGAGCTATTGGGACAGATCGGTACCCACCACTTACTCAAAGTACATCCCCTCACAGGACGTCCCCACCAAATCCGGGTGCAACTCGCTAAAATTGGCCACCCTATTCGGGGGGACATCAAGTACGGCTATCGCACCCCCAATCAAGATGGCTGTATCCATTTGCACTGCCGCTCCATGGAGTTTATTCATCCTGTGAAAAAGGTAGCTGTCAAAATTGAAGCCGATCCGCCTAGAGATCAGATATGGGATTTGTTTGAAGGTGGCTTTTTTTAAAACCCAAAAATCTTTTTCTCTTTCATCTCCTTTGGACTAATCGTTTCGTAGCCTGTTTGGTCAAAATCGAAGACCGAAAGGTCGATTTTTTGCTGTACAGCCGTAGCTGAGAAGGTGAGCTTAAGCTTGGGGTTATTAATGGTATACTGCAATGGGAGGCCTTTTAAATCTTCCAAGCCATCTACATCGCGCATCACTTCCACGTCTAGTACTAAATCTTCGGTAATATACAGCTCATAAGTGCGAACTTTATCGCCTTTAGTATTCGTCACGATAGCTTTATACGTAGTATATCCTGCAATTTGTTTCGTCTCCTTTGGGAAATATTGAATCGACGATTTTACGTCTTCTTTCTTTTGCTGATCTTCAGGCGTAAACTGCACGTGATAATTGCGTCCCATCATACTCGAAAACAGATCAACTGTTTGCTCCATTTTTTGAATGAGCACTTTTTGGGAAACCATACCAAATAGCGCACTCATAGTGGTCAACTGACGCTGGGGCGTAAAATGGATGTCTACCTCCAAGCCGTTGAGCATGTTGAGGCGGTAGTCTTCGGCATCTACCTCGGTGACTTTGTAGGTTAGCACCCCTTTGGTAAAGGAGGCTTGGCCCATTAAGGAGTAAGAAAGAAAAGCAAAGACGGTAATTAGGATTGGGGATTTCATTATAATGTCTATTTATCATTAGGTAAAAACCGGATTTCTACACGCCGGTTAAGTGCTCTGCCCGCTTCATCTTCATTAGAAGCAACGGCTTGGTCGGCGCCTTCGCCTTTTGCTTTGATCCGGCTGGGATCGCTGCCTTTTTGTATCAAGTAATCGCGCACAGCATTCGCTCTATTGCGCGAAAGCGTTTTATTGTAGGCAGCCCCGCCCACATTGTCCGTATGGCCACTTACTTCGATGCTCAGATCATACTGCTCTAAAAGCTGCTGCAAACGATCCAACTCCAAATAAGAAGTAGGTTGAATCTCATACTTGCTCGTTTCAAAAAATAGATTTTTTAAGGGAATCGCGAGTGTCTTCTCCACCATTTGATCGATGGTAGGCACTTGGATATTTTCGGTATACCTCAATTGCTCAGGATTGGTGCGTAGGTCTAGGTTATTTGCCTTGGGAAAGAGATTATCCCCCTCTACCACATAACCATAGCGTACGCCCACCGGCAAGGTAATAATAAACTTCCCGGTCATCGGATCGGGTTCCACTATACTCACTATTTCCCCAGTTTCTAGATTTTCAATCTTGATGGTTCCAACAATCGCCTCATCGTTGATCCCACGCAGCAGGCCGGAGATCGTAGCTACTTGATTGGGCCGCACCGCTTGAGGAAGCTCTACGGCAAAGAGGTTTTCTTTAAAATACTCTGTATCTGCTGCAAAATAGGCTTTATCACCAGCAGTGTTGATCCGATACCCCCAATCTCTACCACTGGTATTGATGGCCTTGCCCAAGTTTACAGGGGTCGTCCATTCGGTCCAGCTATCTCCTACTCTAGTCGTTTTGAAAACATCCATATTACCCAACCCACCTCGGCCATTGGAGCTAAAATACAAGGTGCGCATGTCTGGATGTAGAAAAGGAGACCGTTCTTCCAAAGGAGTGTTGATATTTAAACCCATATTCATCGGTTTACTCCAAGTACCATCTTCCTGCTCCACTGTAATGAATAGATCAACATTATTTTGAATGGGCAGGCCTATACGATCTTCTCGTCGTGCTGCAAAAATGATTACTTTTCCATCGCTAGAGATAGAAGTTCCCCCCTGCCAAAACTTCTTTTTAATGCCAGGGAATAAATCTCTTGGCTCCTCCCATCCCCTCTGCCCTCTTTTGCTCATTTTCACTTCTCCATTTTGAAATAACAAGAGCGTATTCCCATCGGTAGAGATGGCTAAAGGCGCCTCAAATTTTTCCACACTATTTATTCCCTTCAACGCTTTTGCGCCTGTCCATACATCGCCTGTTCGTTCTGCCACGTATATTTCTTCATCCCCATTCGCCATCTTCCGGCAGAAGAAGATTTGTGCTTCGTCCGCAGTAATGACAGGAGAATATTCGCCAGCTACAGTATTGATACTAAAGCCCAAGTCCTCAACGGATGCTTTTTGCTCTTCTGACTTTAGCAGCGCCAGTAAGCCTACGATTAAAGGGTGGCTTTCGCCAAATGCTGACTGGTACTGCTCCACTTGCTGAATAGCTTCGGCCCATTGCTCTGTATCAATTAGCGGTTTGATGAGACTTTGCAAGAAGAAGAAGGCATCGTAGCAGGGTGCTGCATCCAGTATGTACTCAGAGAGTAATCCCAATTTATCATTACTTAAGCCCTCCCAGAGCGGTACCGCTTTTTTAGCTATTGCTAAATCGCGACGATAGCGACTATCATTCACATATTGAGGGTAATTATTACCAAAACCGAACAATTGCTCGAGGCTACCTTCGAAGCGGTAGTACTCATAAATCGCCCAGACCGTTTTAGGAATATACTTTTTCTTAACTCGCTTGAGGCGCTTTTCGATTAAATCGATATAAGGTTTTTTAGCTACTGCTGCAGCCAGAGCGCCATCCACTTGGGCTGCTAAGCGAGGAAAAACTTCAATTAGGCCGATTAAGTCCAGCAGGTCAGTTGCATCGTGCTGCGCAAAATACAATTGGTAGGCCGCCAGATTATAAGCGTTTTGCAAGGTCTTCTCTGATTTCTTCAACTCAGACTCTTCCTTTTGATAAAATGCCAAAAAATTGTCAAAATCCCCGGCTTGCACCAAGGCATCTAGCTTAAGCTTATAAAACTGTGCTAGTGCGCGCTCCTCTAGCTTGCGAGCAATCCTTGGATAGCGGTCTATGTAGCCTTCTATGGCTGAAAGCGTATTTTGCGAAAGCGCCACCTCCAATGCCTGCTCTTTCATCTTAGAGCGCAAGCGCCGAGCACTTTTAGCAGAAACGCCCACTTCCGCTAAACGATTTTTTGCTCGTTTGCTTAATTTTTTGAGCGCATTCCCCGTCTCTGCCGCATAGAGGTATGCCGAATCAGGTTGGTAGTAGTTTAAAGTAGGATCTGCGTAGGATTGGGCTAATTCCCAGTACGACTGAGCAGCCTCCTCCCCTTGTTGTTTCTTGGCTAGCGAAGGGAGTGCAGAAGTCTGGGCTGCTAATCCAGCATACAGTAACAGCAATGAGAAAGAGAACAAGAGTTGAATAAGCGGCTTTGTACCTACCATAGGGGTGTTGTTTAGTATAAAAAACGGAAAAAAGGGGGAAAAAAGTTTGATCAACGAAAATTTCGTTGACAAAATGAATTAAAAGTTATAGATTAGTGTCATGAAGCGATTAAATCAAAAAGAAGAGGAGGTCATGCGCATTCTTTGGCGCTTAAAAAAGGCCTTTGTCAAAGAAATTTTGGCAGAGATTGCTCCTCCTAAACCACCCATCACCACGCTTTCTTCTTTAGTACGAAAACTAGAGCAAGAGGGATTTCTGAGTCATGAATCTTTTGGGAAGTCCCATCGCTATTTTCCCATCGTTGAAATGGCAGAGTACCGGAAAAAGAACTTTAAAGCCTTTGTCAATCAGTTTTTTGGTGGTTCTACTAAGCAAGTGCTCTCTTACTTTGTAGAAGAAGAGCAGATGGATCCCAAGGAACTCAATCAGCTATTAGAAGAAATCCGTAAACAAGACCAAGCTTAACTCTTCACCCCTCAATCTTCCACGCTATGCATACGCTTGTACAATATCTTTTCGAATCGAGTAGTTGCCTCGTCCTCTTGTATGCTTTTTACTATTTGGTGTTGCGAAAAGAGACCTTTTTTCAGCTCAACCGTATCTATTTGTTGTCAAGCCCGTTTATGGCCTTGAGCATTCCGCTCATCAATATTGATTTATCCTTTTCTACCACAAGTCAGCAATATCCATTGATCTATCCCATTGTTTCGAATGCACAAGGTGTGCAGGAGGAATTCTGGAACCAAATGACCGAGCCAACCCCTGCTTTTCAGCTGACAGTAGCCGATCTACTCTTTTTCGTCTATTTACTTGGTGCTCTTTTTATGGCTATCCGATTGGGCATTGGCCTTTTCCGCTTGTTTAAGCTAATCCAGAAAAGTCGCCGATCTCGACAAGCTTCTTTTACCCTAGTGGAAACCGATGCTAGCATTCCCGCAGCGAGCTTTTTTAGTTATGTTTTTTGGAACCAACGTTCCCTCTCTGATGAAAAGCGCATTATTCTGGAGCACGAGCTCGTGCATGTCCGCCAAAAGCATAGCTTTGATGTGCTGCTCATGGAGTTTTGTGTCATCCTCAAATGGTTTAATCCACTTATTTACTGGTTTCGGAATAGCTTGCGCGAAACGCATGAGTACATTGCCGATTCTTATATGTCGAAGCAAATTGGCTCCGCGTATAGCTATGCGACTTTTTTGGCTACGCACAGCTATTTAAGCGAAAGCGCCCACCCCTTGGCCAATAACTTTGCGGCCATTGTGCGCAAGCGCCTGAAGATGCTGGCGCGCGGAGAATCGAGCAAGTGGAAATATGTGAAGTATATGTTGTCCTTGCCATTACTGGGTAGTCTATTGCTCCTGTTTTCCTTCAACTTAGTAGAGCAATTGCCTGATCCGATTACGCAGCCTTTCCGCAATGCAGAAGGCTTTATTGAAGAGATGGCGGAGCAGCCAGTAATTTCGATAGCATCTGAAATATTAGAAGAACCATCACTGCTGTACTGGGGAGATCAACAATTTCCGCTAGCTAGTATGAATGAGTTTGGGGAAATGTCCTTAGACGTGGCCCATGTGAGTCCAGCTTTATTTAAACAGCTAATCAATCAGCCCTTTGTGCTAACAGGGCAGCATTATAAAATACCATTTGAAAGTGTCTTGGTCGATGTACGCCTTAGTGAGGAAAATGGGCAGCAATTTAATTTTGCTGCTCATAAAACGCATCTATTTACGGAGCGAATACAGCCACTTGGCGAGGTATTTACTGCTTACTTACGCTTCAAGGTAAATGATAAAAGTTATTGTAGCATTATCAATGTCACCAATGACAAAACCTACGTTGATAATGTCTTCTTTTTCTCCGAATATATACAGAACGAAGGAGATGGAATGAGCGTAACCATATGTTGCCATGTTGATAGCGATATTCGCCAGGCCCGCGCCATCCCGCCTAGTGGCCCCTATCTAGCGTTAAAGGACTATATGATTCCGCTTGCTGAGGTGGATAAGTCATTTGACTTCGAGGTACCTACGTCTCAAATACCTGCTAAAGTGCTAGAGATCTTGATGAATAGCACCCCAAAAGTACAGCTAGAAGATGGGAAGGAGCGCGAGGTGAAGCGTATTGCACTATCACTTCTGGCTAATGGGGAAGAGAAAAACTGTGACTTTGAGCCCAACTACAGAATTACTTGTGTGCAAGACTTGATCAATGCGGCTGATACGTCTGGAGAAAGCTTGACCATTTTAATTCGTACAGAAAGACAGTCAGCTTTTGTGGGAAGGGTCGTTTGGGAAGAAGAACAAACTAATGCTTCATGGGAAGAAATTGGAACGCCCTATCTCAAAGAACGATGGCCTATTTTTACCCAAAAGGCAAGTACTGTCATTCCACCCAATATTCCCAGGCCTGCATTTCATCAATCCAGTTATATGGTCGAATGGGGAGGTATTCAAATCCCCATTCCAAAGGCTGCCAACTCCAATTCATATGTTGGAACCATTACGCTCTCTGAACAAGCATTTAGAACTATCCTACTGGAAGATATTGCCGTCTACTATCGAGATCTACCCATGAGTGTGATAGGGTTCAATCCAGTCTCCGCTAACACCCTAACGCTTAGTGATTTCTTTTCTTTTTATCGCTGGATGATGCAGGAAAATGGAGTATATGAAGTGAATGAGAGTCCTTTGCTAGAGTCCCGTCATCTTGATATTATCCTACAAAAATTAGATGAAGGATATGAGACCTTTTATTTTAGTGCTCGCTTGCCTGAGGAAAATGAACCGACTAACTCGCTCTCGTTTCAAGTAAAAGTAAAGCGTTCAGCAGAACCGCAAGCCAGTTCCTCGCCAGGCATTTATATCGATCCATCGATCAATGCCTTCCAACTTGTTAATCGCCCTAACCAACCGACGATTATCAAAATTGATACCGCCGATCAGCGCTATCGCTGGATGTATGATATGTATAAAGACAAACCAGAGGTACAGGTCTACCATATCCCCGATTTTAAAACCATCAATCGAGTCATCACCTTAGATGATGCCCTGCTTCCCGCTTCCACCCTGGAACAGCGAAAAGTGCTGATGCGAAACCCATTAAATATTGATAACCTTCCCGAGTATTATGACTTTAAGGAAAAATCAGTAGTCTTACAATGGGGAACATTAGTAGGAGTAGACGACCAGACGGTTTATAATCTCAAAGAATTTAAGCAGCAAAGCAAGCAAGAAATCCAGCTCCAAGTTGGAGAGGAAAAGCTAGTACTACAGCAATTTGACCTGCTATTCGTTGCGGAGAAAGGCGATGTATTACGATTTACCACCGATCGAGTTAACAGGAAGGAAATCCAAGAGATCATTCGAAAAATGGGTCCCAAAACTAGTGTTCTAATTACCAAAATAGTAGCAAAGAATAGTACTGATATGTTACTACATTTTCCATTGACCTTTGCGTATCATCTAAATTAGTTATCAACCTCGCGGATTGCAAATCCACTAAGCACGGGCCAAGCTCTAAATAAAAAAACCTAGCACGCGCTAACCCCGATAGCGATCGGGGAATCCGCTGTGAGAGATCATTTATAATTAAGGAATACAACAAACTTAAAAACAAATGAAGAAACTATTATTCTGCTTGTTGCTGAGCAGCTTTTGCTCGGTAGCTTACAGCCAGAGCTTTACCGATTACTTAGCAAAAGGCGACAAGCTGTATCAGGAAAAAGACTATTTCGCGTCAGCGAAAGCCTATGACAAGACCATAGAACTGAAGCCAGATATTTCTGGTGTCGTCTACTACAATGCCGCTTGCAGCTGGGCTTTGGCTGGAGAGGCTGAAAAAGCATTGGATCGCCTAGAAGATGCCGTTAATCAGGGCTGGACGGATGTAGCTTGGGCCAAAAAAGACCCCGATTTTAATAGCATCCGCAAACTGGATCGCTGGAATACAGTAATGAAAAAGATGCAGGATAAGGCAGATATTGTGGAGGCAAGTCTTAATAAGCCCCTCATGGAAGAACTACGTGATATTCGAGAAAAGGATCAGCGCTATCGCATGATGATGGACTCAGTCAATAAAGCTTTTGGGTGGGAATCGCCACAAATGCAAGAACTCTGGTACAAGCAAAATCTCCTAGATTCGTTAAATACAGAACGAGTGCTTGCGATCATTGAAGAACATGGCTACCCTGGAAAAACATTGGTAGGTGGAAGGCTAGCCAGCACTGCTTTTTTAGTGATCCAACATGCAGACCTGGACATACAAGAAAAATATCTGCCAATGCTCAAGGAAGCAGCAGATAAAGGTGAACTATCGAAATCTTCCTTGGCGTTACTGATTGATCGAGTAGAAATGCGCAATGGCCGACCTCAGATTTATGGCAGCCAAGTGCAACGCAATGAGGAAACAGGAGCCTACGAGCCTGCACCTATTGCCAATCCAGAGCAGGTAGATGAAAGGCGGGCGGAAATGGGTCTTGGCCCACTTGCTGATTATCTTTCCAGATGGGATATTGAATGGAAAGGAAAGTAGTAGTGATGGACTTGTTTCGCCAACTATTTTAATGGCTGACGAAACAAGTCTATTTCTTATTTCTCTAAGTCTGGATGTTTGCGGTGGAAGAAGCTAGCTCCTTGAAAGGCATTGGCTAAGCCTAGTATGGCGCCTTCGTCGTATAATTTACCGGTAATGGTAATACTAGTAGGCTTCCCATTTTCTTGAAAGCCATTTGGAACAACCACACAAGGATGCCCTGTAAAGTTGGTAATTCTTAAGCTAGAACTTGCCCAAGAAGGGTGGATATAAGCATCTACCTTTTTGAATACCTGCTCTTCCATTTGCTGCATCAACTTGGTGCGTAGGCGATTCGCCTGGATGTACTCCACCGCAGGTACGAAGCGCGCTTGGCGGAACAAGTTGGGCCAGGCCGACTTGATCTGACGAGTCAGCTCGTCGTCCTTTCCACTACGCGTGAGGTCATCAAAAGCAGCGGCAGCTTCAGCAGTCAGAATATGAGTAATATCTGGGTATTCAGGCAATTCGATAGGAACGAGTTCTACCCCCAACTTTTTAAAGACTCTAAGTGCCACGCTATCCTGATCGTGGAAAGGATAGGGTTTATCAAAAGCACTTTTCAAATAGCCTACTTTAATGGATTTTGGCTGAAAGCCCGAAGTGTAACGGAAAGGTGCATCGACGACTGTTGGGTCTTTACCATCTGCTCCTTTGATGGCATCAAAAACGATGGCGCAATCTTCTGCTGTGCGACAAATCGGCCCTACCTTATCCATCGACCAAGTGAGTGCCATTGCGCCATAGCGCGATACTCGTCCGAAAGTAGGCCGCAGGCCTGTTGTTCCACACACTGTAGAAGGGGAAACAATAGAGCCTAGCGTCTCTGTACCGATAGCAAACGGTAATAGCCCTGCCGATACTGCTGCTGCTGAGCCCGCCGAAGAACCGCTCGAACCCGTTTCCAAATCCCAAGGATTGCGCGTCATTCCACCAAACCAAACATCTCCCATTGCCAGCGCTCCCACCGACATTTTGGCAACCAGGATAGCGCCTGCCCGCTCTAACTTCTCTACCACCGTAGCATTGTAATCAAAAGCCTGATCCTTGTAGGGTTTAGCACCCCAGGTCGTTTTGGATACCTTAGTGGCGAATAAATCTTTTATGCCGTATGGAATACCATGTAACAAGCCTTTATAATTTCCTTTCCCAATTTCTTCGTCTGCTTTTTTAGCTTGCGCTAATGCCAATTCTTCAGTAAAGTTGATCACACACTTTACTTTATCATCATATTTCTTTAGGCGATCCATAAAAAATTGCGTCAGCTCTACTGAGCTGATTTGCTTCGTCTTGATGAGTTCTGCCAACTGCCGTACCGAGAAGAAGGCTAGCTTATTACGATCTTTGGGCATTTTTATATCACCCACCCCTCTCATGGTCACTCTCCCCTGCTTGCCCTTTGGCAATCTAAACCCTGCTGGCATTGGATTAAATAGCAAGGCTGGATAAACGCCATTGTCCAACTGCTGATCGCGGTTTTTGATGTACGCATTTCTAAACTCAGTCAGGGCAGGCATCAAAGAATCAAGCTCTGTGTTGGTAAACTCTAAGCCCATCACATTGGCTGCTCCTTTAGCATCTGCTTTGGAAATATCTTTAGTTAGCTCGCCATAGGTGAAGGCTCCTAGGAGTACCGTGGCTAAGACTAGTGGAAGTAGTGTTCCTCTTTTCATAATCGTCGTATCTAATGATTGAATTATTTTTTCGTATCTGCTTATTGGTCGCACCTCCGCACCTCGGAGCCCTAAACACCTCGGAGTCCTTAAGGACTCGGAGGTGTTTAGGGCTCCGAGGTGTTGCACTATCCAAAAAATGAAATCAACACCCCAGCCGCCACCGCCGAACCAATCACCCCCGAAATATTACTCGACATCGCATACTGCAAAATGTGATTCCTAGGGTCATGCTTCAAGGCAATCTCATTAGCCACTCGTGAGGCCATCGGCACCGCGCTCAGGCCGGTAGCGCCAATCAGTGGGTTAATCTTCTTTTGCGCAAATATATTATATAACTTCACTGCAAATATCCCCCCTGCAATAGAAATGGCAAACGCCAAGAATCCACCACCCACAATCAACAGAGTTTCGGTATTCAGAAAAGTAGTCGCCGTCATAGTGGCGCCAATGGTTAAACCCAAAAAGATAGTAGCCGTGTTCATGATCGTATCCGAAGCAGCCTTAAACAAGCGGCTGGTATCCGAACCGATTTCTTTTACCAAATTGCCGAACAGTAATAGCCCCACCAAAGGCACAGAAGAAGGTACCAATAAGGCGACAATGGTAGCTAATACAATTGGAAAGACAATTTTTACCGTCCGCAAATCTTTAATCTTCACTTTGTTGGGATACTTCTTTTCTTGCTCCTTCATATTGATAAGCAGCTCCTTCTTGCTGACCGTAAAACGTACCACAAAAGGAATAATCACCGGCACTAGTGCCATATACGAATAAGCTGCAATCGCAATGGGCCCTAATAAATTAGGCGCCAATTTGATGGCGGTATAAATCGCAGTAGGCCCGTCCGCCCCCCCAATAATCCCGAGCGCACTCGCTTCTTGTGGTGAAAAGCCAATGAGTACTGCCGAAATGAGCACGGTAAAAATGCCTATTTGGGCGGCAGCCCCAAAAAAAGCTAAGCGCAAGTTGCGCAGCATAGGGCCAAAGTCCGTCAAAGCTCCCACCCCCATAAAGATCAGAGGTGGCAGCAGTCCCGTTTTGATGAGCGCATAATAGAGCATATTCATGATCCCATAATTGGAGGCAATCTCGATGATGCTCATATTCATAATTTCCGTCCCTTCCGAAGGCACCACATTCATATTGCCTCCCGGAAAATTGCCTAATAAGATGCCAAAAGCAATAGGCACCAACAGTAGCGGTTCGTAGCGTTTTTTGATCCCCAAATACAGCAAGAAGAAGCCAATGCCCAGCATCAGGATACTCCCTGGGCTTTCCACTAATTCCTGCAAGGCAGTCATTTCAAACAGCTTTCGCAAAATATCCCACATAGTTCTTATTGCTTAGCGTAGTTTTAAAATGACGTCATCTTCTTCAATCTCTTCTCCATGTGTGGCCACGATTTCCACCACCGTCCCACTTTCGTCGGCTGTCACGGCATTGATCACCTTCATCGATTCGATATAAGCAACCGTATCTCCTTTCTTCACTTGGTCGCCTACCTTCACTGCCTTTTCAGAGGAATCTTTAGTTAGGTAAAATTTACCCTCTAGTGGGGCGACAATATCTTTATAATTACCATTGCCATTAGAAACTGGTGGCGTCTCCTTTGGCATAGCTGGTGCTTCAGCAGTGGATGCAGGTGTAGGTGCTCCATAGTTTACGGTTACCCTAAATGGCGTGCCATCTACATCAATGGTCATCGTTTTGGGTAGCGGTGCAGGTGCAGTAGCAGGTGCCGCTACAGGGACAGTAAGGGTGCCTAGCTTTGCTTTTTTTCGTTTTTCCAAATCCTCTAAGAAGCGTTCCTTCGCCTTGCCTGATTTATAATCCTCATATTGTGGAGGATGCAGTGCATACTCCAATAATTCCTCATCATCCTGCCCATAATCCCAGCCCCTTTCATCCATCTTACGAGCAAAGAGCTCTAGCTCATCTGGGTACAAATCTTGTGGTACACCCTCAAAGAAACTGCGGTTTTGCGCTTTCGCTAAATCCAAAATTTCTTGCCCCAGTGGGCCCGACAGCTTACCAGAGCGCCCCAAAATCATGCCCCAGGTATTTTCATCAATCAGTGACCAGCGCGGCTTGCCTTTTATCTGAGCAATGGCATTCATCAAGCTTACATTCTTCACATACTGGCTAAAAGGCGTCACTAGTGGCGGGTAGCCCAAGCGAGGCCAAGCGTACTCTACCTCTTCAAAAAGTTTGAGTAACAACTCATCGGTACTCATCTTAGCCTTGCCATTTTTAGTCAACCACTTATTGACAGACTGCAAGTTTTTCTCCAAATCAGCCATCAAACTCCCCATCATCCCTCCCGGTAGACCAGGACCAATCAAGAGCGAATTCATATAGCGATTCTTCGGCGTGATATAGTAGCCCAAGAAGTCATCGATAAACTCTTGGGTCAAGCTACGCACCTGCATATAAGCTTTGGTATTGATTTCTGGTAAAGAAAAACCAGCATCACGCAGCATTTCGTGTATCGTTAGCAAATCAGCATGCCCTGTTCCCCAAGAGAGAGGCTCCATCCCCACATCGATTATATCTGCTCCGTTGCGAGCTGCTTCCAAAGAAGAAGCTACCGAAAAACCAGGCGTGGAGTGCCCATGATACTGAATTAAAATATCAGGATGACGCTCTCTTATCCCCTTCACCATCTTACCAATAGAAACAGGCCGACCAATACCTGCCATATCTTTGATCGCAATCTCATGCGCCCCCAGTTCAATATAAGCATCTGCTAAATCAATATAATAATCGACAGTGTGTACCGGAGAGTACGTAATCGACAATGCAGCCTGCGCAATCATCCCCCCCTCTTCGGCAAATTTGAAGGAATTAGCTAAGTTTTGAGGATTATTAAGGCCGTCGAAAGAGCGGGAAATATCGGTTCCTTGCAGCTTTTTCACCTTAAACATCAGCTTGCGCACATCGGCAGGTACTGGGCTCATGCGCAGTGCATTCAGCCCTCGCTCTAGCATCTGAGTTTGAATGCCCGCATCATTAAAAGGCTGTGTCCAGGCACGGACAGATTGGTTAGGATTTTCTCCAAAAAGTAAGTTAATCTGTTCAAATCCACCTCCATTGGTCTCTACGCGGGCGAAGCAGCCCATGTCTATGATTGGCTCTGCAACTCTCGTCAACTGGTCTACACGCGGCATATACTTCCCGGAGGATTGCCACATATCTCGGTATACGAGGCATAATTTTATCTCACGACCCATAATTTGGTTAGCTTGGTTAGTTCTTGTATTTGAATAATGGTCAGTCTTCCAATTTTTCTATAGCTACTAATTGGCCTTTGCCCTGCGTTACTTGCTGTACCGCAGCAACGATAGCGGCCACTTGCTTTTTGTCTATATTGTTCGCGTCAAATGATCCGCTTGAAGTAGTACTCGAATCTGCCGCTCCCTCCACAACGGGCCGGTGCAGGGCATTTACTACTCGAATAATCAATTGCCCACACCATACCACCAGCAGCAAAATAGTAAATACCGTCAGCATCCCCACCACTAAGACCGTCAGGGCATCGTACAACTCATTGGACATAGCTTAGATTTTGATATAATTCATTTGAAATTCTGCAAAGCAGAACAAGAGCATCGCTATTTAGATGCTAAAAGTAGAAAAAATATTCCCCCTGAGTACATATCTTTGCGCATTCTTAGTAACAGCCAAAGAATAAGTTCCGCATTTTGGCAAGGGGGTTTTGCTCTAAGACAAGGCGAAAAACGCAAGCGACCCCGATAGCTATCGGGGAGCATCTGCGTCCCGATAATTATCGGGATTCAACGCAGTATTGGAGCAAAAGAGCCAGCCATAAATCGAGGAGTTATTCTTTGACTGTTGCTCAAAATTAGACGTTTATGAGTAAGCCAATTAGAGTGTTCAAATTTGGGGGCGCATCCTTGAAGGATGCTGAAGCCGTACGAAATGTAGCGAATATTCTGCAGGACTATAAAGACGAGCAATTGCTAATCGTAGTATCTGCAATGGGCAAAACCACTAATGCCTTGGAAAAGGTAGTAGCTGCTCACGCCGCTCAAAATGGAGAAGCTACTGGCCTGTTGGAACAAGTCAAAAGGGCGCACTATGAAATCATCCAAGCGCTATTTGGCGATCAGCACGAGGTATATGATGCCGTAAACGACACCTTCGTAGAAATAGAATGGGCTTTAGAAGAAGAACCACACTACAACTACGACTATACCTATGACCAGATTGTAGGTGTTGGCGAGTTAGTCTCTTCTAAAATTGTACAGGCCTACCTCAATACGTCCGATTTACCCACCCAATGGCTGGATGCGCGCGATATTATTCTAACAGACGATATTTTCCGCGAAGGTTGGGTACAGTGGAAAGAGACCCTAGAACGCTGCCAAAAAACGGCAAAGCCGATGGTAGAGTCGGGCAATGGCTTTGTAATTACGCAGGGCTTTATTGGCAGTACCACCGAGAATTTCACGATCACACTCGGCCGAGAAGGCTCCGATTATACAGCGGCCATTTTTTCTTACTGCTTAGATGCACAAGACATGACCATTTGGAAAGATGTGCCGGGCGTACTAACTGCTGATCCCCGCATCTTCGAAAATGTGATTAAAATCGATCGACTTTCGTACCGCGAAGCTATTGAGATGACCTATTACGGAGCTAAAGTCATTCACCCAAAGACCATCAAGCCGCTTCAAAATAAAAGTATTCCACTGTATGTAAAATCCTTTATTGATCCAGCAGGTGCAGGCACTTACATCTCCGATGAAGTAGAAGATACTTACCCATCCATCGTCACCGTCGAGCAAGATCAGGCGCTGCTGCTCATTTCTACCCGCGATTTCTCGTTTGTAGCAGAACATCACATGAGCTATCTGTTCCAGAAAATTGCAGAGATGCGTATCCAAGTCAATATGATGCAGAATACGGCCATTAGTTTTGCCTTATGTGTCAATGATATTGATGATAAAATCGATCGTTTTGCAGAGTTGATTCAAGGAGATTTTAAGGTCATTATTGACCGTGGGCTAGAGCTGATTACCGTTAGGCACTACCAGCGTCCATTAATAGAGAGCTTGCAGAGTGGCAAAATTGTACTACAAGAAGAGCGCACCAAGAACACCTACATGATGGTCGTAAAAGACGTACCGGTTATGCAGCGCAAGCTAAAGCGTACTGGTGACAAGCCTGAATAATTGAAAGCCAATTGAACTGGTCAACTACAAGTAGTGTAGTATATTTGTTTTATTCTATCAACCATCGCTTAACGTCTCCCTATCATGAAAAAAATTGCGGTCTTAGGCCCGATTCCATACGATCATATCACGACTGCCAAAGGGCAGGAGATTGAAAAATATGGCTGCGTCACTCATCCCGTTATTGGTCTAGCCAAATTGCTGAAAGGGCAGGGCGAAGTACTCCCTATTGCCCACATACGGCAAGAGGATTATGAGGCTGTGGAAGAGCTATTTGCGCCCATTGGCAACATTCGCATGGAAGGTATCCTTACGGAAAAAGACCAAGGCGACGTCATAGAACTCAAGTTTGTAGATCAAAATAATCGCTTGGAAAAGCAAACCGCTTTTATGCCCCCCATAGGGCCTGAAGACGTAGCGCCGTTCTTAGATTGCGATATTTTTGTGGGTGTCCCCATTACTGATTACGAAGTGCCGCTAGCTACGCTTCGATATATCAAAGAAAATACGTCCCACCACCCACTTATCATTTTTGATGCACACGGCCCTACTACGGTAGCTACAACCACGGGCCATCGGCTTCGCCGCTTTTGGGTCGAGCGCGACTTGTGGCTTCCTTATATCGATGTCCTCAAAATGAATATCGAAGAAGCAGGCTGTTGCTGGTTCAAGAAAGAATTTGATGCTTCTGAACTCAACGAGACCTACCAAGAACTCACAGAAGACGAGATGGACGCCTTGGCTAAATATGTACTAGAACGTGGCGTAAAAGCCCTCTACATCACCCTCGACTCCCGTGGCTGTATGGTGTACCACCAGACCAATGGTACATTCGAAAAGCAGTTTGTCCCTTCTGTAAAAGTGGACGAAGTCATTGATACTACTGGCTGTGGTGATTCCTTCGCCGGCGGCCTCGCTTATGGCCTCATCGATGATGCTAGTGCCTATGTACGAGCCGCCCAGTACGCCAATGCGCTCGGTGCCCGCCGTACCCAAGGCACCACCTTCGATGTATTCTGGGCCCTCGAAGCTACCCAAGACCTCATCCGCCAGAATTATGGTATAGATACTGCCCTTTAAAATCTAGGGTATACCTTGGCGGGATGGCCCAGCAAAAAAGTAATTTGAGCGCAACTTCATTGAAACCAACAATGCAGAACCTCCTCCAAAATTTCAAAGACCATATCCACCAACAAGGGCTCTTCATCCCCTCTGACCGATTACTCATTGCCGTAAGCGGAGGGCTCGATTCCATGACCCTAGCGCACCTTTGCCTGCAAGCAGGCTACACCTTCGCACTGGCACATTGCAATTTTCAGCTCCGAGGAGCCGAATCAGACGGCGACGCTGCCTTCTTGGAAGCTTGGGCAAAAGAACAAGCCATTCCTTTCTACAGTACTACTTTCAAAACCCTTGAAGTAGCAGAGGAAGAAAAAAGCTCCATTCAACTAGTAGCCAGGCGATTGCGCTACGATTGGCTCGAACAAATGCGCCACGAACATCAATTCCAATGGATACTCACAGCACACCACCTCAATGATTCCATAGAAACCTTTTTATACAATTTTACCAAAGGATGTGGTATCAGAGGACTACATGGTATTCCTCAGAAAAATGGCCTTATTGTGCGCCCCTTGCTCTTTGCAAGCCGGGAGCAACTTATCGCTTTCGCTAAATTCCAGCACATTCAATGGCGGGAAGATAGCTCCAATGCTTCCGATAAATACGCTCGCAATCAGATTCGCCACCATGTAGTACCTACCTTACAAGCGCTAAATCCCGCTTTTGAGCAAAGTGCTCAATCTACCATACAGCGTATCCAAGAAGCAGAACACTTGTATCATTGGGCGATTCAGAGGCAATTAGAAGATTTGTCTAGTGAAAACGACACTAGCCTGCATATCGATTTTGTACCCTTGCTCAATCATCCAGCCAGAAATACCATACTATTTGAAGGCCTACAAACCTATGGCTTTAACGGCGATCAAATTGGGCAGCTACTAAACGTGCTCGATCAATATCCCAACCATAAAGCAGGAAAGCAATTTTTGTCGAAGGATTATCAATTAATTGTAGATCGTAAAACACTGGTAATCGACAGCTTGCAACAGCTGGAAGCCGTACAGTACGAGCTGCCAATTGGGCAGGAACAACTTACACTACCCGATGGCACAGTGTTTATTGAACAAGCAGAAGGGAGGCCAGGCTTATTTTATCAGAACAATTTTACAGTCTGCCTTGATATGACGGAGGAAGCCTTCCCACTAATATTTAGGCATTGGAGAGCAGGTGATTTTTTCCACCCGCTTGGCATGAAAGGAAAGACTCAGAAACTTCAAGATTTTTATACCCATCAGAAGCTCAATCGGATCGAGAAGGATCGCATTTGGGTGGTAGAAAATGCCAAACAAGAGATTATCTGGATCGTAGGCTTACGAATTGATCACCATTTTAGAATAAAGCCCGACACCAAGGGCTACTTCGTTTTGAGTTTCAAAAAAAACTAAGCATACTTGCAAAAAACTTATCAATATGAATAAAATTATACTCAGCTTTCTTATTACCATTATTAGTGGTCTTAGCCTCAAAGCACAGACCCTTGATATTCCTGAAGTACAGTACTCCCTTGTCACTAAACGAACGGCGACTTGGTGTCCAAATTGTGGCAATTATGCTTGGGACATGATGGAAAATATCACCAACAATTACAATGACAAGTCGATTAGTATCAAGGCGCATCATTCTTCCTCCAGTAATCTGTATAGCAGTACTGCTAAAGACCTGATCGATAATATCGAAAGTTCTTTTTATCAGCCTGTATTCTACGTAGGTGAAGCGAATTTTGGGAATGGCTCTAGCACGGTCGAGAATAATATTATCAGTGCTATTGAGTCGAATTTTACTTCCACGCCTACTGCACAGAGCGGCCTTGAAATAACACACGATCCTAGCGATGGGACGATTGCAATAAACGTAGAGACACAATTTTTCACCGCAACAGAAGGTGATTATCGACTGTCCCTTTTTGTAATCGAAAAAGAAGTAGTAGCTACACAGGCTAATCGGGGAACGAATACTACCCACACTAATGTATTACGTACTAACTTGAATGGGAATGGCTTTGAAGGGCCATTGGTTAGCGGATCAGTTAGCATGAACCAAGTCATCAGTTCGAGCTTTTCTACATCAGTCGGAGCTGAAAATATACCAGCACTCGATAATATGCTTATTGCAGCAGTGATCTGGCAATTTGATGGTAGCAATGAGACACAGTATAAATTCATCAACGTCAACTTTACGGATGTTGTAAGTACCGTTTCTTCTACTAACCAGCTCAGTCAAACGGACGCTACTATTAAGCTATTTCCAACCGTCACCACCACTACTAGCACCTTACAAATCGAAGCAACTACCAACTTAGAAAATGCTCAGATTGTAACGATTGCTCCTGATGGCATAGTAGTCAACCAACTTTTTTCAGGATCTCTTAATGCGGGCATACATAGCTTTCAAGTAAATGCTGCTGACCTTAGTGCAAAAGGCACCTACCTAGTGGGTATTCGCACCAACAAAGGGCAAAAGACAATTCCGCTTATTATCAAGTAATTATGCGCTATAATCAAAGTCAAGCTCCAGCCATAGGCTGAAGCTTGACTACTCCTTCCTATGATCGACCTCCAACTTACCCGCTTCCAATCCGATCTCACCACCAAAAAAGCAGATGACAAGCGCTGGATTTATGATCCCTTTCGGAAAAAATGGCTCGTCCTCTTACCCGAAGAACTCGTTCGACAGCTCTTCCTCCAATATCTAATTCAAGAGAAGAAGTACAATAAAAACTTCATTGGCATTGAGCAACAACTGACAGTCAATACCCTCCAAAAGCGCTGTGACATTTTAGTTTACGATCCAGAGATAAACCCCTGGCTAATAGTAGAATGCAAAGCACCAAGGGTAAAGATTGACGACAAAGTCTTGCACCAGATCATCACCTACAACATGGAGCTGCAAGTTCAATACCTAGTGCTCACCAATGGCATCCAAACCTTTTGCGGAAGCATCGACTACAAGGCAGGCACCTACAACTTTTTGCCAGCACTCCCCTCTTTTCCTATTTAGGGCAAAAAACATTTGGTGCGTTTACCCTAACCTGTCTAGTCCTACCTCATCATTTTTAACTTTTTAGCACTACCTTTGTTAAAACTTTGCCTAACATAAGTACATCATATCGCAAGCGATATTAAAAAGCCTTAACCACCACCACATGCGTAAAGAAAAAATCCTGATCACAGGTGCCAATGGCCAAATTGGCGCTGTGCTCACCGAAACATTGCGCCAAATGCATGGACAATTCCATGTTTTAGCCACCGATATCAGAAAGCCAAAAGCAGATATTGAGCCTTTCGAACTACTGGATGTACTCGATAAAGAGCAACTCTTTCAGACGATCCAAACCCATAAAATCACGACAATTTATCACCTTGCTGCCATTTTGTCTGCTAAAGGAGAGCTAAACCCACAGCGAGCGTGGACCATCAATATGTCTGGTTTGTTCAATATTTTGGAGGCAGCCAAGCATTTTCAGCTCAAAGTATTTTTCCCGAGCTCTATCGCTGTTTTCGGGGCACACGTCTCCAAGGACCAAACCCCACAATTTTCACCACTCATCCCCACTACCGTGTATGGCATTAGCAAAGTAGCAGGGGAACATTGGTGCCAATATTATCACTTGAAGCATCAAGTAGATGTACGCTCTGTACGCTATCCAGGCATCATTGGCTACCAGTCGATGCCCGGTGGCGGTACTACCGATTATGCTGTTGAGATTTACCACAAGGCCGTTAACAAAGAACCCTTTCAATGTTTCCTACAAGCGGACACGCGCCTCCCTATGATGTATATGGATGATGCCATTCGGGCTACCGTAGAAATTATGCATGCCCCCGCCAAACAGCTTTTGGTGAGAACCAGTTATAATATCTCAGGAACCGATTTTACCCCTGCTGAGCAGGTGGCTTCCATACGCCAGTTCATCCCAAATTTTGAAGTTACCTACAAGCCCGACTTTAGGCAGCACATTGCAGATAGCTGGCCCTCCAGTACAGACGATACCAATGCCCGCACTGACTGGAATTGGCGACCCGAATATAGCTTACAACGCATCACCCAAGAAATGATTGAGCGTTTAAGCACCAATCGTACACAGAGGCATCTGAGCAAGATAAGCCCAGTACACCAATAACACACACATAAAATAAATCAAACATGTATAAAACAGTAGAACCAACGCTCCAGCACGAGCTAGATGATATTAAAGAAGCAGGGTTGTACAAGGAAGAACGCGTGATCGTTACCCCACAATCCGCTGCCATCAAAACTTCTACCGGTAAAGAAGTACTAAATTTTTGTGCTAATAATTACTTAGGACTTTCTTCCCATCCAGCAGTTATTGAAGCAGCCAAGGATGCTATTGATACGCACGGTTTTGGGATGTCGTCTGTACGCTTCATTTGCGGCACCCAGGATATTCACAAGGAACTAGAGCAAAAAACCGCCGAATTTTTAGGCATGGAAGATACAATCCTCTATGCCGCTGCCTTCGACGCCAATGGTGGGCTTTTTGAACCGCTACTCAATAAAGAAGATGCCATCATCTCCGATGCGCTCAACCACGCCTCCATCATCGATGGTATACGACTTTGCAAAGCAGCCCGCTACCGCTATGCCACTAACGATATGGCCGACTTGGAAGCCAAACTAATTGAAGCCCAAGGCGCCAGACGGCGGATGATTGCCACAGATGGCGTGTTCTCTATGGATGGCACCATCGCTCAAATTGATAAGATATGTGACCTAGCAGAAAAGTACGACGCAATGGTGATGGTAGACGATTGCCACTCCACTGGTTTTGTTGGAAAAACAGGTCGCGGCACCCACGAGTATCGCAATGCGATGGGCCGTGTCGACATCATTACAGGTACTTACGGAAAGGCCCTAGGCGGCGCTTCCGGTGGCTTCACCGCCGCTAGAAAAGAAATTGTTGATATGTTGCGACAGCGCTCTAGACCCTACTTGTTCTCTAATACCTTAGCTCCAGCAATTGTCGGTGCCTCCATCAAAGTGCTCGACCTCATTAGC